>JBBRVH010000051.1:0-22343 GCA_038246995.1 Sphingomonadales bacterium
GCCGACCAGGCAGGCCAAGCCATCCGCAACCACTGGCGCATCGAAAACAGCAACCACCATCTGCGCGATGTCACCCTCGACGAAGACAGGTCGCGCATCCGCACAAACCCCGGCATCTTCGCCCGCCTGCGCAGCTTCGCCGCCAATATCCTGCGCTTCAATCAGAAACGTTCAATCCGCCAGGACCGCTACGCCAACGCCCTCGGCGGCTTCAGTCAAATCGCCAAAATGGCCTATATATGAGAGAACTGAACAGCCCTGGGATCGGGGGCGAGATGCAGATAGGTGTAGAGGATCTGGCCAGGGCGCAGCCGCGCGATCTCGGCAGCCTGCGGTTCCTTGACCTTGACGATCATTTCGGCGCGGGCAAACACCTCGTCGGCGCTGGCGACGATTTCGGCACCGGCGGCGACATAGCAGGCATCGTCCGCATCGACCCCGGCACCGGCACCCGTTTCGACGATGACACGATGGCCCTGCGCCACATATTCGCGCACCGCAAAGGGCATCAGGCCGACGCGATATTCGTGGTTCTTGATCTCCCTGGGCACCCCGACCAGCAAGTCCGTTCCTCCCTTTGCGACGCGTGCGGTGATCAGCCGGCCTTGCCCCGGCGGAACAGCAGGAAACAGCCGCCGACGATGGCGACCGTGATCAGGCTGGCAGCGAATTCCCGCGCCAGTCCGGGAGTGAGCGCCATGGCGATGAGCACGCCGACCATTGCCACCATGGCGACGATCGTCCCCCACGGGTGCAGCCACATGCGAACCACCAGCAGCTCGGGCGTGTCGCGTTCGAGCTGTGCGCGCAGCCGCAACTGCGCTGCCGAGATCATCAGGTAGATGAAGATCATGATGGCGCCCGACGCCGCCACCAGAAAGGCGAAGACCATTTCCGGCGACAACACCGAGGCAGCGAGCGCCAGGTAGCTGAAGGCGCTGCCGACGAGGATGGCGCGCACGGGCACCTGCCGCCGGTCGACCGCGACCAGCCATTGCGGCGCATCGCGGCGCGCCGCCAGCGCGAACAGCACCCGCGAGGTGACGTACAACCCCGAATTGAGGCACGACAGCACCGCCACCAGCACGATGGCGTTCATGATCGTCGCGCCGCCGGGCACCTGCATCTCCGCCAGCACCATGGCAAAGGGCGAATTGCCCGGCACGATGCTTTGCCACGGCACGACGCTGACGATCACCGCGATCGACAGGATATAGAAAATCAGGATCCGCCATGCCACCAACCCGGCCATGCGCGCCACGGTCTTGCCCGAATCGGCCGATTCCGCCGCGGCAATGGTGGCGATTTCGGCGCCGACCAGCGAAAAGATCACCGAAGTGACCGCGCCGAGCACGGCAAAGCCGCCCTTGGGCAGCAGACCGCCATCGCCGCTGAGGTTGGCCAGCCCAGGCGAAGCATCGGCACCGACCAGCCAGGCGAGGCCGACGAGGATGAAGACGATGATCGCGGCAACCTTGATCGAGGAAAACCAGAATTCGAATTCGCCATAGGACCGCGTCGACATCAGGTTGATCCCCGTCAACCCCGCCACCAGCGCGACGCCGATCGCCCAGACCGGCACCCCCGGCAGCCAGAGGTGGATGATGCCGGCGCCGGCAATCGCTTCGATGGCGACCACGACCACCCAGAAATACCAGTAGAGCCAGCCGCTCATGAAGCCGGCCCAATGGCCGATGCCGATCCGCGCGAATTCGGGAAAGGATTGCACGCCGGGCAACGCCATCGCCATCTCGCTGAGCATGCGCATGACGAGCATGACGATCAGCCCGGCGATGCCATAGCTGATGATGATCCCCGGCCCGGCGGCGGCAATGGCGGCGCTGCTGCCGACGAACAGCCCGGCACCGATGATGCCGCCGATGGCGATCATTTCGACATGGCGCGGCTTCAGCCCCTTGGCCAGTTCGGGCACGTCGGCAAGCGGCGCGCCCGCCACGGCATTGTCGATGGCCGCTTCGGTCAGGCTCACGCGGTGCGGCCCAGCACACCGGCGAGGCGTTCGACAATCTCGTCGATATGGGTTTTTTCCAGAATCAGCGGCGGCGACAGCGCGATGATATCGCCGGTGACGCGCACCAGCAGGCCTTCGTCGAAACAGGTACGGAACAGGTCGGTCGCCCGCGCCCCCGGCGCGCCGGGGCGGGGTTCGAGCTCCACCCCGGCGACCAGCCCCAGGTTGCGCACATCGATGACATGGCGCTGGCCCTTGAGGCTGTGCAGCGCCGCCTCCCAGTAATCCGCCAGCCCGGCGGCATTTTCGAACACTTGCTGTTCGGCATAGACATCGAGCGTGGCGATGCCGGCCGCCGCCGCCAGCGGATGCCCCGAATAGGTATAGCCATGCGCGAACTCGATGCCCGGCGCTGCATTGTCGACGATCGTGTCGAACACCGCGCGCGATGCCGCCACCGCCCCCATCGGCACGGCGCCGTTGGTCAGGCCCTTGGCGAGCGTCAGGATATCGGGCTTGACCCCGAAATAGTCCGCTGCGGTCGCCTTGCCGAGCCGGCCGAAGCCGGTGATGACCTCGTCGAAGATCAGCAGGATGCCATGCTGGCGGGTCAGCGCGCGCAAGCGCTCCAGGTAACCGCGCGGCGGCACCAGCACGCCTGTCGATCCGGCTACCGGCTCGACGATCACCGCCGCGATCTGTTCGGCGCCATGCAGCGCGACAAGGTTTTCAAGCTCCACCGCCAGATCGGCATTGGTCGCGCCCTGGCCGCGCGTGAACGCCGGCACCGCGCCATGGGTGTGGCCAAGATGATCGACCCCCATCACCTGCGCGCCGAATGCCTTGCGGTTCGGGCCGATGCCACCCACCGACATGCCGCCGAAATTGACGCCATGATAGCCGCGCGCCCGGCCGATCAACCGCACCCGGCCGGCATCGCCCCGCGCCCGGTGATAGGCGAGCGCCATCTTGAGCGCGGTATCGGCCGATTCGGAGCCCGAATTGGTAAAGAAGATGCGATCGAGCCCGGCCGGCATGATCCCGGCGAGGCGTTCGGCAAGGGTGAAGACCAGCGGGTGCGCCAGCTGGAAGGTCGGCGCAAAATCCATTTTCGCCGCCTGCGCCTGGATGGCGGCGGTGATGCCCGGCTGGCCATGGCCGGCGTTGACGCACCACAGCCCGGCAGTCGCATCGAGCAGGCGGCGGCCCTCCGGCGTGTAGTAATGCATACCCTGCGCGCGTTCGAGCAGGCGCGGGTTGTGCTTGAAATAGCGATTGTCGGTGAACGGCATCCAGAAATTGGCCATCGGGCCGGCATCGAGCGGCGATACCGCCGCGTCTGGCGCCTGCCCCGCCACCGCGGCCGTCTGGCGAGCATTTTCCTGCATCCGACACTCCTTCGGGTTGCGGCCATGGTCCGCGTTCGCTGCCCTGCAATTAGGCCGTGCCGGCAAAAAGGTCGAGGCTGGCGATCGCCAGCCGGCTTGCCAGCGGCGCCGGTTCGCCTGCATAGACGCGCTCCCGCCCGACCGGCGCCTCGGGGCCCCCATGCAGACAGCTTCCTTACGCCCAGCCATCGGGCTGGATTTCGGCACGACCAACACGGTCGTGGCCGCGGCGACGCCGGGCGCCGATGCCCGCCTGCTGGCATTTGCCGGGCCGACCGCGATGACGCCGGTTTTCCGCTCGGCGCTGTGCTTCTGGGAAAACGACGCCGCCGCCACCGGCGTTGCGGTCGAGGCCGGGCCATGGGCAATCGCCGAATATCTGGCCTGGCCGCAGGATTGCCGCTTCGTCCAGTCGTTCAAGTCGGTCGCCGCCAGCAGCAGCTTCGACCGAGCCGCGATCTTCGAGCAACGCCTGAGCTTCGAAGCGCTCGGCAAGGCCTTTCTGGGCGAACTGAAGCGTCACGCCGGCGGCGCGCTCGATGATCGCAACAACCGGATCATCGTCGGGCGCCCGGTGGCCTATGCCGGCAGCAGCCCCGACCCGGCGCTCGCCCGGCAGCGCTATGACCGGATGTTCGAAGGTTTCGGCGCCGAAATCCATTACGTCTACGAACCATTGGCAGCAGCGTTCAGCTATGCCGCCCGCCTGTCCGATGCGGCGACGGTGCTGGTGGCCGATTTCGGCGGCGGCACCAGCGATTTTTCGGTCGTCGAGATGAAGGCGCCCGGGGCAGCCCAGCGTTTCACCGCGCTCGGCCATGCCGGCATCGGCATTGCCGGCGATGATTTCGATTTCCGGCTGCTCGATCATCTCGTGCTGCCGCAACTCGGCAAGGGCAGCGATTATCGGTCGTTCGACAAGACGCTTACCATCCCGGGGCGCTATTTCGCCGATTTCGGCAATTGGTCGCGGCTGGCGCTGATGCGCAATCGCCGCACCATGGAGGAATTGCGCCGCCTGCACCGCCAGGCCGCCGACCCCGATGCCATCGCCCGGCTGATCGCGGTGATCGACAATGATCTCGGCTATCCGCTTTACGATGCCATCGGCCAGGTCAAGCGCGCCCTGTCGGACCGTGACAGCGCGATTTTCCGCTTCGCCGGCGCTGGCCTGGAAATCGAGGCCGAAGTGACCCGCGCGCATTTCGAAGGCTGGATCGCCGACGATCTGGCCCGCATCGAAGCGACCGTCGATGCGGCGCTCGCCGCCGCGGGCGTGGCCGATGGCGAGATCGACCGGGTGTTCATGACCGGAGGTTCATCGCTGATCCCGGCGGTCAATGCCATCTTCGCCCGGCGCTTCGGTGCCGATCGCGTGGCCGCTGGCGGCGAACTCACTTCGATCGCGCACGGCCTGGCGCTGATCGGGCAACGCGACGATGTCGCCGATTGGGCGAGTTGACGCGATCGGCTTTTGCGCAAGGCCGCGATGCGTTACGTCGAAGGCCATGACCGAGCCCGAATCATTCCCCGAAATCCGCGCCTCGGTGCGCCGCCTGTGCGCCGACTTCCCCGGTTCCTACTGGCAGGCCAAGGACCGCGACCGCGCCTATCCGGTCGAATTCGTCGACGCGCTGACCGCTGCCGGCTTCCTGTCGGTGCTGATCCCCGAGGCCTATGGCGGTTCCGGGCTGGGGCTGGCCGCCGCGACCGCGATCCTGGAGGAAGTGCATCGCAGCGGCTGCAACGGCGGCGCCGCGCACGCGCAGATGTATGTGATGGGAACCCTGCTCAAACATGGTTCGGCGGCGCAAAAGGCGCAGTATCTGCCGGCGATCGCCCGCGGTGCGCTCCGCCTGCAGGCGTTCGGCGTGACCGAGCCGGCCAGCGGCACCGATACCAGCCGCATCCGCACCTTCGCCCGCCGCGATGGCGATGATTATATCGTTTCGGGCCAGAAGATCTGGATCAGCCGCGCCGAACATTCGGACCTGATGGTCCTTTTGGTGCGCACCACGCCTCGTGAGGCCTGCGCCAAGCCATCCGACGGGATGAGCGTGTTGCTCGTCGACATGCGCACCGCCGTCGGCAACGGCCTGACGATCCGGCCGATCCGCACGATGCTCAACCATGCCACGACCGAATTGTTCTTCGACGATCTGCGCGTCCCCGTTGCCAATCTGATCGGCGAGGAAGGCCAGGGCTTTCGCTACATCCTGTCGGGCATGAATGCCGAGCGTATCCTGATCGCTGCCGAATGCATCGGCGATGGCGGCTTCTTCATCGACCGGGCGGCAGCCTATGCCGCCGAACGATCGGTGTTCGGCCGCGCCATCGGCGAAAACCAGGGGGTGCAGTTCCCGATCGCCCGCGCCCATGTGCAATTGCGCGCGGCGTCGCTGATGGTCGACAAGGCGGCAGCGCTGTTCGATGCCGGCGCGCCGTGCGGCACCGAGGCAAACATGGCCAAGCTGCTGGCATCCGAAGCAAGCTGGTTCGCCGCCGACATGTGCGTGCAGACGCATGGCGGCTTCGGCTTTGCCGAGGAATATGACATCGAACGCAAGTTCCGCGAGACGCGGCTTTACCAGGTCGCGCCGATTTCCACGAACCTCATCCTCAGCCATGTCGCGACGCATGTGCTGAAATTGCCCAAAAGCTTCTGATCGGGGGCGCTGGATGACCGGCTCTGCGGCGCCTCTTGCCACCGCCATCACCCCCGTGCATGCGTGCCAAGAGAGCAGGGGAGCGCCACAACGTGCGGCATGACGGCAAGATCATCCTCGTCACCGGCGGCAGCCGCGGCATCGGGCGCGACATCGTTCGCGCCTTTGCCGATGCCGGGGCGTGCGTCTTCACCTGTGGCCGCACCCCGCCGGAGGGGCCGATTCCGGCCGAATTCCGCGCCTGCGACGTGCGCGATGCCGAAGCGGTAACGGCGATGATCGACGCGATCGGCGCCGAAACGGGCCGCATCGATGTCGTCATCAACAACGCCGGCGGTGCGCCGCAGACCGATGCCGCCACCGCCTCGCCGCGCTTCTCCGAAAAAATCATCGCGCTCAACCTGCTCGCCCCCATCCATGTCGCGCGCGCCGCGCACCGCTGGATTCCGCCCGGCGGCAGCATCATCAACATCGCCAGCGTTTCCGCCGTCCGCCCGTCGCCGGGCACCGCGGTCTATGCCGCCGCCAAGGCGGGATTGCTGGGCCTGACCCGCAGCCTGGCGCAGGAATGGGCACCTGCCATTCGCGTCAACGCCATCATCGCCGGGTTGATCGAAACCGAAACCGCCGATTTCACCTATGGCTCGGCCGCCGCCCGCGCCGCGCTCGCCGCCAGCCTGCCGGCCGGAAGGCTCGGCACCGGGCGCGACATCGCCAATGCCGCGCTGTTTCTCGCCTCCGACATGGCGAGCTACATCAATGGCGAGGCCCTCGCGGTCGATGGCGGCGGTGAACGCCCGCCATTCCTGGGCATCGTCGCCGCCCATGCCGCCAAATGAACTGCTCGACCGGGCGGCGCTCGCCCGGCTGATTGCGTCGCAGCCGCCACGGGAGGCCTTCGGACCCGACAGCGACACACCCGCACTGTGCGTTGAAAGCGCCGCGATCACCCCGCGAACCGCCCGCTGGCTGCACGCGCTGCCCTGCCCGGTGATCGCCATTGGCCCCGCAACCCCCACGCAGTTGCGCGGTTGCGACGTCATAATCGGCGATTCAACCGCACTTCCCCCGCTGCTCACGGGCATTTCGCACGCCCCGATCGCGGCAATGGTGCTCGTCCAGCTACTGCGCACGACCCACAAACGGCCGCTTGCCGAGGCGCTGACGCTGGAAAGCTTCGCCTATGCGACGCTGCAACAGGGGCCCGAATTCCGCCGTTGGCAGGCACAGGCGCCGGTTTTACCGCCACTGGCACCGCCCGAACAGCCGCTGCACAGCGACTATGAAGGCGAAACGCTGCGCCTTACCCTCGCCGACCCGGCCAGCCACAACGCCATCGGCACGAAAATGCGCGACGCGCTGTGCGAAGCGCTCGACCTCGCCCTCGCCACCGGCGCGCCGGTCCACCTCAGCGCGCAGGGCCGCAGCTTCTCGCAAGGCGGCGCGGTCGAAGAATTCGGCCAGGTCAGCGACCCCGCCACCGCGCACTGGCTACGCAGCCTGCGCCTGCCCGCCACCCGCCTCGCCCGCCTCGCCCCGCGCCTTTCGGTGCATGTGCAAGGCGCGGCCATCGGCGCGGGCGCCGAAATCGCCGCCTTCGGCACCCGCATCACCGCAAGCCCACGCGCCTGGTTCCAGCTCCCCGAACTGAAATACGGCCTCATCCCCGGCGCCGGCGGCACCGCCAGCCTCACCGCCCGCATCGGCCGCCACCGCACGGCATGGATGGCGCTCACCATGGCGCGCGTGCCGACGCGCACGGCGCTGGCATGGGGGCTGATCGACGCGATCGCGTGACCGGGCGACGCCTAGATCAGCAGGGATATCGCATTGCCAAAATTATGCACCAGGATGGGTAGCACCACACTGCCGGTCCGCAAGCGCAGCCAGACCGCCAGGAATGCCGGTACCGCCGTCAGGGCCATCGTGACCGGATCGAACGAGAACTCGCCACCCGAAAAGCCAAAGGCGTGCGCCAGGCCGAACAGCAAGCACGACAGCATCGCGCCCCAGCGCAATCAACCCATTCATGCTGCCCCCCTACCGCGCGGCGGCCACCAGCCTAGCCGATTGGCGGTAGTCGGCAAGGATCAGAGACCGCCGATTCGAAAACGGCGGCCCCGGCGATGATCGTCGCTCGCACCTGCACCGCCGCCAGGTCCGCGCGCGCCGCTACCCAATTGCGGTCGATCAGGCACAAATCCGCTACCGCCCCCACCGCCACCCGCCGCGCCGGGCCGCCGGGATCATCTGCCGGCCCCAGATACAGCGCCAACGCCGCCTCGGGGTTCAGCGACTCACCCGCTCCGAACCCCGGCAGGCGGTTCACTGCCGCCGCCATTGCCGCCCAAGGGCTCAAGCCGCCGAACGGCGCATCGCTGCCGGCGGCCAGCCGCACCCCGGCGGCACGCCACGATTGCAACCGATAGAGCAACGGCACGTCATCGGCGGCCACTTCACGGGCATATTGCACGCCCCTTTCGGCGAGGAAATGCGGCTGGGTCACCACCGTCAGGCCCAGCCGCGCCACCCATTCGACCGCTTCATCGGGCGCTATCCCGGCATGTTCGATGCGATCACCGGGGTGCGGCCCCGCCATTTCGATCGCCGCGAGCGTCAGCAACAGCTCCCCGCGCGTCACGCAATGCGCCGCCACCGGCCGCCCGACGCCATGCGCGCGGGCGATTTCGGCCGCCAGGACGTCGAGATCGGGTAGATCATGGTCGTGATAGTGCAATTTCACCGCGCCGCGCCGGGCTTTCCCGACCGGAACCTGCGCATCCAGTGACGCCCCACCCATCACCAGCAGGCGCTGCACCATCCCCGCACCGGCATAGCGCGCGAAGTCCGCGGCATCATTGCGCGGCGTCACCTCGGTCACCCCGGTGATCCCCAGCGCCGCGAGCCGCCCCCCGAGCGCTGCCAGGTCGGGCGGCACCCGCCCCAACCGAGCCGCGACCAGCGCGTCGCCATCCACCAACCGGCCATCGGTCGGCACGCCACCGCCGATTTCCGCCATGGCGCGGCTGTTGAACACCCACATCCGCCCGCCACGATGCTGGATGCGCAGCGGCCGCGCCGGGCCATGCGTATCGAGCCAGGCGCGATCGACGTGCCCGATACTGTCGTGATAGCCGACGCCGCGCAGCCAGCCGCTGCCCGGCGCGGCCACCAACGCCGCCGCCAGGGCGTCAAGGCTGGTCACGTGCGGCGGCCCGCAGCGCAGTGACAACAGCGCCGCGGCGGTGGCATCGAGGTGAATATGATGATCATGCAGCCCCGGCAGCAGCGCGCCGCCATCGGCGTCGAGGCTGTTTTCCCCGGCCTGTGGCGGCAACTGCGGCGCAATGGCGGTGATGATGCCACCACCGATGCGCACGTCGCAGCGCTGGCCCGCGACTTCGGCGCCCCGGATCAGCATGGCGCCCGCAACGGATACAGCGCCGCCGTATCCGCCTTGGCCAGCGCCTGCCACGCCCGCACGTCAGGCGCCCGCCCGGCGCGCGCCGCAAACGCCACCGTCCGCCGCAGCGACACGTCGATCAGCGCGCCGCGCCCGCCCTGCCACGCCTGCCAGCCGGCAAGCGCTGCATGAATCCCCGTCAACGGATCGGCAATCGCATCGCCGGCGAACAGCGCTTCGCCCCAGCCCGCCGCCATCGCGCTGGCCAGCCCGCCGGCAACCGCCGCATCATCGCCAAAGCCGACCCGCAACGCATTGGCGCCATCGCGGCCATGGCCGGTGATGCCGATCCACACGGCGCCGCGCGCCACCTCGCGCCGGGCATCGATGCCAAGCTGTTGCAACGCGCGCGGGCGGGAGCCTTCGATGATGATATCGGCCGCTGCCACCAGCGCCACCAGCCCGGCGCGGTCGGCAAAATCATGCACGACATGGCGCTTCATGCCGTTGAGCAGCGCGAAGAAACCGCCATGGCCGGCGCGTGCACCATCAGGACGGGCAGCGCTTTCCAGCTTGACGACCTCCGCCCCCAGCATCGCCAGCAGCGATCCTGCAAGTGGTCCGGCCCAGAGCGACGACAGGTCGAGGACCAGCTGGTGCGGCTTGCGGCGCACCGACCCGCCGGGCAGAGTCCGGCACCAGCGGCGTTGCGGCCGCGCTGGGCGGTCGGCGGCGATGGCGAGACCAAGCTCGGCACCACGCGCCACGATGGCGTCCGTGGTCCACAGGCGCAGTTGCGCCGCCAGATCCCCCCAATCACAGACCTCGGCTTCGACCAGCGCCGGCAACAACCCCCAATCATCCGCGCGCGCCAGGTTGATCGCCACCCGCCCGTCGGCCGTATCGAGCAGCCGGCACGACCCGTTCGCCGCGGTTCGCCCCTGCCGCGACAGGCCCAGCATCCGCGCGCGTTCCCCCAGCAACAGCGCGCCATTGGCCGGCAGGGCCGCCTCGGGGGCAAGGTGGCGCAGCGCCAGCAGCGCGCCATCGGCCGCGCTGGTGAGCGCGAGGGGGCAGACAAGGCCAGGACCATCGGGGTTGCCGGTCACTGCCATCAGCCCGGCGCGGCGCCACGCGTGCGCGGGGTGGTCACTTTCTTCACCGTCACCCCCGCGAAGGCGGGGGCCCATCGCCATCGCGCTGTCGCAGGTGACCGAATGCGGGTGATCGGCCCCCGCCTGCGCGGGGGTGACGGGTTGGTCGAGCAACAACCCCGCATAGCGCACCGCCCACAACCGGGGGTCCGGGGCTTCAGGCCCCGGAATCGTCTTCACGCCAACTGGTCCCGCACCACCCGCCGCAGCAACTTGCCGGTCTCGTTATACGGCAGCGCCTCGACGAAGCGCACCAGCGCCGGCACCCGGCTCGACCGCAACCTGTCGCGCACCAGCGCCTGCAACGCTGCCTCCGTCACCGTTGATCCTGGCGCCAGCACCACCACCGCCGCCACGGCTTCGCCCCATTGTTCATCGGGCATTGCCACCACCGCGACGTCGCGCACATCGGGGTGATCCGACAGCACCGCCTCGATCTCGCCCGGCGAGATATTTTCGCCGCCGCGCACGATCACATCATCGGCACGGCCATCGAGAAACAGATAGCCGGCATCATCCATCCAGCCGCGATCGCGCGTCGGGAACCAGCCTTCGCTATCGAGCAGGCTGCCCAGGCCGTGATATTCCCCCGCCACCTGGTCGCCGCGCACGAACACCAGCCCCGCCTCGCCCGGCGGCAACACCGCCCCCGCTTCGTCGCGAATGGCGATGTCCACCATCGGCAGCGCCCGACCGACCGAACCTAACCGCGCCCGCAGCGCCGGATCGCTGGCCGCCCGCGCGGCGCGATGGTCGGCGGGGTCGAGCAGCGCGATGGTGCTGCTCGTCTCGGTCAAGCCATAGGCATTGGTGAAATCAACCCGGGGCAACAGCTCCATGGCACGCTCGACGATCGCCGGCGGCATGCGGCCGCCACCATAGGCCAGCGCGCGCAGCGCCGGCAGGTCGGGCGGCGTTTTACCGAGATGCTCGACAAGGCGTTGCAGCATGGTCGGCACCAGAAAGGCATTGGAGATGCGATGCCGCGCCGCCAGCATCAGCCAGTCACCCGGATCGAACGCCGGCAATTGCACCATGCGCCGCCCGGCATAAACCGAGCTCAAAACCGCCGAAATGCCCGCGACATGATAGGGTGGAACGGTGACGATCGCGGCATCATCCTCATCCGCCCCCATGAAATCGACGCTGCCGAGGATATAGGCCATCAGATTGTCGTGGCGCAAAATCGCCGCCTTGGGGGCGCCGGTGGTGCCGCTGGTGAACAGTTCGACCGCGATGCTGCGGTCATTATCGGGGGCATCGCCCGCGTACAACAGGGTTTCGCCGATAAATGCCATCACGCTGACCAGCGTCACCCCCGGATCGCCGTCATTCGCGCTGGCCCAGCCGGGGGTTTCGACATCGTTGACCAGCAACGCGCCGGGAATGCGCGCCAGCAGCGCGGCGATCTCGGCATCGGTCAGCCGATAGTTGATCGGCACATAGGGCACCCCGGCCAACGCTGCGCCGAACAGCGCCACCGGCGCCGCCGGGCCATTGACCGCCAGATAGGCCAGCCGCGTCGCCCCCGCCGCGTGCACCTGCGCCGCGGCGCGTCGTGCGGCGATCAGCAGCTCGGCATAGGTCATGTCGTGCTCGCCATGGCTGATGGCGATGCGATCGCCCATCGCATCGGCGGCCATTTCGAGAAGGGTGAACAGGTTCATCGCCTCAATCCGACGATGGCAGCGCCTTGGCAGCCTTGATACCAAGCGCGACGCCATCGACGCTGATCGTGCCGGCGCCGGCCTTGGTGCACAGGAATTCCATGGTTTCGGCCTCGTCGGTATAGCGTTTGCCGGTCTGGATGCCGCCCGACAGCGCCGGATCGATGGCGGTACGCTCCCCCACCGCGCTCGCCAGCGCCACCGGAGCGCCGCCGATGCGCAGGTCGACCGGCACGGCGGGGACGCGCAGCACGAGGATCTGGCCGTCGCATACCGTGCTCGCCAGCTTGGCCCCGGCTTTATATTGCACGCTCATTCATCGTCCTCCGGATGGTTCGCCAGCCAATCGGCCAGCCGCTGATAAAGCCGGGGGGCACCCGGCGAGACAAAGACATGGTGCCCCGAAGCCTTGACGACATGCAATGCCAGGTCGGGGCAGGCAACCGCCGCTGCCGGCAGTAGGTGCGGCGGCCCGGTCATGTCGCGATCGCCTGCCGCCATGAAAATGGGCACCGTCACGCGCGCCAGTTCGGCAGCGACATTGCCCGGCGCCATCGCCTGCATGGCAATGGCGGTAACAACATGGTCGTGCACCCGGCGCATGGCCTCGGCGGCCGGCGTCTGGCGCGGATCGGGCAGCGGCGGCAGGTAGGGCGCACCGAACTGCTCGGCCGCGATCGCCGCGAGGTCGGTCCGCAGCGCGGCGATATCGGCCGCGCGTTCGGCAATGCCGGGCTTGAAATAGTGCGGCAGGCCGTTGGTGCCGAAGCACAACAGCACGAGTGCAGCGAAATCGGCGAACACATCCTGCTGCACCACTGCCAGCATCGCCCCGGCGCTGTGCCCGACAGCGATCGCCGCCAGCCCGGGGAAATCGCCCCGCACCCGGCCCAGCACGGCGTGCAACGTCTCCGCCATCACCGCTGCCGACAGGGCATAACCAGCATCGGGCCGGGTCGAATCGCCGACACCGGGCGGATCGACGCGCACCACGACATGCCCTGCCGCGACCATGGCGCCGGCAAAGTCGAAGCCCGGCATGGCGAAATAGCCGCGGTTGACCCCGCCACCGGGGATGCAGAACAGCAGCCGGCTGGTGGCGGTCAGGCTGTCGGGGGCCAGCACCGTATAGGCGATATCCCCCGCAAAGGCGCTGCCGACCGTGACGGCGAGGCGCTGCATCACCGCCCGATGATCGCGCCCGCGACTCCCGAGCACATGAACACCGTTTCGACGTTATTCACCTGGTTCGCCGCGGTGCCGCGCAATTGCCGCACGCCTTCGGTGATGTTGTTCATGCCATGGATATAGGCCTCGCCGATCAACCCGCCATTGGGGCTGAGCGGCGACTTGCCATCAAGGTTCATATGGCCATCGGCGATGTAATGCTTGCCCTCGCCGGGCTTGCAATAGCCGAACGCCTCCAGCTGGCGCAGCACCTGCGGCGTGAAATTGTCATAGATCATCGCGACATTGGTCTGCGCCGGGGACACCCCCGCGGCTGCCGTAAGTCGTTCCTTGACCCGCACGCTGTTGGCGAGTTCGGCAAGATCGCCCTCGTAGAAGTCCGAAATGATCTCGTGGTTGAACAGAAAGGCATATTCGGCGCCGAGCAACCGCGCCGGCACTTGGCGAAGATCGCGCGCCCGGTCGCGCCGCGTCACGATGATCGCGACGCCGCCATCCGATTCCTGGCAGCAATCGAGCAATTTCAGGTGTGGCGGCACGATCCAGCGCGACTTCTGATGGTCTTCCAGCGTGATCGGCTGGCCATAGAACCACGCCGCCGGGTTGGTCGCGGCATTTTGGCGAAACAGCACCGAGATGCGCCCCAGATCTTCCGAGGTGACACCATAGCGTTCGAGATAGGGCGTCGCCGACAGCGCTTCCCACGCCGCCGGGGTCTGCGCCCCGAACGGCATGCACCATTCCATGAAAGTGCTGCTCATGCCCTTGGGATTGACCGCGGTATGCGGCTGGCCAAAGCGGTATTGCGAGCGCTCGTTCATCGCCCGCCAGATCACCATGACATCGCACAGCCCCGATTCGACCGCCTTCTTGGCATGAACCAGCGTCGTCACCGACCCGGCGCCGCCCTGCGGCGTACGCATCGAATAACGCATTTCGGGGGTGCCGAGGTTGCGCATCAGGTCGACTTCGTCGGAATTGTCGAGATCGAAGGTCATCGCGCCGTCGATGTCCCTGGGCGACAGCCCGGCGTCCTCGCAGGCCGCCAATATGGCTTCGGCGCACAATTGCTGTTCCGACCGCCCCGAAGCGCGCGAGAATTCGGTCTGGCCGATGCCGACGATACAGGCTTCGTTGCCGGGATTGGGCATCAGATTTCCTCCGCCGGCACGAAAATAGGCACCTGGTGGCCGCCCTTGGTGCGCGCAAACGCGACTTCGACCTTGAGGCCGTTCTTCATCGCGCGCGGATCGATGCCCTCGATGTTGCTGACAAAGCGTAGGCCTTCCTCGGTTTCGACGAGCACGACGATCGGCGGCGCGTCGAAACCATGCGCCGGCGGGTGGACGGGGCTGATCCAGCTCATCACCGTGCCGCGTCCCGACAGGTCATGGGCATGTTTTTCCTTCGACAGGCACTTGGGGCAGACCGGCCGCGGCGGGTGCCACAGGGTTTCGCAACCGCCGCATTGCTGCGCAACGAAACGGCCTTCATCGGCGGCGGCCCAAAAAAAGGCGGTGTCGATGGTCAGCACCGGGTCGGGGCGGTGCGGATTGGCGGATGAAATGCGGGTCATGCGGCCTCCAAAATTCCCCCTCTCCCGCTTGCGGGAGAGGCGACTCGGCGGCTTCGCCGAACGGGTGAGGGTGTGCTTTTGCGACGCGGTTGGGGTATACCCTCATCCGGCGCGCTGGCGCGCGTCTCGCCTCTCCCGCAGGCGGGAGAGGGGTAAGGTGCCCTCACTGCCACGGCGATTTCAGTGTCTGCTGCGACTTGCGCGGCGGTTCGGACATCACGGCGCCTTCGCCGGCCAGCGTATCGATGCCATCTTCATCGAAACCAAGCTCGCGGAGCAGTTCATCGGTCGAATCACCGACCAGCAAAGGCGGCCGCTGGATGACGCCGGGATTGGCCGACAGCTCGAAGGTCAGCCCGATCTGTTCGAGCATGCCGACATAGGGATGCCGATATTCCGCCGTCCAGCCCTTGGCCTTGAAGGCGGCATTGTCGAACAGCCGCAACGACGCATCGGGGTCGGACAGTTCCGCCGGCACCCCGGCGGCAGCGAGTGCCGCCAGCGCCGAAGCGCTGCCTTGCCCGGCGAACCAGGCGCCGCCATCGCTCGCCAGCGCATCGAACGCCGTCTTTTGCGCGTCGGATACCGCCGCCACCTGCACCCAGCCATCCGGCGCCGCATACAGGCGATAGTGCCGTGAATAGCCGGTCTGGTCCTTGTCGAGATGCGGCCGCTCCACCGCGCTGCCATCGGGCTTTGCCACGGCATAGCTGGTGTTGAGCAGGCAGGCGTTGACGATCGAGGTATCGACGAACTGCCCCTTGCCGGTGCGGTCGCGCTCGGTCAGCGCGTTCATGATGCCGATCGCCGACAGGAAGCCATTCCCCGTGTCGCCCAGCGACGTCAGGCTCCACAGCGGCTTGCCGCCCGCCGCGATCGCACCATCCTCGTGCTGGATGCCCGCCAGGCAGGCGCCGGTCTGGTCGTTGCCCGGCAGCCCCATGCGCGGGCCTTTTTCGAAACCGCGCGTGTGGCAGTAAATGAGGCGAGGAAATTCCCTGGACAGCGTTTCATAGTCGATGCCGAGCCGCACCGCCGCATCATAGCGCATATTGTGCTGCACCACATCGGCCGTGGCGATCAGTTGCTTGAGCACTGCCATCGCCTTGGGGTTCTTGAGCATCAGCGCGATGCTGCGTTTGCCGCGGTTGGCGATGTAGGCAATGTGGGTCGCGTGCCAGTATTTGTCCCATAGCGTATTGATCTTGATGACATCGGCGCCCAGGTCGGCGAGCAACTGGCACCCGAAGGGTCCGGCGATAGCGAGCCCGAGATCGAGAACGCGAATACCCTTCAAGGGTGCGTCACCACTGCCCGCTGGCGCTGCTCCGATCACCGGGTCGGGCAGTGCGGCCGCCTCGGCCTTCACCGCCGCCGTATCGGCCCCGCGCGGGTGCGTCGGCCCCGGCACCTGTGTCGGGTTCGCCGACAGCCGATAGGTGATGCCGACCTGGTTGATCGGCCCCAGTTCGGAATCATCGACCGTCGCCACGCACGCATCGTCGATGAGCAACTGGTCGGTCAGCGATTCCTCGATCGAACGGCATTCCTGCATCGTCATTTCGGCGATCCGTGCCGCTTCCACCCATTCGGCCGCGCTGAATTTCTTCAAGGCATCGGCGAGGATCGGCTGGTAATGCGCCATGACCAGCAATTCCTCCGGCCCGATGCCGAAGCGATCGGGGTCGTTCTGCACCGTCAGGTCGGGCGAGGCATCGAGCGTATCGCCCGCCGACGCCTGCAGGATGAAGCGCGGATTGGGCACCCAATTGTGCACCCAGCGGCCATCCTTGCACTGGAAATGCCCCTTGGGGCTGTTCGACGCGAGGATCCAGGTGTTGAAACCCGGCGCATCGGGATCGTCCATGCGCTGCCAGACGCCGGTGCCGCACGCCATCGCGCCTTGCAGCAAGGAAGTCTGGACATGCTGGCCCGCCCCACTGCGGCTGCGCGCAAACAGCGCGGCAGCAATGCCGGTGCTGGCTGAAAAGAACGCCCCCAGTGACGGCCAGGGCGAAGCGACGAACAACGGCCCTTCGCGGTTGGCACCCTGCACCCAGTCGGGATCGATCTCGGCGGCTTCGACAAAGGGGTTTTCGCGGCCGGTCATGTGCCAGACCGCGCCTTCGGGCCAGCCGCGCTGTTCGAACTGCAACCCCGATCGCGCCGCGACCAGCGCATCATAGCCCGGCCGCCCGGCATCGGGGCCATCGGCGCCATAGCCGGTGATCGAACACATGACGAGACGCGGATTGATGCGGCACAGGCTGGCAAAATCGATGCCCAGCTTTGTTGTCACCCCGGGGCTGAAGCTTTCGATCAGCACGTCGGCATCGGCGACCAGTCGCAGGAACAGCGCGTGATCGCCGGCGTCCTTCAGGTCGAGCACGGCGTTGCGCTTGCCGCGATGCCAGACCTTGTAGCCGAGCAGGCCAGCGAACGGATCGCCCTCGGGCCGTTCGATGCGTGTCACCGCGGCGCCATGATCGGCGAGCAGCATGCCCGTCATCGGCCCGGCGATCCCCCAACTGAGATCGAGCACCTTCAATCCGTGCAGTACCGCTGCCATGGCCATTCCCATCCCCAATGCGGCTAAGACTAACATGCCGATAGCCATGCGCAATGATTTGCCGCGCAAAAATTACGCACTATAGACCGGGAAATGCCGATCGGCAGGCATTTGCGTATAAAATGCGCGTTTTGGGTATGCCGACCTGTTGTCGCGCGCTGGCAAAGCCGATAGGTCTGCGCCACAAACGGGCAAAGCGCCCAGGATGGGGAATTTGATGATCACGCTGACCGTCACCAACCGCGCCGGTGCCAGCAGCACGCTGGCAACCGGCACCGAAAAGACGCTGATGACGGCATTGCGCAGCGCCGGGCACGACGTCGCGGGCACATGTGGTGGCTGTTGTTCGTGCGGCACCTGCCATGTCTATGTTGCTGCTGCCGATCTGGCGAAGCTGCCGCCGGTGGGCGAGGATGAACGCGACATGCTCGATGCGCTGGCCGATGTCGTGCCGGTAACCGCCGGCTCGCGGCTTGCCTGCCAGTTGCCGGCCGATGCGACACTGGCCGGCATAAGCATCGAAATCGCCCCGCAGCCCTGATGCATAGCGACGCCCTGCGACTGGTGCTGCCGCTTGAGAGCGACTGGCGCGGGCTGACGTTGCATGCCGATCTGCACCGGCCCCGGGGCACCCCTCGCGCGCTGCTGTTCTGTCTTGCCGGCGGCGGTGCCAATCGCGGCTATTTCAAGCTGGGCGATGCCGACAACCGCAGCTTCAGCTTTGCCGAACGCATGACGGCGCAAGGCTTTGCCGTCGCGGCGATCGACATTCCCGGCGTCGGCGGCAGCGACACGCCCGCCGATTTCGACCGGTTCAGCCCGCGCGATGCCGCAGCGGTACTGCATGATGCGTTCATTGTGCTCCGCCACCAGGCCGGTCAGGCCGTGCCCGCTATCGGGCTGGGCCATTCGATGGGTGGCATGCTGATCATCCTGCAACAGGCGCATTTCGGCGATTTTACCGGGGTCGCGCTGCTTGGCTCCAACGCCAGCGGGCTCGATTGGGCGCTGACCGAGGCCGAACGCGCCTACGCCCATGATGAAGCCGCAGTCGCGCGCGACCTGTCGGCGCTGGTTGCGGCGCGCTTCGGCAGCGCCTTCGACCCGATGCAGGTCAAACCCGGCGCCGGCGCGATCTTTGCCGGCGAAAGCCCCGAGGCGACCGCCTTGCTGCGCACGGCCCGCGACCGGCTGTTCAACGCCGGCGCCATGCAGTCGATGATGCCGGGCAGTTTTGCCAGCGAAGCCGGTGCCATCCGCCGCCCGTTGTTCCTCGCTTCGGGCGACAAGGATATCGGTGCCCCGCCACGCGAAGCCATCGCCGCGTTCCTGGACGTCAGCGAAGCGCAACTGCTCGTGCTGCCCGCCACCGGCCACAACCATTTCGGTTTTGCCAGCATTGCGCTGCTCTGCCGCCGGCTCGCCCGCTGGATCGACCTCACCCTGAAAGGATCACCCGATGAAACTGCTGCTTGAAGGCCAGACCGCCTTTGTCACCGGCGCCGGCGGCGGTATCGGCCGCGCCACCGCATTGGCCTTTGCGGCCGAAGGCGCGAAGGTCATGGTGACCGACATCAATGCCGCCGGTGCGGCGGACACAGCCGCGATGATCGTTGCCGCCGGCGGCGAAGCGCTGTCGGCCGGGCTCGATGTTACCGACGCGGCGGCCTGCGATGCCGCGGTCGATGCGCTGGTCGCCGCCTGGGGCCGGATCGATTGCGCGCTCAACAATGCCGGCGTGTCGCTGGAAGGCATGGGCACCCCCTGGGGCCAGCGCGACGTGTTCGACCGCAGCCTCGATATCAACGTCACCGGCGTGCTCAACTGCATGAACGCCGAACTCCGCCACATGGTCCCGGCCGGACGCGGCGCCATCGTCAACACCGCGTCGATCGCCGGCCTGTCGGGTGCTGGCGGCGCCGGCTATTGCGGCAGCAAGCATGCCGTTGTCGGGCTGACCAAATCGGCGGCGCTGCGCTATGCGGCGCAGGGCGTGCGCGTCAACGCCGTTTGCCCGGGGGCCATCGTCACGCCGATGACCGATGCCGTTGCCAAGGACCCGCAAGGCGCTGCCTTCATGGCGCAGATGCACCCGCTCGGCCGCATGGGCGAAGCGCATGAAGTCGCCGATGCCGTGGTTTTCCTGTGTTCATCGCGCGCCAGCTTCATCACCGGCCATCCGCTGGCGGTCGATGGCGGTTTCATGGCGCGGTAGGATCGGTCCAACGGAACGTCACCCCCGCGCAGGCAGGGGCCCATCGCCGGAACTTCGGCATCATGTGTCGGCGATTCGGCGATGGGTCCCCGCCTGCGCGGGGATGACGATCGGGAATTTTCAGCGCCCGCGCCGCACGCCCCTGGGCACGCGTGACTGGCCTACCCGGCGGCCGCGGTGCACCCGGTCATGGCGCGGGCGGGTCTGGCCTTCGCCGAGCGGCAGTTCGAACCGCAGCGCGCCGTTGATCGGATTGGCTTCGGCAAGCACGAGATCGAGCCGCATGCCGGCGGTGTAGCGGGTGCCGGTCTCGATGCCTTCGAGAACGCGGCTCGCCTCGTCATAGACGAAGCGTTCGTCGCCCAGTGTCGATACCGGCACCAGGCCATCGCCGCCCAGCCCGACGACTTGCGCAAAGAAACCGAATTTGGCGACGCCGGTAATGCGCGTCGGCAAGGTTTCGCCGATGCGGGTCGACAGGAAGGCGGCGACGTAGCGATCGGTGGTGTCACGTTCGGCCTCCATGGCGCGGCGCTCGGTCATGCTGACATGGTCGGCCGTCCGCGCCATCGATGCGGCATCGCTATCGCTCAGGCCGCCATCGCCGAGCTTGTAGGCCGCGACCAGCGCGCGGTGGACGACAAGGTCGGCGTAGCGGCGAATGGGGCTGGTGAAATGTGCATAGCTGCCCAGCGACAGGCCGAAATGCCCCTTGTTGTCGGGGCTGTAATAGGCCTGGGTCTGGCTGCGCAGGATCTGCTCCATCACCTGCTCGGCGTATTCCTCGCCGCGCGTGCGCTCGATCAGCCGGTTGAAGGTGGCAGGCTTGATGACTTGGCCCATGGCGAAATTCTGGCCGAAAGTTTCCATGTAATCCTTGAGCGCGATCAGCTTTTCGCGGCTCGGCGCCTCATGGTCGCGGTACATGCAGGCGGATTTCTTCGCCTCCAGCGCCTTGGCCGCCGCGACATTGGCGGCGATCATGTAATCCTCGATCAGCTTGTTGGCATCGAGGGTGACGCGCAGCTCGATGCCGGTGATGCGGCCATGGGCATCGAGGGTCACCCGCCGTTCGGGCAGGTCGAGCGCCAGTGGCTCCCGCGCCGCGCGCGCCTTGTTGAGCGCGCGCCAGGTCGCCCACAGATCGTTGAGCAACGGCAGGAATTCGCCCGATTGGCTGTCGATGCTCGCCTGCGCATCTTCATAGGCAATGTTGGTAACGCAGCGGATGACGGCGCGGCTGAAGCGTTGCGACAGTATCTTGCCATCGGCATCGATGGCGATGTGGCAGGCGAGCACGCCGCGGTCCTCGTGCTCGACGAGCGAGCAGACATCAGCCGACAGGGTTTCGGGCAGCATCGGCACGACGCGATCGGGGAAATAGACGCTGTTGCCGCGCGCCCGCGCCGATCGGTCGAGCGCGGTGCCGGGGCGGACATAATAGCTGACATCGGCGATGGCGATGATCGCCTTGAAGTGGCCCGGATGGTCAGGATCGGGGGCGGCCCAGACGGCATCGTCATGGTCGCGGGCGTCGGCAGGGTCGATGGTCAGGAACGGCAGCGCGCGCAAATCCTCGCGGTCACCAAGCGGTTGCCGCGCCACGGCTTCGGCCTGTTCGAGGACATTGTCGTCGAAACGGTGCGGAATGCCCTTGGCGTGGATGGCGATCAGCGAGAACGATCGCGGCGCGAACGGGTCCCCCAGCACTTCGACGACGCGTGCGTGCTGGCGCGGTGGCCGGCCAGCGGGTTCGGCGAGCACGAGGTCCCCCGGCGCAGCGTCGCCCGGATCGCTGACCATCAGGTCGTTGCGCGCCTTTTTGTCGACCGGGACGAGGCGGTAACCCAGTGCGTCCTTGCGCAGGATGCCGAGGACGAATTCTTCCGACTTGGCGAGCGCCTTCATCGGGAAGGCGGCATAACCGCTGCCCTGTTCCTCGATTCGCGCCAGCAACCGGTCACCGACGCCGAAGGCGGCGCGGCGCTTGGCTTCGATAACCCGGATGCGCGGCGGCGGTGCGGCATGGTCCCAGCGGTCGGGGGCGGCGATGGCGCCATCGTCGCCGACCTCGACGACGCGAATGACGGTCACGCGCGGCAGGCCACCGCCCTTGTGGAGGGTGCGACCGGGGCCGACCTCGAGCTCGCCGGCGTCCTGCATTTCCTTGAGCAGGGCTTTCAGCGCGATCTTGTCCTGAGCGTGCAGGCCGAAGGCGCGGGCGATTTCACGCTTGCCCACGGTTTCCTTCTGGGTGCGGACGAAATCGAGAATCGCCTCGCGGGTCGGCAGGCCGGGAGGGGCGGGGGGTTTGGGGCGGGGCATGGGGGGACAATGGGGGGTGGCGCGAAGTGGTGCAACCGTCTCTTCTGCTCCCCTCCCGGAACGGGAGGGGTCGGGGGTGGGGTGTGACGCCACGCCCAAGCTTGGTTTTTGCGGCCAGACCCACCCCCGACCCCACCCCGGCCGGGGGGGGGGTCGCCAGGGGGGGGGGTGGGCCCGCGCCCCCGGCCCCCCCCCGTTGCGCGGTGGAAGATTTGGGCGC
>JBBRVH010000052.1:0-21841 GCA_038246995.1 Sphingomonadales bacterium
CACCTGCCCCGATCCTTCGCGCAGCCAGCGGAAGAAGTCCGGCCCGCTGGCCTGGGCGATCTGACGGGTGAACAGCGCCCCCATCGAGGCGCGCACCGCTTCGAGGCTGAACGGGTCGCAACATTGGTCGACAAGGATGACTCCGCCGGCGCCGGTGGCATCGCAGGTGCGCAGCATGGTACCGAGATTGCCGGGGTCGCGAACATTTTCGGCGACAACCCACAGCGCTGCGGTGGTCCGGTCGATGCGTGACAGCGACGTGTCGGGAATCTCATAGGCCGCCGCGACCGCGCCAGGATTGTCCTTGCCGGTCAGGCGATGCAGCAGATCGCGCGTGCTGCGGATCGCCATGCCGCGTGTCGCCTCGACCGCGGCGATCAGCGCCTGGGTGAGCGGATGACTTTCGGCATCGGCGGCGAAAATGAGATAGCGCGGCACATGGCCGGTTTCGAGCGCTTCGGTGCAGACGCGCAGCCCTTCGGCGAGGAACAGCCCCTGTTCGCGCCGGCCCTTTTTGTCGGTCAGCGCCTTCAGCGATTTGAACACCGCATTGGCCGGGCTGGTGATCTCGGTAATCAAGTTCCGGCTCACAGCGCCACGATGCTGTAATGGTGCCACAGGAACACCGCGAGCGCGCCGCGGTGCGGCCGCCAGGGTTCGACGAGCAGGCGCGTCGCTTTCTCGGTCGGGCGCTTTTCGAGCCCCAGGATCTTGCCGAGTTCGATCTGCACGGCAAGGTCGCCGGCGGGGAAGACATCGGGCCGGCCTTCGGCGAACAACAGGTAGATTTCCGCCGACCAGCGGCCGATGCCCTTGATGCCGGTCAGCGCCGTGATCGCGGCTTCATCATCGGCGGGCAGGTTGTGGAAATCGATACCACCAGTCGCAATCGTCTGCGCCAGGCCCTGGACATAGCTGGCCTTTTGCCCCGAAAGCCCCGCGGCGCGCAGCACGTCGATCGGGGTTTCGGCGATGCGCGCGTGATCGTCCATATCCCCGCCACAGGCGATTTCCAGCTTGTTCCAGATGCTCGCCGCCGCCTTGACGCTGACCTGTTGCCCGACGATGGCGCGCATCATTGTGCCGGCGCCGCGCGCCCGGCCGCGCGGTTCGGGATAGCCGGCATGCGCCAGCGCCGCGGCAACGCGCGGTTCCAGCCCGGCAACCCGGTCGAGTGAATGGCGCAATTGTTCGGCGGTGAGCGACATGCAGGCGTTGTAGCGGCAGCGCTTTGGTTCCAACAACCCCCGGGGTATCGGGTGACAGCCGGAATCGGCTATAAGCGTTACGATCATGCTCGAAGACCTGCGCCGAACCAGCTTTTTTCACGACAAGAACCGCGCCTTCTGGATCCTCCAGGGCGGCGGCTGGGGGGCCTATCTGCTGCTCCGCGCGCTGTCGGGGCTGGCCAATTCGATGGGGGTCGCCTTCATCCTGCCGGCGGTGATCGTGACGGCAACGGGCTTTTCGCTGACACTGCTGATGGCCGCCGCCTATCGCCGGATCATCGCGATGAAGCCGGTGTTCGTGTGGACTCTCTCGCTGATCATCCTCGGCACCGCCTCGGCGCTGTTCTCGGTACTCGAAGTCTGGGCACATGCAACCTTCTACCAACCGGGCTGGCAGCCGCAGGGCATCGAGTGTCTCGGCGCCATCCTGCTCGATTTTTCGGTGCTGGGGGCGTGGACCGGGCTGTATTACGGCATCAACTATTATCTGCTGCTCGCCGAACAATCCGAACGCATGCTCAATGTCGCGGCACAGGCCAATGCGGCGCAGCTGGAAATGCTGCGTTACCAGCTCAACCCGCATTTCCTGTTCAACACCCTGAATTCCATATCGACCCTGGTGCTGCTCAAGCAGACCGATCGCGCCAATGCCATGCTTTCGCGGCTGGCCTCGTTTCTGCGCTACAGCCTCGTCGGCGAACGCGAAGGCCTGGCGACGGTGGCGCAGGAGGCCGAAGCGCTGAAGCTGTATCTCGATATCGAGCGTACCCGTTTCGAAAGCCGGCTGCGCACGCGTTTCGATATGGCGCCGGAGGTGATGGAGGCACGCCTGCCATCGCTGCTGCTCCAGCCGATCGTCGAAAACGCCATCAAATATGCCGTGACCCCCAGCGAGGACGGCGCCGATATCATCGTCGAGGCGCGGCGCATCGGCGACCGGCTGGTCATCACTGTTGCCGACACCGGGCCGGGACTGGGCGCCACGCTGGCAAGCGCGACGGCCGGCGATGTCGTGACCGGCACACAGGTCGGTCTTGCCAATATTCGCGACCGGCTGCGCCAGACCTATGGTGACGATCATCGGCTCGAATTGGCGGAAAATACGCCGCAGGGGTTGATCGTGCTGATCGACATTCCATATCAGACCGAGAATGTCAGCGTGACCATCGGGGGCGATGGTCGTATGGATACCCGTTCGGGGGCGCCCACAACAGGCCCGCAATTGTTCGCGGCGCCGTAGGAAAAGCGCAAACACCATGGCCATCCGCACCATCATCGTCGACGATGAACCGCTTGCCATCCAGGGGCTCGAATTGCGCCTGCAGGCCTTTGACGATGTCGAAATCATCGAACGCTGCGCCAATGGGCGCGAGGCGATTCGGGCCGTGCGGACGTTGAAGCCCGACCTGGTTTTCCTCGATATCCAGATGCCGGGGTTCGATGGTTTCTCGGTCGTCGCCGGGCTCGCCGACATCGAACCGCCGCTGTTCGTGTTCGTCACCGCCTTCGGCCAGCATGCCCTCAAGGCCTTCGAAGCCCAGGCGGTCGATTATCTGATGAAGCCAGTCGACCAGGACCGGTTGGCAGCGACGATCGACCGGGTCCGCCAGCGGCTTAACGAGAAACGCAGTTGCGAGGAAAGCGAGCGGCTGAAGGAAATCCTGACCGAAGTCGCACCCGATTCGATCCCCGATGACATGGCGGGCGAGGGCGATTCCCACGCCGCCAACCGCTACGAGCGCGTGCTCAACATCAAGGATCGCGGCCAGATCTTCCGGGTCGATGTCGGCGACATCGAGCGTATCGATGCGGCGGGCGATTACATGTGCATCTATACCGCAGACCAGACGCTCATCCTGCGCGAAACGATGAAGGACCTTGAAAAGCGGCTCGACCCGCGCAAGTTCCAGCGGATCCATCGCTCCACGATCGTGAACCTCGACAACATCAAGAGTGTCAAGCCGCACACCAATGGCGAATGCTTTCTGGTGCTCGGCTCGAATACGCAGGTCAAGGTCAGCCGCAGCTATCGCGAAGTCGTGGCGCGCTTCCTCTAGGTCGTCCAGCATCAAAGGTCGCGCGGCGACCGTTGCTTCAAAAAGCGCGCACCTGTCGCTTTTGCCGAATGATAAATAAATTATAAATGATAACAGAAATTCAGAATGATTCCTGTTTTGGAATATTCGTAAAAATTCGTTTCATTATAAATATTTATCTAGATCTGTTTACCACGACTGTAAGTCCTGCATTACATTAACTATATATTTATTCGGCATTTTTCCCGGATTTGCGTTGCCTATTCGCATGGCACGAACATTGCATAGCTGTTTTATGAACCGATCAATTACGGTCGGCGTTAATCAGGAGCGTGCAATGCGTGTCATCCTTGCGGCCTGTGCCGCGATCGCCTTCGCGGGCAGTGCCCAGGCCATCACCGTCATCAACGGCAGTTTCGAAACCGGCATCAACCCGGCCGGATCGACCTTGCTGGCCACCGGCGACGCCACCTCGCTGCCCGGCTGGACAGTGTTGGCGCAGGGTATCGATTATGTCGACAATTCGGTCTGGGCAGCGTCACGGGGCGATCGCAGCCTTGATCTCTCGGGCCTGAACCGCGGTGGCATCACGCAGCGGATTTCCGGCTTCACCGTCGGCCAGCGCTATCGCCTTCAGGTCGATGTATCGGCTAATCCGTTCGACCCCAGCGCGCGCCCCAAGGAAAAACGGCTGCTTGTCTCAACTTCGATGGCAACGCCGACCGTGTTTGTCTACAATTTGACCGACGCCAACACGGCCAGCGCCATGCAGTATCAAACCCTGTCCTATGAATTCGTTGCGGGGCGGGTGACCCAGGGCTTCACGCTGGCCAGCCTGATGCAGAATGAATATGGCGTCGTCATCGACAATGTCCGGATCAGCGCTGTCCCCGAACCCGGGGCATGGTTCATGCTCTGTGCCGGGTTGGCGCTGGTCGGGGCGTCCTTGCGCCGGCGCGGCGCGGTTGCCGTCGTCACAGCCTGATCATCAGACCCTAGCTGGCATGGCCCCGCGGGTCCATGCCAGCCAGGTGCCGACAATGCCGACTGCTTCGGCGAGCTTGTCCGGCTGGAAGGCATAGTAATGCGTGGCGCCGGCAACGATGTGCAGTTCGCGCGGCACCTGCGCCACGCAGTCGTGGAGTCGTTGCGTGTGGCTCGGCGTACAGGCATCATCGGCGCTGTTGCCGATGACCAGCACGGGCACCGAAATCCGCGGGCCGCAGGCAATGCCATCGGCGTTGCTGTGATCATGGCTCCACTGGCTCAGCCATGACCGCAATGTCGTAAAACGGCCCAGCCCACCGGGCGAATCGTTGATCAGCCGCGGATCGCCCAGATAGCAGCGCCCCGGTGTGCGATCATTGGCATCGACCGCCGGATCGAGCCAGCGCGGATCGGCCATCGTGCCATGCACGACAAAGGCGCGTTCGGCATGATCGCCTTTGCGCGCGCGCAGCGCGGTGAGTGTCTCGAGCACCCAGCCATCGATGCGGCGACTGCGCGCCAGTTGCCGGCTGCGGAATTCGGCAAGGAAATCGGCGGTGTAGGGCGGCTGGGCGCAGGCGGGATCATAAAGGTTCCAGCGCGCATCACGCCGCGTCGGATCATTTTCGTCGACGATCGAAGGGTCGAGCCATTCGGTCAGCGTATGCGCACGGCTGACATGCGCCGCCAGCAGCATCACGCCATCGGCCGGCGGCAGGGCTGCTGCGGTCAAGTCGGGCGGGTCACCCGCCGGTGTCATCGTCACCCGCGCCTGCTCGGCTTCGGCCTGGTAGAACAGCGCCAGACTGCCACCCCCCGACCAGCCGGCGAGGATGACGCGCGCATAGCCGAGCTTGCGGCGGGCATGATCGACCCATTTGCCGAGATCGATGACGACCTTTTCCATGATCAGGGCGCTGTCATTATTGGGATAGCGCGAGACAGCGGTGAGCACATGCACGCCCGCTGCCGCCAGCGCCGGCGGCAGCGGCAGATAATGCATGATGCCCATCGGGTGCATGAAAATGACGATGCTATCCGACGGGACATCGGGTTTCAGGTGATGCGCCTGCAACGCCACGACGCCATCGATGCCGCCATAGGTATCGCGCAGGCCCACCGTTTCACGAAAGCCGAGCAGCAGCGGAATGCGCAGGTAATTCATGCGGTCGCGGCGCGCTTGGCCGCGGTCCAGTCCGCGAGCGCTTCGCGGTGCGCGGCAAGTTCGGCGGCCATGAGCGCGTCATGGCCTTCGACCCGCCAGGTGATCTCCAGCGGCAGGCCGTTGGGATCGGAAAAATACACCGATCGGACAAAGCCATGGTCGATCGGCCCGAAGCACGGCACGCTGGCGGCGTTGAGCGTATCGCGCCAGCCGAGCAGCGCCGCTTCACTGTCGGCCTCGAAGGCGACATGGCGATCGAAACCATGGACGAGTTGAAATGATTCGGGCACCGCACTGCCCGGTGCATCGAAAAAGGCGAGGTAGTTGCCATCGCCCAGCCCGAAGAAGATGTGGACAAAGGGATTTTTGCGCCCCGACCCCGGCTCGCGTTCCTCGATCACCAGCCCCTTGAGCGGCAAGCCGAGCAGATCTTCATAAAAGGCACGGGTTTCTTCGGCATCGCGGCAGCGATAGGCGCTGTGGTGGATACCCCTGATAGGCATGGGCGGCATCATCGAGTCTCCATCGCGTCACGGACGCAGCATGGCACGAAGGCCGCGGGCGTCAAAATTGGCTGAACGCCGGCTGACAATCATCCTCAGCCACTATTCAGCCGCGTGAACGCATTGTCCGTTCACGCCCGCTTGTGGGCGGGTGAGGAGAAGACCATGCGTAAAGCGTTGCTTGCCGGCCTTGCCGGTTTGATAATGGCGGGCCCGGCGTTGGCCGACCAGCAGCGGGAATACCGCGACAACCGCGATTTTCGTGAAGATCGCCGCGACGCCAGACGCGACGCCAGAATCGACGAACGCCGCGATGACCGCAACAATTACCGCAACGGCTATCAGGACGGTCGTCAGGCGCAGAACCGGCCCGGCAATGACTGGCGCTATGATGGCGCGCGTTTCCGCGGACCGGGTTACATTCATCCGCGTGGCTATGGCTATCGCGCCTGGGGTGTCGGCAACCGCCTGCCCCAGGCCTATTTCACCAATCGCTACTTCATCGGTAACCCCGGCTATTATCGCCTGCCGCCGCCCTTTCCGGGCACGCGCTGGGTCCGTATCGGTGCCGATGCCCTGCTGATCGACCTGCGCGCCGGCGTGGTGGTGCGCGCCGTGCGCGGCCTCTACTGGTAAATCAGGCGGGAATCACCGTCAGGAAGTAATTGACCGAAACGTCCGGGCCCAGGGTAAACCCCTGGCCCGGGCGCCAGGTCAGGCCGGTGGTCGCCGTGACCGACAGCCCGGCATGCGTGAGCGCTTCGGTCAATTCGGCGGGCGTCATGAAGCGGTTCCAGTCATGCGCACCGCGCGGAATGCTGCGCAAAACCATCTCGGCGCCGCCGATCAGTACGCCCCACGACGCCGCCGTGCGATTGGGCGTCGACAGGATCGCGATCCCGCCCGGCGCCAAAAGCGCCGCGAGCGCTGCAAAGAAACTGTCGCGCCCGGCAACATGTTCGATAACTTCAAGACACGTGATCAGGTCGAACCGCACCCCGGTTTCAACCAGCGCCTCGACCGAGGTGGCGCGATAATCGATCGTCAGCCCGCCGGCCGCGGCGTGCGCGGCCGCCGCCGCAATGTTTTCGGGCGCCGCATCGATGCCGGTGGCGATGGCACCCATCCGTGCCAGGGGCTCGGTCATCAAGCCGGCACCGCAACCGATATCGAGCGCCGTCTTGCCCGCCAGCGGCGTGCGGCTGCGCGGATCGCCGCCGAAGCGCGCCAGCGCGGCGTCGCGCACCAGCCGGCTGCGCAGCGGCGTGATCTTGTGCAGCATCGCCGAACTGCCGGCCGGGTTCCACCAGTCAGCCGCCAGCTTTCCGAAGAAAGCGGCTTCGTCGGACGACACGCTGGGGGCCGAAATCATGCTGGCCATGCTATTCCTTATGGGCGCGATAGTCGGGCTTGCTTGCCAACCGGGGCAGGCATTTCTATCAGACGGGCACATTCTTACAACGGCAGTGCTGGAGACCCAAGGTCGCAGCGGCGGTGCAGACAGGGAATAGCGGCAAGCCATGGCGCGTATCGTGATGAAATTCGGCGGCACTTCGATGGCCGGCACCGAGCGCATTCGCGGCGTGGCGGCGCGCGTCAAGCGCGAGATCGAGGCCGGCAACGAAGTGGCCGTGGTGGTTTCGGCGATGGCCGGCGAAACCGATCGCCTTGTGGGTTTCTGTCGCGAAGCCTCGCCGCTTGCCGATACGCGCGAATATGATGTCGTTGTCGCAGCGGGTGAACAGATTACCGCCGGTTTGCTGGCGATCGCGCTGCAGGCCGCCGGGGTGAAGGCGCGTTCATGGCTTGGCTGGCAATTGCCGATCCATACCTCGGCAGCGCACAGCGTCGCGCGCATCGAAGGCATCGATACCGAAAATGTGCTGGCGGCGATGGCAGCGGGCGAAGTCGCCGTGGTGCCGGGTTTTCAGGGGCTGGCGAGCACCGGCCGCGTGACGACGCTGGGGCGCGGTGGTTCCGACACGTCCGCAGTGGCGCTGGCGGCGGCGCTCAAGGCCGATCGCTGCGATATCTATACCGATGTCGATGGCGTTTACACGACCGATCCGCGTATCGTGCCGCGGGCGCGCAAGCTTGAACGCATTACCTATGAAGAAATGCTCGAACTTGCCTCGGTTGGCGCCAAAGTGTTGCAGACCCGCTCGGTCGAGCTGGCGATGAAGGAAAAGGTGCGGGTCCAGGTGCTATCGAGTTTCAGCGATGCACCGGGTACGCTGGTTGTTGACGAGGATGAAGACATGGAACGCGAACTGATCGCCGGCGTCGCCTATGATCGCAACGAGGCCAAGGTAACACTGGTCGGTGTCCCCGATGTGCCCGGCGTGGTTGCCGCCATCTTCGGCCCGCTCGCCGATGCCAACATCAACGTCGACATGATCGTGCAGAATATCGCCAAGGGTGAAGGCACCACCGATGTCACCTTCACCGTGCCGCGCACGCAACTGCCGCTGTCGCTCGACGTGCTCGAAAAATCGCGTGCTACCATCCAGTTCGCCAAGGTGCTGTCGGACGCGGCGGTCGCCAAGATTTCGGTGGTCGGCGTCGGCATGAAAAGCCATGCCGGGGTGGCGGTGACGATGTTCAAGGCGCTCGCCGATCGCGGCATCAACATCCAGGCGATCACGACCTCGGAAATCAAGGTCAGTGTGCTGATCTCGGAAGAATATGTCGAACTGGCGGTGCGCGTCCTGCACAGCGCCTATGGCCTGGATGCCGCGGCATGACCCGCCTCGACCAATTGTCCCAGCCGCTTCTTGATGCGCGCTCCGCGCGCGGCCGAGACTTCCTCGGCAGCCGCCACGCCATCATGGCCGGTGCAATGACCTGGGTATCGGAACGCAACCTTGTCAGCGCCATTTCCAACGCCGGCGGCTTCGGCGTCATTGCCTGCGGATCGATGACACCGGCCCTGCTCGATACCGAAATCGCTGCGACCAAGGCGCTCACCGACAAGCCGTTCGGGGTCAACCTCATCACGCTGCACCCGCAGATGATGGAGCTCATCGCCGTCTGCGCCGCCCACAAGGTCAGCCATATCGTCCTCGCCGGCGGCATGCCTTCGGGCGCTGCCATCGAAGCGATCAAGGCCGCCGGCGCCAAGCTGATGTGCTTTGCGCCGACCGCAGCGCTTGCCAGGAAACTCGTTCGCTCGGGTGTCGATGCCATCGTCATCGAAGGCTCGGAAGCCGGTGGCCATATCGGCCCGGTATCCTTGGGCGTGCTGGCGCAGGAAATCCTGCCGGTGATCACCGATGTGCCGGTGTTCGTGGCGGGCGGCATCGGCCGCGGCGCCGCCATCGCCGCCTGGCTCGAAATGGGCGCATCGGGGGTGCAACTCGGCACGCGCTTTGCCGCCTCGGCCGAAAGCGTCGCGCACGCCAATTTCAAAAAGGCCTTTTTCCGTGCCTCGGCGCGCGATGCGATCGCCAGCGTGCAGCTTGATCCGCGCTTGCCGGTCATCCCGGTCCGGGCGCTGAAGAACGCCGGCACCGAAGCCTTTACCGCCAAGCAGCGCCAGGTCGCCGAAGCCGTCGATCGCGGCGAAATGGACCTTGCCGCCGGGCAACTGGCCATCGAACATTATTGGGCCGGGGCGCTGCGCCGCGCCGTCGTCGATGGCGATGTCGAAAATGGCAGCCTGATGGCCGGGCAATCGGTCGGCATGGTCACCAGGGAACAAAGCGTCGTCGACATCATCGCCGAACTGGTTGCCGAAGCCGAAGCGGCGCTCGCATCGCGGTTGCCGCCGGCGTCGGAACGGCGGCAGTTGCCGCCGCTCGAATCGGCTGCCTGATGGCCGCAGCCAGCGCCGCCCGCGAAATCCTGCGCCGCCTTCACGAGGTGATGGCGGCAAAGACCGGCGCTGAAGCCAAGTTGAACCAGGTCGTGCAGATCGTCGCGCACGAACTGACGAGCGAGGTCGCCTCGATTTACCTGTTGCGCGACGGGATGCTCGAACTTTACGCCACGCAAGGCCTGGCGCAATCGGCGGTGCACGTTACGCGCCTCAGCATGGGCCAGGGACTGGTCGGCACCATTGCGGCGACACGCGAGCCATTGAACCTTGCCGAGGCCAAGGAACACCCCGATTTCGCCTATCGTCCTGAAACCGGGGAAGATGATTATCACAGCTTTGCCGGCGTCCCCATCGTGCGCCGCGAAAGTGCCATCGGCGTGCTGGGGGTGCAGCACCGCGAGCCGCGCGACTATGATGAAGTCGAGATCGAGGCATTGCAGACCGTTGCCATGGTGCTGTCGGAACTGATCCACGGCGCCGGCCTCGTCGATGATGCCCAGGCGGCGCGAGCGCGGGCGGCAAGCTCGGGGCCGCTGCGCTTGAATGGCCTCAAGCTCGTCGACGGACTGGGGCGCGGCACCGCGGTGTTCCACCAGCCGCGAGTCATCGTCGAGCACACCGTGGCCGATGACACCGAAGTCGAGCGCGCCCGCGTCTATTCGGCCTTCGCCCGGATGCGCGAACAGATCGACACGATGATGGGCCAGGCCGAATTCGCCGGCGGTGGCGACCATCATGACGTGCTCGATACCTACAAGATGTTCGCCTATGATGAAGGCTGGTCGCGGCGCATCAACGAAGCCATCGACACCGGCCTGACCGCCGAAGCCGCGATCGAGCGGGTGCAGGCGCGGACCCGGGCGCGGATGCGCTCGATCGACGATCCCTATCTGCGCGAACGGCTGACCGATCTCGACGACCTGTCGAACCGGCTGCTGCGCATCGTTTCGGGGCAATTGGGCACCGCGGCGGCGAGCGGCCTGCGCGGTGATACCATCCTCATTGCCCGCAATCTGGGGCCGGCCGAACTGCTTGAATATGACAAGCGCTTCCTCAAGGGCGTCGTGCTCGAGGAAGGCAGTTTGACCGCGCATGTCATCATCGTGGCCCGTGCCATGGGGGTGCCGGTGCTCGGCCGGGTGCGCGAATTGTTTACCGATGTCAGCGAAGGCGACGAACTGATCGTCGATGCCGGCAATGGCGCGTTGCTGGTCCGGCCGCAGGCGGCGATGATCAAGTCGTATCAGGCGATGAGTGTGCTCAAGGCGCGCCAGGCCGAACGTTTTGCCAAGGTCAAGGACCTGCCGGCGATCAGCCGCGACGGCCAGCGCATTACCGTGCTGATGAACGCCGGGCTGGCCGGCGATGCCCAGGCGCTCGATGTGACCGGCGCCGATGGCATCGGGCTGTTCCGCACCGAATTCCAGTTTCTCGTTTCGGCCACGCTGCCGCGCCGTGAACGCCAGCAGGCGCTGTACCGTTCGGTGCTCGAAGCCGCCGGTGACCGGCCGGTGGTGTTCCGTACCATCGATATCGGCGGCGACAAGGCGGTGCCCTATCTGTCGGGTGCCGGCGGGGCGGATGACGAGAATCCGGCGATGGGCTGGCGGGCACTGCGGCTGGCGCTCGGCCGCCCGGCGCTGATGAAGATCCAGGCGCGCGCCCTGCTCGAAGCCGGCGCCGGCCGCACGATCAGCATCATGTTCCCGATGGTCAGCGAACCGTGGGAGTTTGCCGAGGCAAAAGCGCTGGTCGAAGCGCAACGCGCCCTGCTGGCGCGGCAGGGGCACGCCTTGCCGCTGGCGGTGAGCTATGGCGCGATGATCGAGGTGCCGGCGCTGATCGAGACGCTCGACGTGCTGCTGCCGATGACCGATTTCGTCTCGGTCGGCACCAACGACCTGACGCAGTTCCTGTTCGCCGCCGATCGCGCCAACCCGCGGCTGGGGGATCGCTATGACTGGCTGTCGCCCGCCGTCCTGCGCGTCATCCGCCGCATCGTTCGCGAGGCTGGCGCAGCGAAGGTGCCGGTGACCATTTGTGGCGAAATGGGCGGTCGCCCGCTGGAAGCGCTGGCGCTGCTGGCGCTCGGTGTCGAGAAATTGTCGATCACCCCGGCGGGCGTCGGGCCGATCAAGGCGCTGGTCCGCTCCGTCGACCTTGGCATGGTGAAAAAGGCAATGGCCGGCTGGATCGACACGCCGGGGGTCGATATCCGCACCGAATTGCAGGCGCTGGCGACGATGCACGCGGTCGAACTGGCGTGAGCGTTTTCGACGAATCGCTGGAACTGACGCCGGATGGCCCGGGCCGCTGGGCCGGCATCGCCAGCCCGCGCTACGAAGCGGTCATTGGCGTGTTCGGCGGCTGGACGATGGCGTTGTTGCTCAAGGCCGTGCTCGTCGAACCCGAAGCGAGCGGATCGCCGGTGTCGATCACCGTCAACTTCATCGCCGCGCTGCCACCCGGGGCCGAGATCATTGTCGATGTCACCCGCCTCGGCGCCACCCGCTCGCTGGCGCACTGGCGCTGCGACCTGCGGCTGGCGGGCCAGGATACGGTCGTTGCCACCGCCATCGTCATCATGGCCAACCGCCGCGACAGTGACAGCCGCACCGAGCCGAAAATGCCCGACGTGCCGCCGCCCGAGAATCTGGAGGGCTATTTCCCGCCCTTTGCCAAGCAACCGCCGATGGAATCGCGTTCCCCGATGCCGCCGCCGCCGTTCAACAAGCCCGACAGCCGGACCCTCAGTTGGGAACGCGACGCCAGCGGGCGGGCGATCGACGTGCTCACCCTGGCTTTGCTCTCCGATCTCGGCGCGCCGCGGGTCTATCTGGTCAGCCCCGGGCCGCGGCCTTCGGCGACGCTCACCCTGTCGGTTACCTTCCTCGCCGGGCCGGATGAACTGGCAGCGTGCGGCGATGATTTCATCCTTGCCGACATGATCGCCACCCGCATCGAACAATCCACCGTCGGCAGCCGCAAGGACATGTGGAGCCGCGCCGGCACGCTGCTGGCGACGTCGGAACAGCTCTGCTGGTTCCGGTAGGACAGCGCTGGCGGCAAGCCAGCGAAGTTGACAAAGTTTTCACGTTTGGGGGGGGTTTTTACCGCACCGTCCTGCCGTGCGCGACAAAGTCCGCATGTCCTGGTGTAGCCTGCGATTTCAAAGAGCGATGTGCACCGCGTTCATGGCAGAAATGCTGCCTGTAGGACAGCGCCGGGCGCAAGACCGGTCACCTCCCCCCGCGCGACCGGAGGTCGCCTCCGGCGACGGGGGGAGGTCGGACTCGGGCTTGCCCGAGCCGGGAGAGGGGTGCGCGCGAACCCCTCTCCCGGGCCGGCTTCGCCGTCTCTCGACCTCCCCCCGGCGGGGGGAGGTAAATTTCTGCGCTAGACCTGTTGCCCGCCATGCGCCACCAATGCCGGCGGGGAGAGTCGCCGATGTCGCTTGATGGGTACAGCCGTTTCACTTTTGCCCGCGAGGGGCGCGTCCTTACCGCGACGATCACCGGCAACAACCCGGTCAACGGCGTCGATGGGCCGATGCATGACGAGTTGGCGCGGGTGTTCACCGATCTCCAGCATGATCCCGACAGCGACCTGATCATTCTGACCGGCGCCGGGCGGGCCTTTTGTGCCGGGGGCGATTTCGCCTGGTTCGACGAACAGATCGCCGATCCGAAGAAATTCCGCGATATCGGCTGGGATGCCAAGCGCATCGTCACCTCGCTGCTCGATATCGAAAAGCCGGTCATCTGCCGGTTGAACGGCGCTGCCGCCGGGCTGGGGGCGACGATCGCGCTGCTCTGCGACATCATCATCGCCGACGAGAATGCCGTGATCGGCGATCCGCACGTCAAGGTCGGGCTGGTCGCCGGTGATGGCGGCGCGGTGATCTGGCCGCAGTTGATCGGCTATGCCCGCGCCAAGGAATTCCTGCTGACCGGGGACTTGTTAAAGGCCCCCAAGGCCGCCGAAATCGGGCTGATCAACCATGCCGTGCCGACCGCCGAGCTGGATGCCAAGGTCGCCGAAATGGCCGCCAAGCTGCTCGCGAGCCCTCGCTGGGCGGTGCGCTGGACCAAGACCGTCACCAATGCGCCGCTGAAGGCGCTGGTTTCGCAGATGATGGACACCTCGATCGCCTATGAAATGCTGTCGAACATGGCCGCGGACCGCGCCGAAGCGGTCGCCGCGGTGCGCGAACGCCGGCCAGCAAAGTTGACCGGCGAATGAGCCTTCAAAGCTTCACCGACGAACCGGCGCATATCGGCCAGTTGCGCGAGACGATCGCGCGCTTTGTTGCCGAGAAAGCGCCGCGCGAAGCCCGCATCGCCTGGGACAAGGCGCATAGCTGGCCGCGCGATGTCTATGCCGAACTGAACCAGCTTGGCCTGACCGCGCTGACGGTGCCCGAAGCCTATGGCGGGGCGGGGCAGGATATCGTTGCCGCCATCGCGGTGATCGAGGAACTGGCGCAGGTGGGGCCGTGCCTTGCCGGGCCGTTCATCCACACGGCATTTTATGGCGGCATGAACCTGTCCGAAAATGGTTCGGAGGCGCAGAAGCGCGAGTATCTGCCGCGGCTCGCGCGGGGCGAATTGTTCTTCGCCTATGGGCTTTCCGAGCCCGATGTCGGCGGTGACCTTGCCAGCGTTTCCACGCGCGCTCGCATGGAGGGCGACACGGTAGTCATCGACGGCGCCAAGCGCTGGTGTTCGGGCGCCGATTGGGCCGATGTGCTCTACACGCTGGTGCGATCGGGGGAGCCCGGCGACCGCTATCGCAACCTGTCGTTCGTGCTGATCCCCACCAACACGCCGGGCATAACCATGCAGGGCATCCAGCACAGCAACCTGCGCTACATGGCGAGCCAGGACGTGTATTTCGACGATGTCCGGATCCCCGCCGCCAATATCGTCGGCGGGCCGGCGATGTGGAACAAGGGCTGGCAATTGCTCGCCGGCCGCGCGCTCGATGTCGAAAAGCTGGAGATTACCGCGGTGGCCTTCGGCATCGCGCGGGCGGCGCTGGCCGAAGCCTGGGATTATGCGCAGGCGCGCGTGCAGTTCGGCAAGCCGATCGCCCAGCACCAGAGCGTGCGCCACAAGCTGGTCACGGCGAAAACCAAGCTGCAGGCAGCGCGGCACATGCTCTATCACGCCGCCTGGCTGGCCAATGAAGGCCGGTCGTGCAGCGTGGAGACCAGCATGGCCAAGCTGTTCGTTGCCGATACGGGCGTCGAAATCGCGCTGATCTGCCAGCAGGTGATGGGCGCCTATGGCCTGTCGGACGCGTTCGACATGGAACGCCATGTGCGGGATCTGCTCGGCATGCCGATCGTCGGGGGGTCGAGCGATATGCAGAAGAACAATCTGGCGAGTTTGATGAAGCTATGATGATGCGCCCGACCCTTTTCTCTCCCCCTTGCGGGGAGGGCGACTCGGCGCCAGCCGAGCGGGGTGGGGGTTACGCCGTTGGCCACCGCGAGCGCACCCCCACCCCGGGCCGGCTGCGCCGTCTCTCGCCCTCCCCGCAGGGGGGAGGGATATGAGCGTCCTGCTTTCCGCCGCGCGCGACCTTGCCCCCGGCATCGCCGCGCGCGCCGCCGAAATCGAGGCCGCACGTCGCCTGCCTGCCGATCTGGCCGCCGAAATGGCCGCTGCCGGGCTGTTCCGCATGGCGGTACCGCGCAGCCTTGGCGGGGCGGAAGCGCCGCCGGCAGAGATTTTCGCCGTGCTCGAAACATTGGGCGCGGCCGATGCCGCCACCGGCTGGTGCGCGATGATTGCCGGCACCACCGCGCTGTCATCGGCGTGGCTGCCGGCGCCGCACGCGGCCGAGGTTTTCGGCAACCCCATGGGCATCAGCGGCGGGGTGTTCGCGCCGATGGGCAAGGCGGTTGCCGATGGCGATGATTATGTCGTCAGCGGCCGCTGGGCCTGGGCATCGGGATCGGCGAACTGCCAATGGCTGACCGGCGGCGCGCTGATCTTCGACGATGGCAAGTTGCGCACCCTGCCCAATGGCGGCCCCGACCATCGCATGATGTTCTTTCGCCGTGACGAGGTCGAACTGATCGACACCTGGGACGCCAGTGGCCTGCGCGGCACCGGTTCGGGCGACATGGCGGTGCACGCGGTGCGGGTGCCCAAGGTGCGGACGGTGTCGTTCATCACCGACCAGCCGCAGGAGACCGGGCCGCTTTATGCCTTTCCGCCCTTCGGGCTGCTGGCGCTCGGCATTGCGGCGGTGGCCAGCGGCAATGCCCGCGCCGCGCTCGCTGATCTGCGCACGCTGGCGACGACCAAGAAAGGCGCTGGCTCATCGCGCACGCTTGCCGAACGCGGGGTCATCCAGGCCGATTTCGCCAAGGCGGAGGCACAGTTGCGCGCCGCGCGGGCACTCGTCGATGTCACCATCGCCGAGGCCTGGGGGCAGGCGCAGCGCGGCGAGCGCTTCGATACCGATCTGCGCGCCCGGCTGCGGCTGGCGGCGACGCATCTGGTGCGCACTGCGGCCGATGTCGTGCGCAGCGCCTATGACATGGCGGGGGGCACCGCGGTTTATGCAACCCACCCGCTGCAACGCCGTTTCCGCGATGCCCATGTCGCCACCCAGCACATGATGGTCGGCGGGTCGACCTATGAACTGACCGGGCGGGTGCTGCTCGGCCTGCCGACGGATGATGGGGCGCTATAAGGCCGATCTCCTGAGGAGGCCGTCACCCCCGCGAAGGCGGGGGCCCATCGCCGAAAAGTGGCTACAAAATGCCAAGAGGCGGGCTATGGGCCCCCGCCTTCGCGGGGGTGACGATCCGGTTTCACTGCGAGCGACGTTAGAGGGATTCGATATACGCCCGCACCAGCGCCACGCCTTCATCGTGCGGCACGGTGCGGCCGAACTGCGGCATCATCACGCCGGGTTCGCTCGATTCCATGCGGTGCAGCAGGATCGAGGCATCGGGTTGGCCGGGCAGAATCGAAAAACTGAGGCCGCCCGAGCCGCGCCCGGCGGCAACCGGGCGCTTGTTGATGCCCTGGTGCGCCGGCATGGCTTCATCGGCCTGGAGGTAGAGCCCGGAATTGGAGGCAAAGCCTGCCCGGCTGTGGCAATGGCCGCAATTGACCTCGAGATAGGCGCGGGCGCGGGCGGCGACGGGAACGGCCGCATCGTCCCAGCGGGCGAGACGGGGCAGCGTGGCGGGCAGGTCGGCCAGGCGCCCGGCGGCGGCCCAGCGCTGCAACTGCGCGCCATCGTTCATGTTGGCGGCGGTCGGGCCGATCGGTGTCGCGGCGGCGGCCTGCTGATGGCATTGCTTGCACTGGTTGGTGTTCGGCACGGCGTAATCGAGTGCGCGCGGCATTCCCCTGGCATCGATGAACTGCACCGGCAGCCGCATCCCGGCGCGTTGCAGCACGGCATCGGTGCCGGCGGCGTTCCAGACATAGGACAAAGGCACCCAGCCGCTGGCGCGGCGAACGAGCAGCCGGGTTTCGACGAGGCGCACATCCTTGTCCGGCGCGCGGAAATCGGCCGGATAGGCGAAGGTCTTGACGATGACGGCGCCAACCGGGAATTCGAGCACGCCGGCCGGGGTATAGAGCGCGGGTTTGCCGGGTGGCAGCCAGACATAACGGAATTTTTCGGCATAATCGCTGAACAGCGGGGTGTTGAGCGTGTAGAGCGTGACCCCGGGCGCCGGCACGCGGCCCTGTGCATCGGCGAACAGGCCATAATCCGCCAGCCGCGGCGCCGCTTCGGGGGCGAGCAGGCGCGCGGCATCCACGGTCGGCGCCGGGGCGGCACCGAGCGCCAGCAAAGCGGCAACAACCAGCCGCTTCATCGCGCCGCGCGGGCTTCCTGCGCCGCCGGCAGCACGATGCGCGGCGGCAACGGCGGCAGGCGGGTGGCGACCGGCAGCGGCGCCGGGCGCGCGGCAGTCGCGGGCGTCCCCTGCATGCCTAGGCCAAGGGTGAAGGCCGGGCCATCACCGATCGCCACGCCGCCATCGGCAGCGCGTTCGCCGCCTGTCGGCGGGGCATAGCCGATCACGCCGTCCCACATCACCGGTGGCAGCGCACCGCCCATTGCGCCGGCGATTTCGGCACCGCCCGGGAAGGCCGGCTTGCCGCCATTGCCGGCATAGCGATTGCCGTGCACCGAAATGGCGCGGGCCAGCGGGTTGTAATTCTTGTCGGTGAACTTGCTCTGATAGGCGACGATCATCACGCCATTGCCGGCGTTATCCTTGATATCATTGTCGAAGACATGGACATCGCGATTGGCCATCACCATCACCCCGGTCCCCGAAGGCACGCTGGCGACGATATTGCCGGGCGCCGCGAAATTGGGGTGATTGTTGGCGATGATGCGGTTCTGGAACAACCGGATGCCATGGCCGCCCTGTTGCGGCAGATCGGGCAGATCGAACACCAGCAAGCCGCCGGTATTGCCGGTCGCGAGATTATGGTGGACATCGGCATCATAGCTGTTTTCGATCTCGATGCCGGCAACATTGCCCTCGGCGGTGCTGTTGCGCACGATGATCTGCTGCGATTGCCCGACATAGATGCCGGCGTCGGACGCACCTTTCACATAGACCTTGTCGATCAGGACATGCTTCGATGACACCGGATAGACGCCATAGGCGCCGTTGGTCGATTTCGGCCCGCCGGTCCATTCGACGCGCAGATTGACGAAGCTGATGCCGTCGCTGCCCTTCGACTTGATGCCGTTGCCCTTGGCATTTTCGACGGCGAGATCACGGATGACGACATTGTTCGAGGTGATGAGCAGGCCTTCGCCTTCGCCCTTCTGCCCGGTGAAATCGAGAATGGTCTTGCCCGGCCCGGCACCGCGCACCGTCACGCCGGCGACATCCAGCGACACGCCATCGACCAGCACGAAGCGCCCGGCCGCCAGCCGCACCGTATCGCCGGGCTGTGCTTCGATGAGCGCAGTCTGCAAGGCTTCCTGCGCGCCGGTGCCGGGGGCGACCGTGATGGTGCGCGCCGCCAGCGGCGAAGCGAGCGTTGCAGCAAGCAATAGGGCAATGGTCTTCATCAAGCGTTCCCCAAATCTTTCCGGCATCATCGGGCTTTGCCGCCGATCGCTCAAGCGCGATTATTGCCCGCCGCGACGACGGGCTTCACCGGTCCGCGTCGATGGCGGCCTGCACCTGCTTGTAGAGCGCTTCGCGGGCGCCCCCTTCCGGCCCTTTGGTCGCCCGCGTCCAATCGGCATTCGACGCGATGACCAGCTTGCGCTTGCGATCGATGAAAATGCCCTGGCCGAAAATGCCCTGCGCCGCGACCGAGCCATCGTCGTAGGTCCACCATTGATAGCCATAGCCATGGCCGGGTTCGCCGATGTCCTTCTGCTTCACCGTCGCCGCGGCGAACCAGCCCTCGGGCACGATGCGCTTGCCATCGCGGGCGACACCGTCCGCCAGCACGAACAGCCCGAAGCGCGCAAAATCGCGCGTCGCCGCCTGCAGGCAGCAACCGGCGATCTCGTGCCCCGTCACGCCCTTCAGCCAGGTCGCTTCTGCCGCCATGCCCGCCGGCTGCCAGATCTTTTCCTGCAAGTACGCCGACAGCGACTTGCCCGTCGCCGACGATACCAGCACGCCGATCAGATTGGTTTCGCCGGTATTGTAGTGCCAGACCGTGCCCGGCGGGTGCGCGCGCGGCAACTTGCGCAGGTAACTGACCGTCGCATCGACACCCGCGTCGGGTTTCGCCTTGTTGAACAACGCAACATCGGCGGCGGGGTCTTCATAATCCTCGTTCCAGCGCACGCCGGAACTCATCATCAGCAATTGCCGGACGCTGACATCGTCATAGGCCGAGCCCGCCAGATCGGGGATATAGGCGCTGACCTTGTCATCGAGGCTCTTGATGGCGCCATCCTGGACAGCGGCGGCAACCAGTGTCGAGGTAAACGACTTGGCGACCGAAAAGCTTGTCCAGCGGCCCTCAGCGCCAAAGCCGAGGCCATAGCGTTCGAACCGCACCTTGCCGTCGTGCAGGATGACGATGCCGGCGATGCGCTGCGCCGCCAGCGCCGCTTCGATGCCGGGCAGCGCCAGCGCTGTGCCGGCCGGCAGATCGAGCGGGGTTGGCGATGGCGCGATGCTGGTCGCCTTGGCCAGGATCGGCAGCCGGTCCATGGCCCGGAATGCCGCATCGCGCTGCGGCTGCGACCAGCCGAGCACATCGGCATTGGTCGGCAGATGCGCGAGCAGCCCCCGCGTTTCGGCGTCGAGACTGGCATAGTAACCGCCGCCGGCGAGCAGCACCGCGGCGACCCCGGCGATCAATATGGTGCGTCTGCGCATGAAAATGCCTCCAATAGTTAACATCTCATTGCCGCAGAACTGTTTTTTGGCAAGTTGCAGCGCTTCGGCATAGGCGTTACGCCCGGGCCTTGCTACACCTCGCTCTCTCCACAATCACCCGGGGCGGCATGACGGATCAGGCACTGGCGCTGCGGGCCTTGCGCAAGACATTCGATCGCGTCGCGGTCGATGATCTCGATCTCGATGTGCGCGCCGGGGAATTCTACGCGCTGCTCGGGCCCAATGGCGCCGGCAAGACGACGACGCTGCGCATGGTGGCGGGGCTGGAACGTGCCGATGCCGGCAGCATCCACATCTTCGGCATCGATGCCCGTGCCGATCCGATTGCTGCCAAGCGGCTGGTCGCCTGGGTGCCCGACGAGCCGCTGCTGTACGACAAGCTCAGCCCGCTCGAATATCTTGCCTTTGTCGCGGGGCTATGGGGCGTCGCGCCGGAACTGGCGGCGGCGCGCGCCGAAACCCTGCTGCAACAGCTCGACCTGTGGGAGCATCGCCATGCCCGCTGCGACACCTTCTCGCGCGGCATGAAACAAAAGGCGGCGCTGGCCGGCGCGCTTATCCATGATCCGCAATTGCTCATCCTCGATGAACCGCTGACCGGGCTCGATGCCGGGTCGTCACGGCTGGTCAAGGACCTGCTCGCGGCGCGGGTCGCGGCCGGCAGCACCGTCATCCTGACCACGCATATCCTTGAAGTTGCCGAGCGCATGGCGACGCGGATCGGCATCATCCGCGCCGGGCGCCTGGTCGCCGAAGGCACGATGGCCGAATTGCGCGCTGCGCAAGGCGGCACCACCGGCGACAGTGCTGCCGGAGCGACGCTGGAGGAGATGTTCCTGTTGTTGGCAGCGGCGCCGGCGTGAGCTTGTATTCTCCCCACACAATCGGATCGTCACCCCCGCGTGACCAGTGCCACGCTGCCCTGGCTGATCCGCCACGAACTGCGACTGTGGGCGCGCGAGGGCGAACGCGCCGGGCGCGTCGGGCGGATCATCGCGTTGCTTGTCCTGACGCTGCTGCCGCTGGGCTTCGGCATCCGCATCGCGCTCGACCAGCGCAACGCGCCTGCCATGCCGCCGGCTGCCATCGGGCCGCTCGCCTGGGGTTTTGCCGGGCTGGTGCTGCTGATGCTGTCGGGGGCGTGCGTCTATGTGCTGCGCAGCTTTCACGAGCGCGGCGATCTAGACCTGCTGCTGGCAGCGCCGGTGCCGCCGGCGCGGGTGATGGCGGCGAAATCGCTGGCCATCCATACGGCCGTCGCCGTGCCGCTGCTGTTCGTCAGCACGCCTTTTGCCGTGGCATCGGCGCTGCTCGGCCACCCCGGCTGGCTCGGCGGGCTGGCGGTCATCATCATCGCCGCAGTTATCGCCACGTCGCTGGCGTTCGCCATTGTCGCGTGGTTGTTCCGCACTGTCGGGGCAAAGCGCGGCCGGATGGTGGTCCAGCTTGGCGGCGGCGTCTTCGCGGTCAGCGCGGCGCTGCTGGCGCAGACGCCCAATATCGCCCCCGATCTGTTCCGCCGCATCAGCCGCTGGCTGGCGCAGGCACCGGCCGCACCGTTCGACACCCCGGCGCGTGCCGCGTTGGGTGACCCCGCGTCGCTGCTGGTGCTGGCGGTGCTGGCGCTGGGGCTCGCGACGATGGCTTCGCGGCTGGCTGCCAACCGCCTGGTATCGGCCGCGCCGAAAACCGTGGCGGCACCGGTGGCGCGTGCGGGGAGCGGCCGCTTTCGCGC
>JBBRVH010000053.1:0-21160 GCA_038246995.1 Sphingomonadales bacterium
CACGCGGCAGTTGTTGACCGAAGCCGCTCACGCGGCAGTTGTTGACCGAAGCCGCTCACGCGGCAGTTGTTGACCGAAGCCGCTCACGCGGCAGTTGTTGACCGAAGCCGCTCACGCGGCAGTTGTTGACCGAAGCCGCTCACGCGGCCTGGGCCGGCGCCTTTGCTGGCCGGGCTTCGCGTTCGGCCTTCAGCGCTTCGGCGATCAGGAAGGCAAGCTCGAGGCTCTGGCTGGCGTTGAGCCGCGGGTCGCACTGCGTCTGATAGCGGTCGGCCAGGCCTTCGTCGGTGATGGCGATGGCACCGCCGGTGCATTCGGTGACATTCTGCCCGGTCATTTCGATATGGATGCCGCCGGCATGGCTGCCTTCGGCGCGGTGGACGGCGAACACGCTTTTCACTTCCGACAGGATGCGGTCGAATGGCCGGGTTTTCAGCCCGCCGGCGGCCTTCACCGTATTGCCGTGCATCGGATCGCACGACCAGATGACATGGCTGCCGGCGGCCTGCACGGCGCGGATCAGCCGCGGCAGGTGCGCCTCCACCTTGTCATGGCCGAAGCGGGTGATCAGCGTCAGCTTGCCCGGTACATTGCCGGGGTTGAGCGTGTCGATGAGGCGCAACAGATCATCGGGCTCGGTCGTCGGCCCGCATTTGAGGCCGAGCGGATTGCCGACGCCGCGCAGGAATTCGACATGCGCCGATCCTGGAAAGCGGGTGCGATCGCCGATCCACAGCATGTGCGCCGACGTGTCGTACCAGTCGCCGGTCAGCGAATCCTGCCGCGTCATCGCCTGTTCGTAGCCGAGCAGCAGTGCTTCATGGCTGGTGAAAAAGCTGGTGCCCTTCAACTGCGGCACGGTTTCGGGGGAGATCCCGCATGCCGCCATGAAATCCAGCGCTTCGCCGATGCGATCGGCGAGCGCGGTATATTGGTCGGACCAGAGCGAGCGCCCGGTGAAATCGAGGTTCCATTTATGGACCTGGTGGAGATTGGCATAACCGCCGCTGGCAAAGGCCCGCAGCAGATTGAGCGTCGCCGCCGATTGCATGTAGCCGGTGCGCATGCGTTCGGGATCGGGGGTGCGCGCCGCCGCGCTGAACGCGATGTCGTTGACATTGTCACCGCGATAGCTTGGCAGCGAGATGCCGCCGATCTCCTCGAAATCGCCCGAGCGCGGCTTGGCGAACTGCCCCGCCATGCGGCCGACCTTCACCACCGGCATCTTCGATCCGAAGGTCAGCACCACCGCCATCTGCAGCAGCACGCGGAAGGTGTCGCGGATATTGTTGGGGTGGAAATCGGCAAAGCTTTCGGCGCAATCGCCGCCCTGGAGCAGGAACGCCTTGCCCGCCGCGACATCGGCGAGCTGCGTCGTCAGATCGCGCGCTTCGCCGGCAAAGACCAGCGGCGGATAGGATTGCAGCTCGCGCTCAACGGTGGCTAGCGCCGTGGCATCGGGATAGGTCGGCAACTGCCGCGCTTCATGGGCGCGCCAGCTCGTCGGGGTCCAGGGGGTGGTGATGGTCATGATGGCGGTTCCCATGGCGCAGGTGGCGGGGGGACGCAAGAATTTCGCGTGTGGGGGCGACAGGCGGAGCGCCCAACATGTGCCGTCACCCCCGCCTGCGCGGGGGTGACGACCTGAACTTGAGGTGACGGCAGCGACGATTGTCACCCCGACGCCGCACTACTTCATCAAAACAAGCTCTTCCGACATCGTCGGATGCAGCGCCACCGTATCGTCGAACTGCGCCTTGGTCAGCCCGGCCTTGATGCAGATCGCCACCGCCTGCAGGATCTCGGGCGCATCGGGCCCGATCATGTGCGCGCCGATCACCTTGTCGCTCGCTTCGTCGACGATCAGTTTATACAGCGCGCGCTCGTTGCGCCCGGCCAGCACGTTGCGCATCGGCCGGAAATCCGAGGTGAAGATCTTCACCGAGCCATATTGATCGCGCGCCTGCGCTTCGGTCAGCCCGACGCTGCCGAGCGGCGGGTTGGAGAATACCGCGCTCGGGATGGCGTTGTAATCGACCTGCCAGCGCCGCGTGCCGAACAGGCGGTCGGCAACGGCATGGCCTTCGCGAATGGCGATCGGTGTCAGCTGCACCCGGTCGGTGACATCGCCGACGGCATGGATATGCGGCACATTGGTCTGGCTGTCGGCATCGACGGCAATGGCGCCGCTGTCGTTCAGCGCGACGCCGGCGGCTGAGAGTTCCAGCCCCTCGGTATTGGGCAGCCGCCCGACGGCCCACAGGAAGACATCGGTTTCGATCGACTTGCCATCGGTGAAGTGCACGGTGATCGCATCGCCGGTTTTCTCCAGCCGGTCGAGCCGGCAGTTGAGCTTGAAATCGATGCCCTTGGCCATCGAAATGCCCAGCAGGCGCTCAGCGAGTGCGGGTTCCCAACCGCGCAGGATGGTTTCGCTGCGGTTGATCAGCGTCACGTCGACGCCGAATTCGTGGAAAACGCCGGCGAATTCATTGGCGATATAGCCGCCGCCGGCGATGACGATGCGCTTGGGCAGTTCGGGCAAGTGGAACACCTCGTTCGAGGTGATGCCGAGCTCGGCACCGGGAATATCGGGCACGAACGGACGGGCGCCGGTGGCGACCAGGATATGCCGCGCGGTGTAGTGCGTGCCATCGATCGCAACGGTATGCGCATCGATGAAGCTGACGCGGCCGTGCAGCGTCGTCACCTTGTTGCTGTCGAGGGTGTTCTGGTACAGGCCGTTGAGGCGATCGACTTCGGCCAGCACATTGTCGCGCAGCGTTGGCCAGTCGAAGCGCTTGCCATCGATGTGCCAGCCGAAGCGCTCGGCATCGACGAGATCCTCGGCGAAATGCGCGCCATAGACGAGCAGCTTTTTCGGCACGCAGCCCCGGATGACGCAGGTGCCACCGACGCGAAATTCCTCGGCCACGGCGACCCGTGCGCCATGGCCGGCGGCGATGCGGCTGGCGCGCACCCCGCCCGATCCGGCGCCGATGACGAACAGGTCGAAATCAAAAGCGGGGGCATCGGTCATGGCGGGTGCTTTCACGGCAAGGACAAGATCATGTCCCTCCCCCTGGCGGGGAGGGCGACTCGGGCGAAGCCCGGCAGGGTGGGGGTTCACGCGCAGCAACACGGGAACCCCCACCCCGCTCGGCTGGCGCCGAGTCGCCCTCCCCGCCAGGGGGAGGGAGTGGATATGGGCTTTCGTCTAGGCGCTCGCTATCCACCCCGCCAACGCAAAAACCCGCTCGCCCTTATCGAAATTGCCCATCACCCGCGGCGGATTGCGATGGCGGCGAGTTCCTTGAGCAGTTTCGCCGCCACCGCCGCGGTCATGCCGTTGATATCGAAGTCGGGATTGCATTCGACGATATCGCCGCCGACGATCGGCCCTTCGATGCGGGCCAGCACATCGAGCAGCTGCCGCGTCGACAGGCCGCCGGGTTCATGGTGCGACACGCCGGGCGCAAAGGCCGGATCGAGCCCGTCGAGATCGATCGAGACATAGAGTGGCGCCGCCGGGATCGGCACGTTCGCCGCCAGGAAATCGCGCATCGAAACGATCTCCACCCCGAACCGCGCCGCCTGTGCGCGCTGATGGGCATTCAGCGTGCGGATGCCGACCTGCACCAGCCGCGTCGCCAGCCCGGCTTCCATGATCCGCGCAAAGGGCGAAGCGTGCGAGCGGCGGTTGCCGCCAAGCTCGTCATACAGGTCGGGATGGGCATCGAAATGCAGGATCGTCACCGGGCCATGCATCGCCGCCACGCCGGCGACGGCGGGAAAACTGACGCTGTGATCGCCGCCGATCAGCAAGGGTACCGCGCCCGCGGCGCAGGCGTCGCGCGTGGCGGCGCTGATCAGCGCGTCATCGCCAGCGCCTTCGGTCAGCGGCAGGTCGCCGGTGTCGACGAGCGTGATCTCGCGGCCGATTTCGGCGCCGCACTCGGCTGCCGTATTGCCCATGTCCGAAAACAGCGCGGCGCGGACCAGCGCCGGGGCGCGTGCCGGCCCGCGCCGGAAGCTGCTGTTGCAATCGGTCGGGGCGCCGATGAGATGAACCTTGGTCATTTGCCGCTTCTGCCAGTTTGTCGGGGCCACGGACTGTGGCACAGAAAATGCCATGCGCCATCTCCTGCCGATTCTCCTCATCTGTCTTGCCGCACCCGCGGCGGCGCGCGCCCCCAGCCTGGTGCCCGGCGATGCCCCGGCGCTCGCCGCGCCCGGGCCGCTGCCGGTCGGTGTGCGCGAGACGAAATTCGACGCTGGCCCCGGCCGCAACCTCGGCCTGACGCTCTTCTATCCCGCCGCGACTCGGGGTTCACCGACGACCTATCCGCACATCACGGTCAATCCACCCGCCGGTTTTCCCGAAAAACTGGTCTTCGAAGGCATTGCGACGCGTAATTCCGCCCCTGCCAAGGGCAACAAACTGCCGCTGATCCTGCTCAGCCATGGCCTTGGCCGCTGGTCGACGGCGATGAGCGGCATGGCCGAGAACCTTGCTTCCAAGGGTTATATCGTCGCCAGCATCGATCATGACGACGCCGGCGCCATGGATCCGGGCAAAAGATTGCAGGTCTTTGCCACCGCTTACGCCCGCCGCAGTGCCGATCAACGCGCCGCGATTGCCTTTTTGACCGGCCTTGCCGCGTCGAAAGACTCGCTCGCACCGCGCCTCGACCCACAGAATATCGCCGTCATCGGCTATTCGATGGGGGGCTATGGCGCGCTCGCCACCGGCGGGGCGGGCCATGACCCCAAGGCGCCGCTGACGGCGCAGCTCCCCAAGGGCGCGCTCAACGCTGTTCAAGAAGGCGTTGCCCCCGCGTCCGGCGTGCGCGCGCTGGTGCTGATCGCCCCCTGGGGTGGCCTGGCATCGGTGCGCAGCTTCACGCCGACGGCGCTGGCCAGCCTCGTCATGCCCAGCCTGTGGATCATGGGCGACAAGGATGATGTGGCCGGCACCGCCGGAATCCAGTGGCTGCACGACAACGCCCGCGCCAGTGACCGCCACCTCCTGGTCTTCGCCAATGCCCGCCACAACCTTGGCGGCAACCCGCCACCGGCCAGCGCCCCCGATACCGGGCGCCTGCGTGATGCCATCGATGAGCCGGTGTGGCGCAAGGACATGGCCGATGCGATCATCTTTCACACGCTGACCGCCTTTCTCGACTCGACACTGAAGGGCGACAAGGCCCAGGCAGAATGGCTCGCAACGGCCCCCGATGGTACGCTCAAAGGCTTCCAGAACCGCTGGCAATTGGGCATCAGCCTGACACATACGGCAGCGCAATGACGCCGCAACCCATGGGGAGACGAGCATGACCGAGGCCGCGAGGGACGCGATCCACCCGGTTACCGCCGAATGGGCAGCGCGCGCCCATATCGATGCCGATCGCTACACGGCCATGTATGCCGAGGCGTTGGCCGATCCCGACACATTCTGGCGGCGCGAGGCGCAGATCATCGACTGGATGACCCCCTTTACCACCGTCTCGGACAGCTCGTTCCACGAAGCCGACTTCGGCATCCGCTGGTTCGCCGATGGCACGCTCAACGTCTCGGCCAACTGTCTCGACCGCCATCTGGCGGAGCGCGGCGACACCCCGGCGATCATCTGGGAAGGCGATGACCCTTCCGAGACCCGCACGATCACCTATCGCGACCTGCATGCCGAAGTCTGCCGCTTCGCCAATGTCCTGAAGGCGCAAGGGGTGCGCAAGGGCGATCGTGTCACGCTCTACCTGCCGATGATCCCCGAAGCCGCCATGGCGATGCTCGCCTGCACCCGCATCGGCGCCATCCATTCGATCGTTTTCGGCGGTTTTTCGCCCGACAGCCTCGCCAATCGCATCCAGGATTGCGATTCGAAGCTGGTCATCACCGCCGATGAAGGCCTGCGCGGTGGCAAGCCGGTCCCGCTCAAGGCCAATGTCGATGCCGCGCTGGCGCACTGCCCGTCGGTGGAAACCGTCATCGTCGTGCGCCGCACCGGCGGCGCCATCGCGATGCAGGAAGGCCGTGACCTCTGGTACGAAGCCGCCCGCGATGCCGCTTCCCCCGATTGCCCTCCCGAAGCGATGGCGGCGGAAGACCCGCTGTTCATCCTCTACACCTCGGGGTCGACTGGCAAGCCCAAGGGCGTGCTGCACACCACCGGCGGCTATCTGGTCTGGGTGGCGCTGACCTTCCGCCACGTCTTCGACTATCGGCCCGGCGAAATCTTCTGGTGCACCGCCGATGTCGGCTGGGTGACGGGGCATTCCTATGTCGTCTATGGCCCGCTCGCCAATGGCGCGACGACGCTGATGTTCGAAGGCGTGCCCAATCATCCCGATGTCAGCCGCTTCTGGCAGGTCTGCGACCGCTGGGGCGTCAACATCTTTTATACCGCGCCGACAGCGCTGCGGGCGCTGATGCGCGATGGCGATGGCCCGGTGAAGGCGACATCGCGCGCTTCGATCCGCCTGCTCGGCAGCGTGGGGGAACCGATCAACCCCGAAGCCTGGGAATGGTATCACCGCGTCGTGGGCGATGGTCGCTGCCCGATCGTCGATACCTGGTGGCAGACCGAAACCGGCGGCGCGCTGATCAGCCCGCTGCCGGGGGCGACCGCGCTGAAGCCGGGCTCGGCAACGCTGCCGCTGTTCGGCGTCGTGCCGCTGCTCGTCGATGCCGAGGGCCGGGAACTCCATGGCGCCATCGAGGGCAATCTGTGCCTGGCGCAAAGCTGGCCGGGGCAGATGCGCACCGTCTGGGGTGACCATGCGCGCTTCTTCCAGACCTATTTCACCACCTATCCGGGCCGCTATTTCACCGGCGACGGCGCCCGGCGCGATCCCGACGGCTATTGGTGGATCACCGGTCGGGTCGATGATGTCATCAACGTCTCGGGCCACCGCATGGGCACTGCCGAGGTCGAAAGCGCGCTTGTCGCCCATGCCAAGGTCGCCGAAGCCGCGGTGGTGGGTTTCCCCCATGATATCAAGGGGCAGGGCATCTATGCCTATGTGACGCTCAACAGCGGCGTCGCCGAAGACGAAGCGCTGCGCCGCGAACTGGTGCAATGGGTGCGCCGCGAAATCGGGCCGATCGCCACCCCCGATGTCATCCAGTTCGCCCCCGGCTTGCCCAAGACCCGCAGCGGCAAGATCATGCGCCGCATCCTGCGCAAGATCGCCGAAGGCGAAACCGGCAATCTGGGGGACATCTCGACCCTTGCCGACCCGTCGGTGGTGGCGGCGCTGATCGCCAATCGCCCCTGATCCCCGAATGAAAAGCGGGCGGGCCGGTTACCCTGGCCCGCCCGTTCTTTCGGGGAGGTGCGCGTCGATCAACGACCCTGGAAGCCGTGGCCTACCGCGACCATCTTCGCCTGGCTGATCGCTGCGCTGATGCAGCGGGCTTGTTCGGTGCGGGCGCGGACATCGCCGCCGCCATTGGTGCAGACGCTGCGGGCCGCAGCCTTGATGCGGGCGTCGAGCGTGTCGCGGCCCTGGTCGTTACCGAGGTTGAGATCGACATAGCTCACCGAGGTGGAGCGGGGCGCTTCGGCGGCCTGGGCCGGGGCGGTGGCGGCGAGGAGGCAGACGCCGGCGCAAAGGACGGTGCCGACGGTGCCGAGGACGGTGCGGAAAGCCGAGGTGCTGGTGGTGAACATGGTGTTTCTCCTGTGTCTGGCGGAGCGTCCGGACCACCCGGCCTCCGATATCCGATGCATTGCAGGGATCGTGCCAACTGCTTGCCGAAACAATGGATCGAAGTAATTCAACAGGTTACGGTAATGTGTATTATTCGACCAATGCTCTCTGTGAAAAAAATATGCTGTACATTGGAAAATATTCCCAAATGTATGGAAAATGAACGGGGGCAAGCCGAAAATGCCCGTCCGGCTTGCGACGGCGCAGCGGGCAGTGCATAGACAAAGGCAATCATGCTGACCCAGCGTTCCCGTTATGCCCTTCGTGCACTCATCTACATCGCCCGGTCGCACGGAATCGCGCCGGTGCCGATTTCGGTGATCGCGGCCGACCAGAAACTGCCGCGCAAATTCCTCGAAATCATCCTGCTCGACCTGAAGAATGGCGGACTCGTCGAAAGCTTTCGCGGCAAGATGGGCGGTTATCGCCTTGCCAAGCCGGCCAGCCAGATCAGTTTCGGCGAAATCATCCGGATGATCGAAGGGCCGTTGGCGCTGGTGCCGTGCGTGTCGGTCAGTGCCTATCAGCGCTGCGCCGATTGTTTCGAGGAATCGACCTGCGTCATCCGCAAGACGATGCTGATCGTGCGCGAAAACACCGCCGCGATCCTCGACAATACCACCCTTGCCGACCTGTCGATCGAACGCGAGGCCGCCTGAAGCGTTTGCCTGTTGCGCGGGAATAGCCCAGCTTTCACCCCGCCAAGCAGAAAGCTCATTGCCCAGTCGCAAGATGGGAATAAGCTCGCTGCCGCAAGCAAGGGGTGCCATGCGTCGATTCGCGGTCTTCACGATTCTGCTCTTGCTGATGCCGGCGCTGGCAGCGGCAGCGACGGTCAATCTGCTCAATGTCAGCTATGATCCGACCCGCGAACTCTATCGCGACATCAACCCGGCCTTTGCCAAGGCCTGGAAAGCCCAGACCGGTGATGATGTCGCCATAAACCAGTCGCACGGCGGTTCGGGCAAACAGGCACGCTCGGTCATCGACGGGCTGGAGGCCGATGTCGTCACCCTGGCGCTGGGCTATGACATCGACAATATCGCCCGGCGCGCCAGATTATTACCCCCGGACTGGCAGGCGCGCTTGCCGACGAATTCAACGCCCTTTTATTCGACCGTGGTTTTCCTCGTCCGCAAGGGTAACCCCAAGGCGATTCGCGATTGGGACGATCTGGCGCGCGACGGGGTCAAGGTGATAACGCCCAACCCCAAGACGAGCGGCGGCGCGCGCTGGAACTTCCTTGCCGCCTGGGGCTATGGGCAGAAGGCTTATGGCTCGCCAGCCGCGGCGCAGGCCTTTGTGCAGCGTATCTTCGCCAATGTGCCGGTGCTCGATTCGGGGGCGCGCGGTGCCACGGTGAACTTTGCCGAGCGTGGGCTCGGCGATGTGCTTGTCACCTGGGAGAACGAGGCGCTGCTCGCCACGCGCGAACTGGGCGCCGATCGCTTCGAGATCGTGGTGCCGTCGGTATCGATCCGGGCCGAGCCGCCGGTCGCGATCATCGACAAGGTGGTCGACAAGCGCGGCACGCGGGCCGTGGCGCAGGCCTATCTGCAGTTCCTCTACACCCCGCAAGCGCAGGAAATCGCCGCCGCCAACGGCTATCGCCCGCGTGATCCCGCCGTGCTGGCGCGCTACCGGTCGCGCTTTCCGGCGCTGCCCTTGTTCGAAATCGATCGCAATTTTGGCGGCTGGGCCAAGACGCAGAAGCTGTTTTTCGCCGATGGCGGCATCTTCGACCGCATCTATGCCGGCGAACAGTGACCCGATGATGTCCGCAATGGTTGCGCCGACGCCGCGATCACGGCAAGTCTTCGCGATGCCGAAGGGGTTTCTGCAGCGCCGCCGTTCGATCATCCCGGGGTTCGGGCTGACGATGGGCATCACCACCTTCGCGCTGTCGGTGATCGTTCTCATCCCCTTGTCGGCGGTTTTCGTGACGACGGCGGGGATGTCGTGGAACGAATTCGTCGCCGCCGCGCTGTCGAAGCGCGCGTTCAGTGCCTATCGGCTCAGCTTCGGTGCGGCGGCGGTCGCGGCGGCGGTCAATGCCGTCTTCGGGCTGCTGACCGCCTGGGTGCTCGTCCGGTATGATTTTGTCGGCAAGCGTGTCGTCTCGGCGCTGGTCGATCTGCCATTCGCGCTGCCGACGGCTGTCGCCGGCATCGCGCTGACGGCGCTTTATGCGCCCAATGGCTGGCTGGGCCGCTGGCTGGTGCCGGCGGGAATCGACATTGCCTTCACGCCGCGTGGGGTGGTCATCGCGCTGATCTTCGTCGGCTTGCCGTTCGTGGTGCGTACCGTCGAGCCGGTGCTTGCCGATCTTGGCGCCGATGTCGAGGAAGCGGCGGCAACATTGGGCGCCTCGCGCTTGCAGACCTTCTTTCGCGTCATCATCCCGGCCATCGCCCCGGCGCTTCTCACCGGCTGCGCGCTGGCCTTTGCGCGGGCGGTGGGTGAATATGGCTCGGTGATCTTCATCGCTGGCAACATGCCCTTTCGATCGGAAATCGCACCGCTGCTGATCATCGTGCAGCTCGAACAGTTCAACACCGCGGGTGCCACCGCTATCGCCGCGACCATGCTCGTCATCAGTTTCGCGCTGCTTTTCGCCATCAACCTGCTGCAGGTCTGGCAGCGCCGGTTGCGCTCGGCATGAGCGCGGCGCCCGCCCGGCCCACCGGCGAGCCGCGCTGGCTGCGCTGGCTGCTCATCACCGTGGCGCTGATGTTCCTCGGGCTCAACCTGGCCTTGCCGCTGGCGGCGGTGTTCGTCGAAGGCTTGCGCAAGGGCGTCGCGGCCTATGCAGCGGCGATCACCACCCCCGATGCGGTTTCGGCGCTGAAGCTCACGCTCACCGTCGCCGCCATCGCCGTACCGCTCAACATCGTCATCGGCCTGGCGGCGAGCTGGGCGATCGCCAAGTTCGATTTCCGCTTCAAATCGGTGCTGGTGACGCTGATCGACCTGCCGTTTTCGGTGTCGCCGGTGGTGTCGGGGCTGATTTATGTGCTGCTGTTCGGGCTGCAGGGCTGGTTCGGCGCGGCGCTGCGCGACCAGGATATCCAGGTGATTTTTGCGGTGCCGGGGCTGGTGCTGGCGACGATCTTCATCACCTTCCCCTTTGTCGCCCGCGAATTGATCCCCTTGATGGAGGAACAGGGCCGCGAGGAGGAGGAAGCGGCGCTGTCGCTGGGCGCGTCGGGCCTGAGCACTTTCTGGCATGTCACCCTGCCCAATGTGCGTTGGGGGCTGCTGTATGGCGTGCTGCTGTGCAACGCCCGGGCGATGGGGGAATTCGGGGCCGTGTCGGTGGTATCGGGGCATATCCGTGGCCGCACCAACACGCTGCCGCTGCATATCGAGATCCTGTACAATGAATACAATTTCGCCGCGGCCTTTGCCGTTGCCTCGCTGCTCGCCGGGTTGGCGCTGGTGACGCTGGTGCTGAAATCGCTGCTCGAATGGCGATTTGCCGGGCAATTGGCGGGGAGGGGGCATTGAGCGTCACTGCCAGCGCCGTCATCAAGCGCTTTGGCGCCTTCACCGCATTGGATGGCATCAGCCTGGCGGCGCGCGAAGGCGAGTTTCTCGCGCTGCTCGGGCCATCGGGATCGGGCAAGACGACGCTGCTGCGCATCCTTGCGGGCCTTGAATTTCCCGATTCGGGCAGCATCAGCATCGGCGGGGTCGACATGTCCGACCGGCCGGCGCGCGATCGCCAGGTCGGCTTTGTCTTCCAGCAATATGCCCTGTTCCGCCACATGACCGTGGCCGACAATATCGGTTTCGGCCTTACCGTGCGGCCGCGCAAGACCCGCCCACCAAGGGCGGAGATCGATCGCCGCGTCGCCGAGCTGCTCGAACTGGTGCAACTGCCGGCGCTGGGCGGGCGCTATCCGGCGCAATTGTCGGGGGGGCAGCGCCAGCGCGTGGCGCTGGCGCGGGCACTGGCGGTGGAGCCGCGGCTGCTGCTGCTCGATGAACCCTTTGGTGCGCTCGACGCCAAGGTAAGGAAGGACCTGCGGCGCTGGCTGCGTGCCGTGCACGATCGGACCGGGCTGACCTCGATCTTCGTCACCCATGACCAGGAAGAAGCGCTCGATCTTGCCGACCGGGTGGTGGTGATGGACCATGGCCGCATCGAACAGATCGATACGCCCGAACAGGTGTGGGAACGCCCGGCGACGGCGTTCGTGTGCGATTTCCTGGGCGGGGCCAATCGCGTGGTGGCGCACGCGGTCGCTGGGCAGATCGATATTGCCGGGGTGCGGCTGCCCAATCGCGCCCCGGCGATGCCGGACGGCCCGGCCAGCGCCTTCATCCGCCCGCATGAATTCGCGCTGGCAGCGCCGGGGGCGGCGGGTATAGCGGTGGTGCTGCGGCGCATCCTGCGCACCGGTGCGCAGGCGGCGCTCGAGACCGAGACGCGCGACGGCAGTGTCATCGAGGTGACCATCGCAGCGCCGCCGGAGGGGCTGGCCCCGGGGGCGGCGCTGGTGCTGGTGCCGCAGACGGTGCGTGCCTATCCGGCCTGAGGGCCAATTCTCTCCCCCTTGCGGGGAGGGCGTTACGTGTGCGCTATCCGTCCACCGCCCTTGACCAGCATCAACAGCCCCAGCCCCACCGCCAGCATGCCCACGACCGGCGCCATGCCCCAGGCCTGGGTGCCGCCCCAGCGCGTCGCCGCCTCCACCAGCAGCGGCCCCAGCCACATGGTGGCGCTGCCCGACAGCACATAAAGCCCGAAGAACACCCCCAGCTTGTCGGGTGGCGCCACCCGGGTCAGCAGGGTGCGTGACGAGGCATAGGCGGCGGTGACCGCAATCGCGAGGCAACAGCCCAGCGCCAGAAAGGTGATTTCGGGCAGCGTGGTGAACATCGGCCCGTCCCACAGCGGCGGGCCATGCCAGGGGCGGAAGAACAGGCGCTCGCGGCCCATGCCGAGCACCAGCGTCTGCATGACGATGAGCAGCAGCAGTTCAAGCTTCACCGCCAGCTTCGGGCCGATCCGGGTGTCGAGCCAGCCCGCCAGCAGCCCGCCGATGACCGCGGCAACCGACAGGATGATGCCATAGCCGAGCATTTCGAGCGTCGCCCAGCGCATCGACCCGGCGGCATAAAGCCCGCCGAAGACCAGGATGGCGGTCAGGCCATCGGTATAGACCATGCGCGCGGCGAGGAAGATGAGCGGGTCGCGGTGGCCGCGCGCCTCGCGGACGAGGCGTGCGAGATCCCCCGCGCCGGCCCGCACCGCCGCGCCGAGCGACAGGGATGTGCGCTGCATGTCGGGGACCCAGCGCAGCAGCGGCAGCGCGCCGAGCGCCATGGTGGCAGCCACGATCAGCGTGGTGATGCGATCGGGCTCTCCCAGCGCCGGGTCGAGGCCCCAGAGTGGCGCCGCCGGCAACCACGCCACGGCCAGCTTGCCGGGCAGCACAAAGGCGAACAGCACGCCGACAAGCATGATCACCGAGACGGCATTGCCCCCCGCCAATGCCCGGCCGGAGGCGCGCGCCGCCCCGGCCATGCCGGCAGCCGGCAGCAACAGCGCGTTGTGGAGCATCTCGTGATAGGCAATCAGCGCGGTGATGGCGGCGATGATGACGATGACGGCGCCGGTGGGAAGCCCGCCGCCACCCGGCGGCGTGAACCACAAGGAGCCGATGAGCAGCGCCATCAGCGCGACGACGGCGGCAAACCATGGCTTGCGCGGGCCGATTCGATCGATGCTGGCGCCGAGCAAGGGCGCCGTGAGCATGACCACCCAGCCGCCCCATTTGTTGGCGGAGGCGACAAGGGTTTGCCCGAGCACCGGGTCACCGACGACGCGGGTGACGTAATAAGGCGCGAAAACATAGATCGCGATCAGGATGACATAGGGGTCGCGGGTGGCCTGTGCGAGCACCCAGGCGCTTTCGGCACGGGCCGACGGTGGCGCCACAGCCGCGTCCGTTCGGCTGTCAGGCGGCAGGCCGGTCAATCGGCGGGCAATACCTTGTGCCAGTTGGTCACCGATCGGCTCTCGAACAGCCCGGCCTGATGGTAGGGATCGGCATTGGCAAAGGCGATGGCGGCGTCGCGATCGTCGAAATCGATGATCAGCAGCGATCCCATGGCGCGGCCATCGGGGCGCAGCAACGGCCCGGCGATGAGCACGGCAGCGCCCATGGCGGTAATATGCGCGAGGTGCGCGGGTCGCGTTGCGGCGCGCAATTCGCCCGAATCGGGCTTGTCGATGCAGTGGATGGCAAAATAAGGCATCGTTGTCCTGTCGCCTGGCTGCCATGGTCTAGCGCGGGTAGGCGGGATGCGAAAGGGCCGGATGCGAACGATTTGGGAATGCCTGCCCGGCGTGGCGCTGTGCTGTGCCCTTGCGGTGGCGGGTGGCGCGCTCGCCGATGCCCTGCGCCTGGCGGTCCCGGGGGCGATATTGGGGCTCGGTACCTATCTCGCGTGGCTGGTCCGGGGCCGTGGCATCGGCTGGAGTCGGCCGGGTGCGGCGCTGTTGCTGCGCTGGCTGGGGGCGATGATCGTGCCGGCGCTGGTGGGCCTGGGGGGGTATTTCGCCCTGCTGGCAGGGGCTGTGTTGCCGCTGCTGGCGATTCTGTTGGTGTCGACACTGGTCACCGCGCTGGTGACGGCGCTGTTGTATCGGCTGGCGGGCGGAGTCGAATGATGCCGGCGCTCGACATGGTGCTGGTGACAGGGCTGGTGCTGGCGGCTTTCGCCGGGGCGCGGGCGCTGTCGGTGCGGCTCGGCAACCCGCCCTGGGCGAGTCCGGTGCTGGTTGCGGCACTGGTGCTGGGGCTCGGCTTGGCCGTGACGGGGGTGCCGCTGGCACGATTCGAGGCCGGCGCGCAGCCCTTGCGCTGGCTATTGGGGCCGGCATTGGTGGCACTGGCGCTGGTCATCCATGGCAATCTGGCGCTGTTGCGGCGCGCGCCTGGGCCGGTTCTTGTCGCGGTGACGGGGGGAACGGTGGCCGGCATCGCGAGTGCCTGGGGGCTGGCGCGGCTGTTCGGGCTCGATCGCGCGCTGGTGATGGCGGTGACGACCAAGACAATCTCCACGCCTTTTGCCGTGGTGATCGCGCGAACGGGGGGCGCATCGGTGGCGCTGGCGGCGGCTGTGGCGGTCTTGACCGGCGTCATCGGGGCGCTGTGCGTGCCGTGGCTGTTCGATCGGTTGCGAATCGGGGGCCGCGCGGCGCGCGGTCTGGGGCTCGGCGTGTCGTCGCACCTTGTCGGGACCGACTGGTTGACGCGGCGCGACGCGGCCGGCGGGGCGTTCGCCGCGCTGGCGATGGTGCTGGCAGGGGTGCTTGCGGCGCTGGTGTTGCCGGTTCTGTGGCCGATTCTGTTCGGATAAGGTGGCGCCGGTTGCGGTTGCAGGGCGGGTCGCGGGGGTGCCTGTTGCCGATGGCGTGCCGTTCGCGGCCCGGTGGCGATGTGTTGGTGGCGGCTGTTGTTGACGGATGGAGGCTTGTCGGCTAACAGCCCGCGCTTGCCGTTGGTCTTTTTCGACCTGCGGTCCGATCATCTTTTCAAGGACAATCCCATGTCGCGCGTTTGCGAACTGACCGCCAAGGGTCGCCAGGTCGGGAACAATGTTTCCCACGCCAACAACAAGACCAAGCGGGTGTTCCTGCCGAACCTGCAGAATGTCACGCTGATTTCCGATACGCTGGGGCGTTCGGTCAAGCTGCGCGTGTCGATGAACGGCCTGCGTTCGGTCGAACATGTCGGCGGGCTCGACAATTGGCTGATCAAGACCAAGTCGGAAAAGCTGAGCGAGCGTGCCGCCAAGCTGAAGCGCGAAATCAAGAAGAAGATCGCTGCGATGGCCGAAGCGGCTGCACCTGCTGCCTGATTCGGCGGGCGCTTTTGTGACTGAAAACGGCCCGGTGACCCCGGGCCGTTTTCATGTCAGTTAGGGCTGATGCAGCGCCCGCCGATCTTGACCCGCCCTGCCACGGCCGCCGACCGGCCGCTCGCCGCGGCCATATTGGCGCGGGCCTTTATCGACGATCCGGCGCTGTCGTACCTGTTCCGCGATGCCGCCGACCGGCCGCGGCGGCTGGCGCGCTTTTTCGCGCTGATCACCAGCATCGATGCAGCGCCTGACCTGTGGACGCTGGCGCCCGACGAATCAGGTGTCGAAGCGGCCGTCGCGCTGTGGCGGCCGCCCGGGCTGTGGAAGACGCCGACCGCCGCGATGCTGGCGCAGGCGCTGCCGCTGGTCCAGGTCTTCGGCTGGTCGCTGGCCCGCGCGCTGGCGATGCAGGGCCAGATCGAAGCGCACCACCCCCACCCGCCGCACTGGTATCTGCAGTTCGTCGGCTGTGTCCCCGAACGCCATGGCCGTGGCCTTGGCGGCGCGGTGATTCGGGCGCGGCTGGCGCAGTGCGATATTGATGGCATGCCGGCGGCGCTGGAAACCGCAACGCCGGCCAATGTCGGGATTTACGAGGCGCTGGGGTTTGTCGTGACGGGGACGTACCGGATCAGGCGCGGCGGGCCGGACTTCTGGTCGATGTGGCGGGAGCCGCTTCCCCCTCCCCCCCTGTGAGCGTAGCGAACAGAGGGTGGCGAACAGAGGGTGGCGAACAGAGGGTGGGGAGGGTCGGGGTGTGGGCTTGGTTACCCGCGTCCGAAACCCCCACCCCGACCCTCCCCACTCTACCGGCTGCGCCGGTGGGGGGAGGGAGCAGCAAGTAGCTCGAACTTCATCAGCAGCGTCCGCTGCGCGCGGTTGAGATTATCGTCGCTGACCAGATAGACGAAAATCCGCTTGCCGACCCGGCGCAGCGCCAAGCCTTCCATATTGTCGAAGGTCAGCGGCGCGGCGAGCAGCGCGAGGCGGCGTTGCGGCAGGGGCGCCATATCACCCGCCAGCGCCGGTGCCAGGTCGACAAGCGTCAGCGCCGCACTCCAGCCGCCGAATGCCGAAAAGCGGCGGTTGAGGACGAGGATGCGATGGTCATCAAGGGCGATCGCATCGGTCGGGCTGTGGTCGGGCAGCACGGCAAGCCCGAATTCGGTCGTCGTGCCGCTGCGGGTCAGCAGCGCCGCGATGGCGCCATCGCGGCGCCGCGCGGTTTCGGACAGGATGATCCGGGCGCCGCCGGGCAGCACCGCCATCGCCTCGCCGCCGCCATTGGCCGGCCAGCCGGTCATCGCGGTCAGATATTCGGTTTCGGCGGGCGGGCGGGCAAGCGTTTCGGGCCGGCGCGCGTCGATGCCGGTGAAATGCGCCAGCCGGTGCTGTTGTTCATAGACGACCGTGGTGATGCCGGTCGCCGGGTCATGCTCCACCGCTTCGGCATCGACATCGGCCTTGCGCTGCGGCGGCTGGCCACCCGGTTGCGGCAGCGGCGCCAGGCGCACGTCACGCACCCCGAGCAGCCGCCCGCCGCGCTCGATCGTCGCCAGCACCAGCCAGTTGCCGGTGTCGGTGACGGCGATCATCCGGTCATCGCCCGCCGCGCGCAGCCCTGAAATGCCGCCAAAGCCCGGGTCGCGGCTCGACAACTGCACCGCGCCCAGAAAGCGCAATGCGCCGATGCGGACCATCGCCGGATCATCGGGGTTGAGCGGCAGCGGCCGGGCAGTGACGGCGATCGGCTTGGCCGGCGCGATCGCCGGCGGGGTTTCGGGGCGCAGCGCATCGGCGCCGGCCAGCCCCGCGGCGACAAGGATGCCGGCCGCAAAAATTCGTTCGAACCACATGCCGTATCCCTAGCAGCGTCATCACCCTGCCGATAGAAGCTGGCGGCGCGCTACCACAGGCGCTATCGCTGCGCCGTCCATGCATGCCACCGCCACCACCCCTCATGATGTGCTGCGTTCGGTCTTCGGCTTTCCCGCCTTTCGCGGGCAGCAGGAGTCGATCATCGCCGATGTCTGCGCCGGGCGCGACGTGCTGGCGATCATGCCGACGGGGGCCGGCAAATCCTTGTGTTATCAGATCCCGGCGCTGGTGCGGCCGGGATGCGCGCTGGTCATTTCGCCGCTGATCGCGCTGATGCAGGACCAGGTGCGGGCGATGCGCGCCTTTGGCGTGCGCGCCGGCGCGCTCAACAGCCAGTCGGAGGACAGCGACGCCACCGTGCAGGCGCTGCGCAATGGCGAACTCGATCTGTTGTATGTCGCCCCCGAACGCGCCGCGATGGAGGGCTTTCGCATGCTGGTGGCGCGCGCCGAAATCGCGCTGATCGCCATCGATGAAGCGCATTGCGTCAGCCAGTGGGGGCATGATTTCCGCCCCGAATATCGCCAGTTGAAATCGCTGTGCGACGCGCTGCCGGGGGTGCCGCGCATCGCGTTGACCGCCACCGCCGATGTGGCGACGCGTGCCGATATCCTGCAACAGCTCGGCATCGGCGCCGATCGCATGGTGCTGGCGGGGTTCGACCGGCCCAATATCCGCTATGGCGTGACGCCCAAGACCGACAGCCATCGCCAGTTGAGCGGCTTTGTCGCGTCGCAGGCGGGGCGGCCGGGGATCATCTATGCGCCGACGCGCGCGGTGACCGACCAGGTGGCGGGCTGGCTGGTCAAGGATGGTGTCAACGCGCGCGCCTATCATGCGGGGCTCGATGCCGGCACGCGGTCGCGCAACCAGGCCGATTTCGTCAAATCCGAAGACATGGTGATGGTGGCGACGATCGCTTTCGGCATGGGCATCGACAAGCCCGATGTGCGCTTTGTCGCCCATATCGGCCTGCCCAAATCGATCGAGGCCTATTACCAGGAAACCGGCCGCGCCGGCCGCGATGGCGACCCGGCGATGGCGCAATTGTTCTGGGGGGCGGAGGATATCGCCCGGGCGCGCGGCTTCATCACGCAAAGCGATGCCAGCGAGGCGCGCAAGACCGAAGAATCGCGGCGGCTCGGCGCGCTGATCGCGTTCCTGGAAACCGGCGGTTGCCGGCGCATCCCCTTGCTCGAATATTTCGGCGAACCGCGCCCGGCGCCGTGCGGCAATTGCGACAATTGCCTCGATCCGCCGGCGTTGCAGGACGCGACCGAGGCGGCCCGCAAGCTGCTGTCGGCAGTCTATCGCACCGGGCAGCGTTTCGGCGTTGGCCATCTCGTCGATGTGCTGCTGGGCAAATCGGGTGAGAAAATCCAGAAATTCGGGCACGACCAGTTGACCGTCTATGGCATCGGCAAGGAGCTTTCGGGCGAAGGCTGGAAGGCGCTGGCCCGGCAGCTTGAAGCGAGCGAGGCGCTGGTTCGCGATGGTGACTATGGCGGGCTGGTGCTGGGGCCGGCGGCGCGGGCCATCCTGAAAGGCGATGTGCCGGTCAGCCTGAAGGTCGCCAGTGCCCAGGCCGAGCGTGGGCAAGCGGGGGGCCGGGGCCGCAGTCGGACCGCGGCGACGACCGCGGCGGTGGCCGATGGCGATCTGGCGCTGTTCGATGCCTTGCGCGCCGTGCGCCGCGAACTGGCGGCGGCGGCGGGGCTGCCACCCTATGTGATCTTCCACGATTCGACCCTGCGGGCGATGGCGGCGACGCGGCCGGCGACGATGGCCGAAATGGGCCGGATCCCCGGGGTGGGAGCGCGCAAGCTCGAAGCCTATGGCGCGGCGTTCCTGGCGGCGATCGGGCGGAGCTAGCGCATTTTTGCACTGTCACCCCGACCTTGACCCGGGGCCTCGTCGTTTTTTCCAGCACAAACGTCCCATTTGTCATGCCAGCCTGCGCTGGCATGACAGGAAGCAAGCTGGGCCCCGGGTCAAGACCGGGGTGACAGGCAGGAATTACCCCCGCGCAAACGCCGCCACATCGGCTTCGCGCGTGGCCAGCCGGCCGCCCATCTGCTGCATCACCATCGCCAGGATTTCGGGCCGCGCCGTCGCCGGGGTGCCGCCGCCCAGGGGGGCCGGGTCGTACTCCAGCGCCAGTTGCACGGCTTCGGCCATGTCGCGGCCGTGCGTCTCTTCGAGGACGCGGAAAGCGAAATCGATCCCGGAAGTGACGCCCCCGGCGGTGATGCGGTTGCGATCGATGACGACGCGTTCGCGCACGAATTCGGCGCCGAACAGCGCCAGTTGTTCCCCCGCCGCCCAGTGGCAGCCGGCGCGATAGCCGTCGAGCAGCCCGGCGGCGGCAAGGATCAGCGAGCCGGTGCAGACGCTGGTGACCAGTTGCGCGCCCGCCGCCTGCGCCTGCAACCAGGCGATGACGACGGGATCGCGCATCACCGGCACGAAGCTTACCCCGCCGGGGACGCAGACCATATCGAGCGGCGGGCAATCGGCGAAGCTGGTGGTCGGCACCAGCGCCAGGCCGCAATCGCTCATCACCGGCGCCGTGCTGTGCCAGACATAGTGAAGCTCCGCCCCCGGCATGCGGCTGAGCACCTGCGCCGGGCCGGTCATGTCGAGTTGGGTCAGGCCATCCCAGAGCAGGAAGCCGATGCGGTAGGGGGTGGTCATGGGGCGTGCTCCTCTTTCTGCTCCCCTCCCGGAACGGGAGGGGCCGGGGGTGGGTTCTTGTGTCGGTTCGGGGCTCGGTTCCTGGCGGGGAGACCCACCCCCGTCCCCTTCCGGAGCGGGAGGGGAGAAGGAAAAGGGGGTCAGGCCATGAAGGGCAGGTGCAAGGCCTCGGCGACCGCCTTGTGGCGGATCTTTCCGCCCGCCACGTTCAATCCCGCCGCCAGATGCGCATCCGCCGCCATGGCAGCGTCCGCGCCATGGTCGGCGAGGCGCAGCACGAACGGCAGGGTCGCGTTGTTGAGCGCAAAGGTCGAGGTGCGCGCCACCGCGCCGGGCATGTTGGCGACGCAATAATGGATGATGCCATCGACGACATAGACGGGATCGGCATGGGTGGTGGCATGGCTGGTTTCGAAACAGCCGCCCTGGTCGATGGCGATGTCGACGAGCACCGAGCCGCGCTTCATCAGCTTGAGCATCTCGCGGGTGACGAGCTTGGGGGCCGCCGCGCCGGGAATCAGCACCGCGCCGATGACGAGATGCGCTCGCGCGATGGCCGCAGCGATGGCGGCGCCCGATGAAAACGCCGTCTTCACCCGGCCTTCGAACAGCGCGTCGATTTCGGCAAGCCGCGCCGTCGAGATGTCGTAGATCGTCACATCGGCGCGCATGCCCACTGCGATCTGCGCGGCATTCACCCCGGCAACGCCGCCGCCCAGGATCGCGACACGCCCCGGCGCCACCCCCGGCACGCCGCCAAGCAATATCCCGCGGCCGCCCTGTTCCTTTTCGAGATAATGCGCGCCGACCTGTGCCGCCATGCGCCCGGCGACTTCCGACATCGGGCGCAGCAGCGGCAGGCCGCCGGCGCGATCGGTGACGGTTTCATAGGCGATGCAGGTGGCGCCCGATGCGATCAGCGCGTCGGCCTGTGGCTTGTCGGCGGCGAGGTGGAGATAGGTGAACAGCGTCTGCCCGGGGCGCAGCCAGGCGCATTC
>JBBRVH010000054.1:0-20667 GCA_038246995.1 Sphingomonadales bacterium
AGAAAGATCGAACATAAAATCTCCTTCTCTACCCTCTCCCCTTGCGGGAGAGGGCGACTCGCCAACGGCGAGCGGGGTGAGGGGTATGCGCCGCAGCCCCCTCACCCCGGGCCGGCTTCGCCGTCTCTCGCCCTCTCCCGCAAGGGGAAAGGGGTTTTAGAGTTCCTTCGCCAATGCTTCGACACCCGCCATGTCGCCGGCGCTCTGCATCCGGGCGTCGGGCGTGATGCGGCGGACCATCGGTCCCAGCACCTTGCCGCCAAGCTCGACGAAATTGGTGACGCCGAGTTCGGCCATCCGCAACACCGATTCGCGCCAGCGCACCGTGCCGGTTACCTGTTCGACGAGCAGGCGGCGAATCATGTCGGGATCGGTCACGACATCGGCGGTGATATTGGTCACCAGCGGCACGAACGGCCGGTTGAGTACCGCATCGGCGAGCGCTGCCGCCATGGCATCGGCAGCGGGCTGCATCAGCGCGCAATGAAAAGGTGCCGACACCGGCAGCAGCACCGAATGGCGGGCACCCTTGGTCTTGGCCAGCGCCATCGCGCGCGCCACCGCCTCGACGTGCCCCGACACCACCACCTGCCCCGGCGCATTGTCATTGGCAGCCGCACAAACCTCGCCCTGCGCCGCTTCCTCGGCGATCGCCTGCACCGCTTCGAAACCGAGCCCGAGCAGCGCTGCCATGGCGCCTTCGCCGACAGGGACGGCGGCCTGCATCGATTGCCCGCGCAGCCGCAGCAGCCGCGCCGTCTGCGCCAGCCCCAGCGAACCCGCCGCGGCAAGCGCTGTATATTCGCCAAGGCTGTGCCCGGCGACAAAGGCCGCCTTGTCGGCCAGCAGCAGATTGCCTTCGGCCTCGAGCACGCGCAGCGCCGCGATCGACACCGCCATGATCGCCGGCTGGGCATTTTCGGTCAGCGTCAGCTGGTCCTCCGGCCCCTCCCACATCAACCGCGTCAGGTGAAAGCCGAGTGCGTCGTCAACTTCCTCGAACACGGCGCGCGCCACGGGGCTGGCTTCGGCCAGGCCGCGGCCCATGCCGACCGACTGGCTGCCCTGGCCCGGAAAAAGGAAAGCGCGGATGATCATTCTCCCAGCAGTTGATTTCGCCGCGATTAGGCGTTCGTATGCCCCCGCGCAACATTTGTGCGCAACAAAGCCGCCAACGCTGCGTCTTATACCCCGTTGCGCCGCGCGCCGGATTCGATAAGGGTAGAAAGGCCTGCTGCCGGGGGGAGCGGCGCCAGTCGTTCATCCCCGGGCCACGCCCATGGGTCCATTGCGGGTCCAGGGCACCAGCCTGCACCGTCTTCGGAACGTCGCGCACCGATTACCATTTCTTCATGAGGGACTTCATGCACCGCACCGCTCCCGCCTTTACCCGGATTTTTGCACCCGTCGTGGCTGCTGCCCTGTTTGCGGCGCTGCCGGCCAATGCCGCTGTGTCATCGGCGGTGGGCAAGGCGCTGAACCAGGCGGCATCGGCTGCCAAGTCGGGCAACAGTGGTGCCGCGATCAATGCCATCAAGACCGCCCAGGGCGCCGCCAGCACGGCTGAGGAAAAGACCAAGACGGCGCAGATGGCCGCCTATGTCTACACCCGCGCCGGACGCTATGCCGACGCCGCCAGCGCGCTTTCGGCCACCGGCGCCAGCCCGCGCCAGATCGCGCCACTATATTACCAGGCCGGCCAGTACGACCGCGCCATCGCCGAAGCGCGCAAGGCCGGCGGCGAAGACATGCAGATCCTCATCGCCCAGGCGCAGACGCGCATGGGTCGCCCCGGCGAAGCGGTGAAGGCGTACCAGGCCCTCATCAAGGCCAATGGCGCCAAGCCGCTGTATCTCGAAAATCTCGCCGGCGCCCAGTACAAGGCCGGTGACAAGAAGGGCTATCTCGCCACCACGACCCAGCTCATCAAGATCGATTCGTCGCCGGCGCGCTGGAACACGCTGCTCATCGCCTTCCGCCAGAACCAGATGCGCCCCGAAGCCAAGCTGGCGCTGTATCATCTGATGGGTGCCACCGACACGCTCAGCAAGGCCGAGGATTACCAGGAATTCGCCAAGCTGGCGCTGGTCGCCAACCAGGCCGGGATTGCTGCCGGCGCGCTGGCCAAGGCCGGTGGCGGCGCCGGCGATGCCATGTCGCAAAAGCTCGGCCAGGCGGCAGCCGGCATGAACGTCAAGGCGGCGGCCGAAGCGCCCAAGCTGGCGGCGGCTCCGGCCACCGCCGTGCGCGGCGGCAACGCCTATATGGGCCTTGGCCAGTATCCGCAGGCCATTGCGGCCTATGACAAGGCAATTGCCGCCAATGGCAGCGATTCGGACCAGGCCAAGGTCTTCAAGGGCATCGCTGCCCTGCGTGCCGGCAATGTGCCGCTCGGCCGGTCGAGCTTTGCCGCGGTCAGCGACAAGAACGGCATGAAGGACATCGCCGATCTCTGGTCGCTCTACGCCTCGTCGCGCGGCGCCATCAAGGCCTGAGCGCCCGCACGAAAAAGCCCGCCACCGGCGACGGTGGCGGGCTTTTTCATGCCTTGGTAGCCAGGCTGGTCAGCTGCCGGCAGCTTGCGATTGCAGCTGGATGTAATTCTGCAGGCCCATTTGCACGATCATCGTCTGCTGGGTCTCGATGAAATCGATATGTTCTTCCTCGGCGGACAGGATGCTGGCGAACAGGTCGCGGCTGGGATAATCGCGAACCGTTTCGCAATAGGCCACGGCATCGCGCAGCAGCGCCACCGCTTCATGCTCCAGATCGAGATCGGCCTGCAGCACCTCGGTGACATTTTCGCCGATGCGCAGGCGATTGAGCGCCTGCATCCCCGGCAGGCCATCGAGAAAGAAAATGCGCTCCATCAACTTGTCGGCGTGCTGCATTTCCTCGATCGATTCGTGGCGTTCATAAGCCGCCAGTTTCCTGATCCCCAGATTGTCGAGCAGGCGATAATGCAGCCAATACTGGTTCACCGCGGTCAATTCGCCCTTGAGCACGGCATTCAGATATTCGATGACTTTGGTGTCGCCACGCATCATGCATACTTTCCAATGGTTGCCGTGCCGGGATGCCCCAGACGATGGGGCTGGTCAAACCCGAAGAACCTGTTGTCGGGCCGCACGCGCATCGTCGCCGGTCAGCGCGCTGCGGCACCCAGGACTTCGCGCGCATAGGGAAGGCACTGGCCGCACTTCGGCTTGCAGCCAAGGTGCGCGAACGCCTTGCGCGGGCAAATGCTCTGCATTGCCCGGCCGGCAGCACGAACCTGTTGGTCACGAAGGGCGTTGCAGACACAAACGATCACTGGCTCGGCCTCGCGTACAAAGCTGCTGTTGCGAATCACTATCGTCCGTTTTGCCGAAGTTTGCAAGTGGTTCGCAACAGCAACAACTTCAGTTGCCGATCAGCGCCTTGAGGATGATCCGGGCCTTTTCCGGCTGGCGACGCAGCAGGCGACGGCCGACAAGCGCGAGGGTGAACAACCAGTGCCACGGCAGCAGCCAGGGGTAATGCCGCCGGATAAAGCCCAGCCGTGACCGGTTGATCCAGTAATCAGCCATGACGCTGCGCTGGCCCTTGACCCCCGACGAACCGATCGAGCCGCCTTCCTTGTGATAGACCGTCGCCGCGGCGGCGAAGCCGATGGCAAAGCGCTTGTCACCCCGCCGGCGGTTGCGCACCGCCCAGTCGGTTTCTTCGAAATACAGGAAATAACTGTCCTCCATCAGGCCGACCTGGTCGAGGAACGCCCGGCTGACCGCAAGCGAGGCGCCGAGGACGAAGTCGGTCGCGGCGACGACCGCCGCCGCATCGAACGGCGTGGCCGCTGGCAAGCGGCCGTGGATCGGCTTGCCGGCACCGGTCCAGACGTTGAAACGATAGCCATTGAGCGCCTGCACCGAATCGGGCTGCCAGTAAAAGCGCACCACCGTGCCGCACATGCCGATGGCGGGCGTCGCTGCCATGGTGGTCGCCAGTTGCGCCGCCGTCTCGGCCTCCACCACCGTATCGTTGTTGAGCAGCCAGAAACAATCGATCGCCGGATCGGTGAGCAACAGCTTCAAGCCGATATTGTTGCCGCCGGCAAAACCCAGATTGCCACCGGAATCAACCAGGGTGAGGCGATCCTGCGGTCGCGATACTGCCGCTGCGAGATCGCCCGGGCCCAGCCGTCGCACCGCAACCGGCTTGGGCAGCGCCGGCGAGGAAAATCGCGCCATGGCCTGCGATGCCGGCTCGGCGATCACCTCACCCCGCGCCCAGGCCTCGATCTGGTCGAGCGAACCATCGGCCGATGCATTGTCGACGACGATCACCCGCACCGGCACCGTGCTGCGCAACAGCGATTCCAGCACTTCGACCGTGTCGCGCCAGCGGTTCCAGTTGACCAGCACGACGCCGACAGGGGCGCAAGCGTCGGTCATGATGCCAGGCAATGCCCGATAGGGATGGCGAGAGCGGCGAACATCATGATTCCCATGGCCGTTCGAGGGCGGCGGCACGGCAGCGGTGATGCGCGATAGCCCCGGGCTTGGCAACCGCCACCGGCAGCAAATGCCGGGCGCGGGCCGGTTTTCCGCTGCGGGCGCACGATTTCGCCAAAGCCCTTGCTCCCCGCATCCGACCCCGCTATAGCCCGCCACCTTGCGCTGTTCCGCGGTAGCTCAGTGGTAGAGCAGACGACTGTTAATCGTCTGGTCGTAGGTTCGAATCCTACCCGCGGAGCCAGCGCAAGTATTCGATGCCGTCGCCGGGGCTGCACTGGCCGACCGGCTGGCCCCCGCTTCCGATTTGCACCCGGGCCGCCGCAGGCCCCGCCGCTGCCGTTCATCGCATGCTTCCGGCCATTCATCGCACCGACAGCCACAATCTCCTAAACCGGCAACAGTTTCGCAAGGAGTTTGCCGATGTTGCCGTTGCGCTGCCTGACTGCCGTTGCGCCCTTCCTGCTGTTGCTGTCGGGCTGTGCCTATGGCCAGGCCAGTGGTTATGCGCCCCAATATCCGCCGGGCTATGACGATGGCATCGGCAGTGGCGATGTCGTCCAGCCGGGTGACCTGTTCGGCGGCCAGAACGTCGCGGGCGTCGAAGAATTCTTCGATCCGTTGGCGAACTATGGCCAATGGACGGGCACGCGCTTCGGCTATGCCTTTGTGCCCGACGTGCCGCAGGGCTGGCGCCCCTATGTCAATGGCCGCTGGGGCGACAATCGCTTGTGGATCAGCAACGATCCCTGGGGCTGGGCCACCGATCATTATGGCCGCTGGGGCTTTGACGAAGGCATCGGCTGGGTCTGGGTGCCCGGCACCCAATGGGCACCATCCTGGGTGGCGTGGCGCGAGAATGACAATGTTGCCGGCTGGGCACCGATTCCCCCCGGCGTAAACTATTCGGTCAGCGTCGGTTTCGGTGGCGGCTATGGCTTTGACGATTTCAACAGCTGGTACGGGCCGAGCTGGATCTGGGTACCGCGCCCGTATCTGTTCCGCCCGGGTTTCGGCAACGGCCCGTTGCCCTGGCAAGGCGGGCGCGATTACTGGCGCAGCAGCCAGTGGCAACGCCAATCGGGCTGGAACGGCCGCCCCGGCTATGGCAACTGGAACCGTCCCGGCGTGGGCGGGAACCGGCCACCGCAGCCCCGCCCGGGTATCGGCCGGCCCGACGATGATCGCCCGGGCATGGACCGCCCCGGCTTTCCCCGCCCCGGGATGACGCGCCCCGATGGCCAGCGGCCGGACTTTGAGCGGCCGCAGGGACAGAATGGCAATTGGCAGGGCCGCCCTCGCCCCGACGGCACGCCTCGCCAGTGGCAAGGCCGCCCGCGCCCCGACGGCACGCCTGACAACTGGCAAGGCCGCCCGCGCCCCGACGGCACGCCTGACAACTGGCAAGGCCGCCCGCGCCCTGACGGCACGGCTGACAATTGGCAAGGCCGCCCGCGCCCTGATGGCACAAATCGCCAGTGGCAGGGTCGCCCGCGTCCCGATGGCACGACCACGCAATGGCAGGGTCGCCCGGGCCGCCCCGGCGCGCCGGATGGCCAGCCACCGGTCGGCAGCGACACCAATCAGCAGCCACCGCAGGGCCAGCCCCAGTATCAGCAGCGGTATCAGCAACAGTATCAGCAGCGCCCGCAATCGCCAGAAAACGGCTATCGCCAAAGGCCGCCGCAGCCCGGTGACACCGGCCAGCAACCACCGGCGGGCATGCGCCCGCCTGCACGGGCGGACTCCGGCGCTGCTTCGCGTGGCAACGCCCCCGGCGCGGCTGGCGACACCCGTGGCGGTGGTGGCGGAGGCAGCTTTCGGCCGGCACCTGCCGCTGCCGCGCCGCCACCGCCGCCGCCGCGCGCCGAACCGCCTGCCCAGCGCCAGCCGGCACCGGCGCGTGAAAACAGCTACGAACGACCGGACTGATCGGCAGATTCCGGCAACAATCTCGCCGGAACCCCGCCAGCCTAAACAATAAACTTGCGCCGTGTCGCTGCACTGCACAGTATCGCCCGTACAGCGACACAGGAGCAGCAATGGCGGCGGTTTCGGCCTTTGACGAAATGTACGGCAGCAGCGGCGACTATGGTCGCACCGCCAGCCGCGACAAGCCGGGCGCCGAAGGCGTCGCGGTCAGCGATGCCTATCGCTCGATCCACACCTGGCTCGACCAGTCCCCGCCGGAGCTGATGGCGGCGCGCCGGCGCCAGGCCGAATTGTTCTTCCGGCGCATCGGCATCACCTTCGCCGTCTATGGGGACCCCGATGCGGCCGAGCGCCTGATCCCCTTCGATATCGTGCCGCGCATCCTGGCCCGCGCCGAATGGAGCGAGCTTGAACGCGGGTTGAAACAGCGGGTTCGTGCCCTCAACGCCTTTCTGGGCGATGTCTATGGCGCCCGCGAGATCCTGCGCGCGGGCATCGTTCCCGAGGAACTGGTGCTGCAGAATCCGGGTTATTGCCTGCACATGGCCGGGCGCAAGCCCCCCGGCGGGGTGTGGACGCACATCGCCGGCATCGATCTCGTCCGCACCAGCCCGCATGAATTCTATGTGCTCGAAGACAATGCCCGCACGCCGTCGGGGGTGTCCTACATGCTCGAAAATCGCGAGGTCATGCTCAAGCTGGTTCCCGAGCTGTTCAACGAGGTCAAGGTCGCGCCGGTCGAGACCTACCCCGAAGCGCTGCTCGAAACCCTCGCCTCGGTCAGCCCGCGCCCCGGCCAGGGCGGCAGTGCGCCGGTATGCGTGCTGCTGACGCCCGGCCGCCACAACAGCGCCTTTTACGAACACAGCTTCCTTGCCGACAAATTGGGCATCGAACTCGTCGAAGGCTCCGACCTGTTCGTCCGCGACGATGTCGTCTTCATGCGGACCACCGAAGGCCCCGAACGCGTCGATGTCATCTACCGCCGCCTCGACGATGCCTTCATCGATCCGCTGGTCTTCAACCCGACCTCGATGCTCGGCGTGCCGGGGCTGATGGCGGCCTATCACGCCGGCAATGTCACCCTCGCCAATGCCGTCGGCACCGGGGTTGCCGATGACAAGGCGATTTACAGCTACATGCCCGACATCGTGCGCTTCTATACCGGCGAGGAACCGCTCCTGAAGAATGTGCCGACCTGGCGCTGCCGTGAACCCGAAGCGCTCGGCTATGTTCTCGATCACCTCGCCGAACTAGTCGTCAAGGAAGTCGATGGCTCGGGCGGCTATGGCATGCTGATCGGTCCGCATGCACCGCAGGCGACGCTGGCGGCGTTTGCGGCCAAGCTGAAGGCCCATCCCGAAAAATTCATCGCCCAGCCGACGCTGGCGCTGTCGACCTGCCCGACCGCGACCGACGCCGGCATCGCACCGCGCCATGTCGATTTGCGGCCCTTCGTGCTGACAGGGGCGCATGATGTGAAGATCGTGCCGGGCGGGCTGACGCGCGTGGCGATGACGCCGGGGTCGCTGGTGGTCAATTCCTCGCAGGGCGGGGGCACGAAAGATACGTGGGTGGTCGATGACTAGCGCCGCGCCGCGAGCACGCGGGCCGCGCGCCGACAGGCGCAAGCTCGGCCAGCAGGGCGGCGCGCGCTCCTGCGCGCCGAACCTGTCTGACGTAACGGCGCGGCTTTGCCGCGTCGCTGCGAGCGTTGGAGCGACGCCATGCTAAGCCGCACCGCCTCCAACCTCTACTGGATGGGCCGCTACCTCGAACGCGCCGATTTCACCGCGCGGTTAATCGAGGCCACCCAGCGGCTGGCCGCCCTGCCCTCCTCCTATGGCGGCGCCGGCAATGCCTGGGAATCGGCGCTTGCCGCGACCTGGATGACGCAGGCGCACAAGACGCGCGGCATCGGGCTCGACGAGCATCATGTCGCCGAATTCCTGACGCTCGATCCGGCCAACCCCTCGTCGATCCGTTCCTGCCTCGAAGCGGCGCGCGCCAATGCCCGCAGCGTGCGCACCGCGCTGACCGAAGAAGCCTGGGAAGCGATCAACACCGCCTGGCTGGAGGTGTCGCGCTATGGCACCCATCTCGACAGCCGCGAGGCGCTCGGGCCGCTGCTCGAACTCGTCAAGCATGCCGTCGGCGCCTTCGATGGCGCGGCGCAGCGCACCATGCTGCGCGGCGATGCCTTCTGGTTCGTCAATCTCGGGTCCGCGGTCGAACGTGCCGACAATTCGGCGCGGTTGCTCGATGTCAAATACCACCTGCTGCTGCCGCGCGGCGAAGCGGTGGGGGGCAGCCTCGATTATTTCCAGTGGACGACGATCCTGCGCACCGTTTCGGCGATGACGGCGTATCGCTGGGTGTATCGCGACAGCGTCAAGCCGTGGCTGGTCGCCGATCTGCTCATCCTCAACCGCCAGATTCCGCGCAGCCTCGCTTCATGCTATGACGAGATTTTGCGCCATCTCGACATGCTCGCCAGCGCCAGCGGCAAGCGCGGCCCGGCGCATCGGCTCGCCTCGTCTGGCCATGCCCGATTGTCGGGCTCGAACATCGACAAGATCTTTGCCGATGGGCTGCACGAGTTCCTGACGCGTTTCATCGTCGACAACAACAAGCTGGGCGAAGCCATCGCCGAACAATATCTTTTCTGATTGTGTAAAATGCGTATCAAGGTCGATTATTCAACCACTTACGATTATGCGCTGCTCGCCAGCGACGTGGTCCAGTTGTTGCGGGTCGAGCCTTGCGGCCATCATGACCAGCATATCGTCAACTGGCGGCTCGATACCGATACCGATGGCCATCTGCGCCGCGGCCATGATGTGTTCGGCAATGTCACCCACATGTTCTATGCCGACGCGCCGATCCGCCGGCTGGCGCTGCATGTCACCGGCGAAGTCGATACCGACGAAACCCATGGCATGCTGCGCGGCACGGCCGAACCACTGCCCGCCAGCGTCTTCCTGCGCACCACGCCGCTCAGTTCGCCCGACGCCGCCATCCAGGATTTTGCCCGCACGCTGGCGCGCCCCAACCCGGTCGACACCTGCCACGCCATGCTCACCGCGCTGTATGACAGCATGAGCTTCGATGCCGATGTCACCCACAGCCATACCGACGCGGCACACGCCTTCGGGCTGAAAGCCGGGGTCTGCCAGGATTACAGCCATATCTTCCTCGCCGCTGCCCGCGTGCTCGGCATTCCGGCGCGCTATGTCTCGGGGCATCTCGTCCGCGCCGACGGCCTTGTCACCCAACCCGCCGGCCACGCCTGGGTGGAGGCCTATCTGCCCGATCTCGGCTGGGTGGGGTTCGATCCGACCAACGGCATGTCGACGACCGCCGCCTATCTGCGCGTCGCGGTCGGGCTCGATTATCTCGATGCCGCCCCGGTGCGCGGCGCGCGGCGCGGCGGCGGCGCCGAAACCATGGTGGTCAGCGTTACCGCCAGCGATGTGCATGCGGTTCCCGCAAACCATGCTGCGGCGCCCCAACCGGGAACGGTGCTTGCCTCGTCGCAAACGCAGGTGCAGTCTTGAGCAGCAGCGGGCAAGAGCAATATAGTTCGCGCGGGGGAGACGACCTGACCATGACCTATTGTATCGGAATATTGGTGCGCGAAGGCCTGGTGATGCTGGCCGACACCCGCACGAACGCCGGCGTTGACAATATCTCGACCTATCGCAAGCTGCGCGTGCTCGAAACCGGGCATGACCGGGTGATGGTCGTCACTTCGGCGGGCAGCCTTTCGGTCACCCAATCGGCGACCAGCCGGGTCGCGCTCGGGGTCGTGATGCCCGACAGCGGCGAAAAGGAAACCGTCGACACCGCACCCACCGTGTTTCGCGCGGCGCAAATCATCGGCCAGGCGCTTAGCGACGCCAAGGCAAGCATCGACCTGGTGGTGCGCGGCGACAAGGTTTCTACCGATGCCTCGCTGTTGTTCGGCGGCAGCATCGATGGCCGCAAGCCGCGCATGTTCCTGATCTATGGCGCCGGCAATTTCATCGAATGTCAGCAGGACACCCCGTTCCTGCAGATCGGCGAGCTGAAATATGGCAAGCCGGTGCTCGATCGCATGGTCAGCTTTGAAACCCCGATGGCCGAAGCCATAAAGATTGCACTGATCTCGTTTTCGGCAACGATGCGCTCCAACCTCGCGGTCGGCCTGCCGATCGATCTCGTCACCGTCCGCTCGGGCATCAGCCGGGTCGAACTGCTCCACCGCATCGATGTCGACGATGAATATTATCGCGAAATGAACGACCGCTGGAGCAATGCCCTGCGCGCGGCAGCGGCCGCGATTCCGCTGCCGGAATATGCAAGCGAGCCCGACGTGGGAACGGTGCACGACTGAGCACAAAGAAATCACGATCATGCGATTTTACCGATTGCCAGCGGTTTTTTGGGATGGCAAAATTTATATTGTAATAACGCGTCGATTGTCGGAATTTTGGGGTAAATGATGAAGACCATGTTTTTGGCGGTGACTGCCGCGCTTGCCGTCGCGACTTCGGTAGCAGCGGCCCCGGTTTCGGTCTCGGCCAGCGTCAGCCACGGTCTCGACGGCTTTACTCATGTTTTTACGCTGACCAACGATATAGGTGGCTCGAACAATATTTACTTCTTCGGCGTGGACCTGCCCGGCGACATCGTCGGCACGCCCGCCAGCTGGGCGGATACGGCGAATTTCAACAGCGGCTGGAACACCCTTGCCGACGGCGGGCCGAACTTGGAGTTCGTCAACACGTGGTGCTGCGCCTCCATCGGGACGCCTTCCGGCACGTCGACGACGGGCTTCTCAGTGCTTTCGTTGCAGAGGCAATCGCATATCCGCTTTTTCGCCTATGCCTTTGGGGGATCGGCACCGAACGGCGACGGCCATTTCGGCTCGACCACCAACCCCGGCTATGTCGGTAGCGTCAGCGGCACCGTTCCGGAGCCGGCGTCCTGGGCGATGCTGATCGCCGGTTTCGGGCTGGTCGGCATCGCGGCCCGTCGTCGCGCCAAGGCGGCCGCAGCCTAGTTTCGATTTCCTTCGGGTTGAAACAGCGGTTCCGACGGTTAGGGCCGCAGGTCGCATAAGGATTCGGCCCACGGCACCACAGCCGATACCTTGCGCCCAACCAGCAAATGGGGCCTGGGGCGAAGGCCTAGGCTGCCCTATTCCGCCGGCAGGCCATCCGGCGCAGCCACCGCATCGCGGCGCAGCCACAACAGCCAGGCCAGCCCGGTGCCGATCACTGCCACCGCCGTCATCGACAGATAGCCGAGCGCGCCGCGCCCTGTGGCATTAAGATACTCGTACAATTCACCTGAAATCAGCGTGGTGACGGCCTGCGCCGGCGCCGAAGCAAGCGCCATGTAAATCATCTGCGCTGTTGGCGTGCGTTCATCGCCGTGCAGCATCTGCGTCATCCGCACCCCGCCAAGGAAGGTCGCGGCAAAGGTTCCGGCGTGAAGGAGTTGCAACGGGAACAATGCCCAAACCGGCGGCAGCATCGATAGCGCCGTCCAGCGGACGATAGCAGCAAGGCCACCGAACAGGATGAGCGTTTCCGGCGTAAAACGCTCTGTCCAGCGCGCCAGGAAGATCAGAAAACCGACTTCGGCAATCACGCCGACCGACCAGAGATTGCCCGCCAGAGTTGAGGATAATTGCTGGTCATTGGTCCAGATCAGCGTGCCGGCGACATAGAAATAACTGTGCGTTGCCTGAATCAGCCCGGCGGCAAAGATCATCAGCGCGAATTTGCGATCCTTCAGCATGCCGACGCCAGCGGCAAAGCGCGTGGCAAAAGGCGCTTCCCGGCCGCCGCCGACCGGTTCGGGCTGCATCCATGCCGCCGCGGCGATCAACGCCGCCGACACGCCGAACAACCAGGCCCAGATCGCCCAGGGGCCATAGCCGTCGATCAGGCTGCCGACCACGCTCGATCCAACGACAAACGCCGCCGAAGCAAGGCCGCGCGCCAGCCCATAGCGCGGCCAGCCATATTTCGTCAGGCGCAGCAGCGCCGCCTCGATCACTGGGACCAGCCCCCAAAAGGCCACGTCCATCAACAGGATGATGCCGAATACGAGCACGAAATTCTCGGCGAACCACAACGCTGCAAAGCCGATGGTCAGCACGATTGCAAACAGGAACATTGGCGCCCGCCGGTCGTTGCGCCCATCTGCCCAGGCCGCCGTAAGGGGCCCGGCAATGATCCGCGAAAACCCGCCGATGGCAAGCACCAATCCGATCTGTGAGCCCGAAAAGCCGTGAACCTTTTCAAGCCACACCGGCAGGAACGGGATAAGCGCGCCGAATCCGGCGAAAAACAGGCACGCCAGCCAGGTAGCGCGCACACCCGGACGGGCCAGCGAAGACTTCAACGATTCGACCATGGCTCACCATGGCGTTGTGCAACGTGCTTGTCATCATCCGTGGATGACATTCGGGCAGTCGCGCGGCATAGAGGGCAAAATTCGGGGAAATGACCATGACAATGCCTGCACTTTTCGATCTCACCGGCCAGACCGCTCTTATCACCGGCTCATCAAAGGGCATCGGCAAGGCGATTGCGCATCGGATGGCCGAGCATGGCGCCAATGTGATCATCAGCAGCCGCAAGGCTGATGTCTGCGACGCAGCAGCGGCCGAAATCAACGCCGCCGTCGGCCGCGACGCTGCCTGTGCAATCCCCGCCAATATCGCCGACAAGGCCAGCTTGCAGGCGCTGGTCGACAAGACCATCGCCCGCTTCGGCCAGATCGACCATCTCGTCTGCAACGCCGCGTCCAACCCCTATTTTGGCCCGCAAGAAGGCATCAGCGATGATCAGTTCAGCAAGATCCTGCAGAACAACATCATCTCGAACCATTGGCTGATCACCATGGTTGCCCCCGCAATGCGCGCGCGAAAAGACGGCAGCATCACGATCATTTCGTCGGTCGGCGGACTGAAAGCCTCTACGGTCATCGGCGCCTATTGCATTTCAAAGGCCGCCGACATGCAATTGGCGCGCAACCTCGCGGCCGAATTCGGGCCCGACAATGTGCGGGTGAACTGCATAGCGCCCGGCCTCATCAAGACCGATTTTGCCAAGGCACTGTGGGACAACCCCGAAATCCTGAAAGTTTCAACCAGCAACGCCCCGCTGCGCCGCATCGGCATCCCCGATGAAATCGCCGGCATGGCGGTGCTGCTGGCCGGCAAGGCGGGCGGTTTCGCCACCGGGCAATGCTTCGTCATCGATGGCGGCGCGACGATTGCGTAAACGGACGCTAGACCGGGCGCGCTATTCGAGCTCGAACACCATCGTCACATTGACCCCAAGCGCGACTTCACCCGGCGCCACCGGCGGTGCCGCTTCCATCTTGACCGCGCGGGCCATCATCATCGGGCGCGGCCCAGGCTCGATGGCGCCGCTTTCGCTGATCGACACGATCCGCTTGATGCGCAGGCCCGCTGCCCCGGCATAAAGTTGCGCCCGCGTCCGCGCCATCGCCACCGCGGCAACCCGGGCTTCATCGAGCGCGGCGTCGGCGGCATCGACCGAAAAATTGGGTCCGCTGATCTGGTTGGCGCCAACGCCGACCAGCGTGTCGAGCAACCGGCCCGCCTCGGCGATCTTGCGCAGCCGCAACGACACGGTGTTGGTCACCTGATAGCCGGTCAGCACCGGCGGCTGGTTGTCGCCGTAGCGATATTGCGGCTGGAGGTTCAGCCCGGTCGTCTGGATATCACGATCGGCAATGCCGGCCTTTTTCACCGCGGCGACGACGGCATTCATGCGGCTGGCATTTTCCGCCATGGCGGCGGTCGCCGTCGGCGCACTGGTCACCACGCCGCCCGACACTTCGGCGATGTCGGGCGCGCGCGTTACCCGGCCTTCGGCGGAAATCGTCAGGGTGGTCGGGGTCGGCACGGCTGCCGGCTGGGCGAGCGCGGCACCGGCAGACATCAGGGCGGTGGCGGCAAGGGCGGATCGCAGGATCATGGCAGGTTCCCGAAAAGAAGGTGTCGACCGCTGGGCGCTCCAGCCGGTGCCAGGTGATATGGCCGCATCGGGCTTTCCATTGCCTGAACGCCCCGTTACCCGCAGATCAGCGCCGGCCTTCGAACAGGCGCAGCACCCACAGCAGCAGCATCGCGCCGATTACCGACATGATCCAGCCCGGCGCATCGCCATCATGATACCAGCCGAAGAATTCATTGCCGATCCAGCGGGCGATATAGGCGCCGGCAACGCCGATCAGGATCGTGACGAGACAGCCGCTGGGCTTGGGCCCGGGGGAAAACCATTTGGCGATGGCGCCGACCACCAGGCCGACGATGGCGGTGCCGATTATGCCGACAAGGGTCATCGCAGCGTCTCCTGCGCCGGGAATCGGCACGGCCGCAATCTGCCCGGCGGCGGCAGGCATGGCAAATTGTCACTCGGTAGCCAAAGTCCGAGCCGGACTCAGAATTGGCCTTCGCAGCGCCACAGTCCTGCGGTATACCGCACTTGCAAAAGGTGACGTATGCGGATAATACAGTCGCACGCTGGGATCGATTCGAGTATGAACATGTACAACAAGTTGCCGGAGCCTGAAACGGCCAATAGCTATGATTTTCCGCCCGGCGGCGAATCGGGCAGCGGCCGCGACAAGCGCTGGCTGGTGCCCCTGCTCATCGCGCTCGGCGTGCTGGCGGCGGCGTTCGGCCTGTACAAGACCTTCGGCCCCAAGCCGGTCGAGGCGCCCAAGGTCAGCGCGCTGCCGCAGGTCACCGTGGTCGTGCCGGGGGTGACCGCGGTTGCCGATGTGGTGACGGCGCCGGGTTCGATCGCGGCGCGGCGGGATGCTGCCGTCGGCGTCCAGGGTGAAGGCGGCCGGGTTACCGCCGTGCTGGTCGAAGCCGGCCAGTCGGTGGCGCGCGGCCAGGTCCTCGTGCGCATCGACAACGCCGTGCAGTTGCAGCAATCGATCCAGCTTGCCGCCAGCGTCCGCCAGGCCGAAGCCGATGCGCGGCTGGCACAGGCCAATCTGGCGCGCGCCGAAGCGCTTGTTGCCAAGGGTTTCATTTCGAAGGCCGATATCGACCAGCGCACCGCGACCCGCGACAGCGCCCTCGCCCGCGTGGCGGTTGCCAGGGCGCAGCTGGCGGAAAACAATGCCCGCATCGAACGCCTGAACGTTCGCGCCCCGGCCGCCGGTCTGGTGCTCGCCCGCAATGTCGAAACCGGCCAGGTGGTTTCGCCGGCAGCCGTGCTGTTCCGCATTGCCGAGGGCGGCGTGCTGGAAATGCGTGCCCAGGTGGCGGAACAGGATCTGGCGCGGCTGAAGCCCGGCATGCCGGCCAGCGTGACGCCCGTCGGTTCGACGACCGAATATCGCGGCAAGGTCTGGCTGCTCGATCCGGTGATCGATGCGTCCAGCCGCCAGGGCATTGCCCGCATCGCGCTGAATTATGAACCCGGCCTGCGCGTCGGCGCCTTTGCCAAGGCGACCGTTGCTTCGGGTGAAGCGATGCGGCCAGTGCTGCCGCAATCGGCCGTGCTGGCGGATGACAAGGGCAATTACGTCCTCGTCATCGGCGCCGAAAACCGCGTCGAGCGCCGTGCCATCACCACCGGCACCATCGGCGACCAGGGCGTCAGCATCGCATCGGGGCTCAACGGCACCGAACGTGTCGTGCTCAGCGCCGGCGCCTTCCTGCGCCCGGGCGAAAAGATCGCCCCCGTCCTCAGCCGCGCTGCCGGTTAAAAGGCCCTCCTCATGCGCAACATTTCCAGCTGGTCGATCAAGAACCCGGTTCCTGCCATCGTCGCCTATGCGATGCTGACGCTGGCCGGCGTATTCAGTTTCATCACCATGGACGTCAACAACATGCCGGATATCGAATTCCCGGCAGCGTCGGTCGTCGTCAACCAGCCCGGCGCCGCGCCGACGGAAATGGAAACCCAGGTCACCCAGCGCATCGAAGCCGCCGTGCGTAGCATCAATGGCGTCGATGAAATCACCTCGATTGTTTCCGAGGGCCAGTCGAGAACCAACGTGCAGTTCGCTGTCGGCACGCCGGTCGATCGCGGCGTCAACGATGTGCGCGATGCCGTTGCCAATATTCGCGGCGATCTGCCCCAAGGCATCTTGCAGCCACAGGTGTCGCGCGTCGATTTCGGCAGCGGGGCGCTCGCTTATTATTCGGTCGAATCGACCGACATGACGCTCGAGGAACTCAGCTGGTTCGTCGACAATACCGTTGCCAAGAAGCTGCTGTCCGTGTCCGGCGTTGCCCAGGTGGGGCGCGGCGGCGGTGTCGACCGTGAAATCCGGGTCATTCTCGATCCGGCGCGCATGCAGGCCTATGGCCTGACCGCAAGCCAGGTCAACAATCAGCTGCGCCTCATCAACATCAACGCCGCCGGTGGCCGCGCCGAAATCGCCGGTTCCGAACAATCGGTTCGCGTGCTCGGCAACGCCAGCAACGCCGTCGGTCTTGGCGACACCCAGATCGCCATCAGCGGCGGCCGCAACGTTCGCCTCGCCGATATCGCCGACGTGCGCGACAGCTATGCCGAACAGCGCAGCATTTCCAAGAAGAACGGCCGCCAGGTGCTCAGTTTCGGCATCACCAAGGCCAAGGGATCGTCGGAAGTCACCGTTTACGACGCATCGGTGAAGGAGCTTGACGCCATCGCCAAGGCCAATCCCAAGATCAAGTTCAGCCAGTTGTTCACCAGCGTCGAATATACCCGCGGGCAATATCATTCCGCCGTCAACGCCATGTGGGAAGGCGCGCTGCTCGCCGTTGTCGTCGTTTTCCTGTTCCTCAAGGATTGGCGCGCCACCATCATTTCCGCCATCGCCATCCCGCTATCCGCCATCCCGGCCTTCTGGTTCATGGACCTGCTCGGCTTCTCGCTGAACACGCTCAGCCTGCTGGCGCTCAGCCTGGTGGCCGGCGTGCTGGTCGATGATGCCATCGTCGAGATCGAAAACATCGTTCGCCACATGCGCATGGGAAAATCCGCCTATCAGGCATCGATGGACGCTGCCGATGAAATCGGGCTGGCGGTTGTTGCCACCACCATGGCGATCGTTGCGGTGTTCTTGCCCGTCGGCCTGATGCCGGGCATTTCGGGGCAGTTCTTCAAGAATTTCGGCTTCACTGTCGTCGTCTCGGTGCTGCTCAGCCTGGGCGTGGCGCGGCTCATCACGCCGATGCTCGCTGCCTTTTTCCTGAAAAGCCACGGCAATGCCGAACACGGCGAAGGCGCCTGGGTGAAGGTCTACATGAAGATCCTGCACTGGTCGCTGCGCAACCGCTGGAAGACCGTCATCGTCGGCGGCGGCGGCGCGCTGATCGGCACCGTCATCGCCTTTTCGACGCTGCCACTGACCTTCCAGCCGAACACCGATACCGATTTCAGCCAGGTGAAGATCAGCCTGCCGCCGGGTGCGACCCTGGCGCAGACCACCGCCGTGGCCGACAGCGCCATGGCACTGCTCGAAACCTCGCCGGTGGTTGCCGCGGCGTTTTCCGACGTCCAAATCGGCTCGGCGGAGATTTTCCTGACGCTCAGCAAGAACCGCCCGACGACCAGTGTAGAATTCGAGCGCGATTTCTCGCCAAGGCTGGCGGCTATCCCCGACGCGCGCGTATATTTCCAGTCGCAGAACGGCGGCGGCGGCAGCGGCCGCGACATGACCGTGATGATCGCCGGCAGCGACCCGGTGCAACTCGAAGCCACGGCCGACAAGATCGTCGAGGAAATGCGCCCGCTGCCGCAATTGCGGCTGCCGCGCGTCGAAGGTGACAATCGCCGGCCGGAAATCACCATCAGCCCGCGCTTTGCGCTGGCCGCCGAAATGGGCGTCACCACGGCAGCGCTGTCGGAAACCATCCGGATCGCGACCCAGGGCGACATCGACCAGAATGTCGCGAAATTCTCGCTCGCCGATCGGCAGATCCCGATCCGGGTCGTACTGCCGGCAGATTCGCGTCGCAACATCTCAACGCTGGAAAACCTGCCGGTGCCGACGGCAAACGGCACCACCGTGCCGTTGAAGGTCATCGCCGACATCAGCTTTGGTGCCGGCGCGACGCAGATCCGGCGCTACAACCAGAACCGCCGCGTGCTGATCGGCGCCGATCTCGCCCCCGGGTTGGTATCGGGCGATGCGCAGGCCAAGATCGACGCGCTGCCGACGATGAAGAACCTTCCGCAGGGTATCGAAACGGTCAAGCTGGGCCAGGACAAGTGGCAGGCGGAGCTGTTCGTCAACTTCATCTACGCCGTCATCGCCGGTGTGCTGCTGGTGTTCGCGGTGCTGGTGCTTCTTTACAAGCGCGTGCTGCCGCCGCTGGTCAACATGGGCTCGCTGATCCTGGCGCCGCTCGGTGGTGGCATCGCGCTGCACCTGACCGGCCAGGCGATCTCGATGCCGGTGTTCATCGGCTTGCTGATGCTGCTCGGTATTGTTGCCAAGAATTCGATCCTGCTCGTCGACATGGCGATCGAGGAAATGGGCAAGGGTGTCGAACGCACCGCCGCCATCATCGAAGCCGGCCACAAGCGCGTCCAGCCGATCGTGATGACCACGGTCGCCATGGTTGCCGGCATGTTGCCGATCGCCCTGTCGCTCGATGGTGATGGCTCGTGGCGGGCGCCGATGGGCGTGGTCGTCATCGGCGGCCTGATCATGTCGACGGCGTTGACGCTGGTCATCGTGCCGGCCAGCTTCAGCATCGCCGTGGGTGTGGAAGAATGGCTTGCGCCGCGCCTGAAGCGCTGGTTTACCAATAACGAAGGCGTCACTCGCGAACCCGCAGCGCCGCAACCGGCGGAGTAAGCCCCCACTGCGACTGTTCAAGCCTTTCGAACTGCCGGCGACGCCGTTTCACAGGATGCGGCTGGCGGCCACGCTGTTGCTGCTCGTCATGGCCTGTGTGTTTGCAGCGGCGACTATCTACCAGGCGGCGCATCCGGCGCTGCCGTGGATCAAGGCGTTCGCCGAAGCGGCGATGGTGGGCGGGCTCGCCGACTGGTTTGCCGTCACCGCCTTGTTCCGGCATCCGCTCGGCCTGCCGATTCCGCACACCGCGATCATACCGTCCAACAAGGACCGGATCGGCGACAGTCTTGCGGGTTTCCTCAAGGACAATTTCCTCACCCCCGCCGTCGTCGCGCGCCGGCTGGAGGATTTCGACATGGCCGGCGCCGCGGCGCGCTGGCTCACCACCGAACGCCCCGCCGGCGCCGGCCCCGCCAAGCGCGGCTTCGGCCCGCTCATCGCCCGGATCATCGAAGCGCTCGACCAGAAGGCGGTGGGCGATCTGGTGCGCGATGCGGCCTCGGAAAAACTGCGCGGGCTGCAACTTTCCCCCATTCTTGCCTCGGGCATCGATGCCACGCTCGACAAGGGCCGCCACGAACCGCTGATCGACGGCGCCATCAAATGGGCCTTGCGCACCCTCGATGATCAGGAATCGACCATCCGCGGCATGGTGGCCGAACAGACCAACTGGCTGTTGCGCATCGTCAATGTCGATACCAGCGTGTCATCATCGCTGATCGCCGGGTTGCGGCGGCTGTTATGGGAAATGGGCGACGACCCGCGCCACCCGCTGCGCCTGCGTATCGAGGAATCACTGCGCACCTATGCCTTCGACCTGCGGCATTTTCCCGAAAACCAGGCGACGGTCGAAGGCTTCAAGGATGATCTGATCGCCAATCCGGCGATGGGGCAATGGCTCGCCGGCCTGTGGGACGAAGCCCGTGTCGGGCTGGTGAAAAGCCTCAACAACCCGGGCCAGGCCCGCGCCGGCCGCTTCAGCGCCGCCTTGAAAGCGCTCGGCCAGCGCTTGCAGGACGATGCCCCGCTGCGCGCCGCGATCAACCTGCACCTGCGCCGCGCCGCGGTCGGCCTGGTGCATGATTATGGCGACCAGATCGTCAGCCTGGTGTCGGACACCGTCCGGCAATGGGATGCGTCGACCGTCACCGAAAAGCTGGAAACCGCGGTGGGGCGTGATCTCCAGTTCATCCGTATCAACGGCACCATCATCGGCGGCGCCGTCGGGCTTGCCATTCACGCGGTGACGGTGGCACTTTGACTCCACTGGCGCTGCGGGCCCGGCGCGGATAGATTGCCGCAAACACCGGGGGCTTGATGACCAACCGTCTTTATTACGGCGACAATCTGGATGTGCTGCGCGAACATATCGCGGATGAAAGCGTCGATCTGATCT
>JBBRVH010000055.1:0-20666 GCA_038246995.1 Sphingomonadales bacterium
CACATGTCGCGCGCAATCGGCAGGCCGAAGCCGCCGCAGACCACATCGCCGAGGAAATCGAGCAGGACGTAATCGAAACCCCAGTCGTGAAAGCCCAGCTTTTCGAGCGTCTCGAAGCCATGGATAATGCCACGCCCGCCCCAACCGCGACCGACTACGGGGCCGCCGAGTTCCATCGCAAAGACGCCATCGCGCTGGAAGCAGACATCCTCGATGCTGATTTCCTCGCCGGCGAGTTTCTTGCGTGCGCTCGTCTCGATGATCGTCGGTGTGGCCTTGCCACCGAACAGCAGCGAGGTCGTGTCCGATTTCGGGTCGCAACCGATCAACAGCACGCGCTTGCCCTGCTGCGCCATCATGTAGCTGAGATTGGCGAGCGCGAACGATTTGCCGCTGCCACCCTTGCCATAGATCGCGATGATCTGCGTTTCCTTGGTCACTTCACCGGTATGTACCGGATCGGGCTCCATATCGGCTTCAGCGCGAAGGGCCGCAGCCTCTTCGAGAAGGGCATTGATGCTCATGCTGCGTCTCTCCAGTCGAATACCATCTTCAGGCAGGTTGCGTCGGAAAAGGCCTGGCCATAGGCGGTCGCGGCGCTCGCCGCCGGCACCAGGTTGGTGATCAGGCCATCAAGCGACAACTGCCCATTGTCGACCATGGCGATTACGGCCGCCAGGTCGGCGGGCAGGAATTCGGTGGCGATCCGGATCCGCGTTTCGCGGCGGAAGGCCGGCGCAAACTGGAAATTCAACGGATCCGCATAAAAACCGGCGAGCACGATTTCGCCGCCACGCGCCGTGCGCATGATAGCGGAATCGAGAATATTCGAATCACCGCTCGCGTCATACACGCTAAGATAGTCGCGGCGTTCGTCCTGTTCGGGCGTGGTGGCCGTGTAACCATCGCCACCGGCCATGCGATCGGGGTTGATTTCCCACACCGTCGGCGCTGCACCGCCCGCGGCGATCGCCATCCGCGCCAGAAGGCGCCCAAGCACGCCATGACCGATGATGAGATCGGGCAGCGCACCGCCGACCAGCGCGTGCTGTGCGGTCGCGGCCAACGACATCAGCACGGCGGTTTTGCCAAGACCCGACGGAATGCCGAGCACCCGTGCCGAGCCGGTGATCAGCGTGCTCGCCGAGCCGCCGAACAGGCCGCGTGCACCGATGAACTTCGACGATCCCGGCACGAACACCGTTTCGCCGATGCGGTGCCGGCCATCGGGTGCTGCATCGACCACCCGGCCGACCGCTTCATAGCCAGGAACCAGCGGATAACCCATGCCCGGGAACATCGGCATCGAGCCGTTGTACATCAGCTTTTCGGTGCCCATCGAGATGCCGCTGAAGTCGACTGCGACCACCAGATCGTCACCTTCGGGCGGCGTCATGCCGAGCGTGCGGAGCGCAACTTGCCCCGGCGCTTCGACGACCACTGCCAACGTTTCCATTCATGCTCCCCAAGGTAGGCTTAGCCGTGGCTGCCCGCCTCAACATGTTGCATCCTATCCCAACAACTTCAGTTGTAAAGCTAGCTTGACGCTTTTGCCCCGTAAAAATTGTGGGTAATGCGATCAAATGGTTGCGACCAGTAACCTCGTCACCATCGGCAACCCGGTGCGCCGTTCGCGCACCCGGGCAAAGCCCGCCGCCCGAAGCATTTCAGTGTAGGCGGCAGCACTGCGCGGCCGCCCGGAACCCATCGCCCAGAGATACAGCCCGAAATAGGCATCGCCCATCGCTTCGGCGCCTTTGGTTCCTGCCATCGGCTCGGCAACCAGCAGCGTGCCACCCGGTGGCAGGGCGGCGCGCACGGCCTTGAGCAGCGCCAGCACCACCGCATCATCGTGATCGTGCAGGATCCGCACCAGCGTGATCAGGTCCGCGCCACCCGGGATGGGATCGTCGCGAAAGCTGCCGCCATGTGCCGCGATCTGCGGCAGACCCTGGGCATCGAGGATTTCGCGAGCCCGGGCGGCCACCGGCGGCAGGTCGAACAATGCCAGTTCGAGCCCCGGATGACGCCTGGCGACTTCGCGAACAAAGGCGCCATGGCCCCCGCCGATATCGAGCAAGCGGCGGTGTCGGCGGAAATCGAAACTGTCGAGCACCTGTTCGGCGACCATCGGCTGCGACGCCGCCATCAAGGCCGAATAGGCCCTTGTCGCCTCGTCCTCTGCGGCTGTTGCCGCCGGTTCCCCCCGCCCGGCGGCTCCGGCATAGCTCCAGAACGCCGCGAGTTCGCCGCCGCCGCGTCCGCGCTTCAGCATTGCCACCGGGTCGACGAGATCGGCATAGAACAGCTTGTGATGCTCGATCATCGCCAGCGCCCCCTGGTTGCTCGCCAGCGCAGCACCGCGCTGGCCGAGTGTCCAGCGGTCATCGCCGAGCGTTTCAACCAGGTCGACCGACGCCGCCGCCGCCAGCAGGCGCGCCATCGCGGCTTCCTCCAGCCCCGCCATCGCCGCCAGGGAATGCGTTGATTCGGGCGCCCGTGCCAGCGCCGCGATGATGCCGAGATCGACCACTGCGGTAAGCGTCTTTGTATAAACAAAGCCGGTGATTACCCCGAACATCGCATTGGCGTGATAGCGCGCCGTGCCACGCAGCAGCGGCAACCGCATCGACCAGCGTTGGAAATGCGGGTTGGAGAGCACGCGGTTGCGCTGCAAAAGCCAGCGTTCGCGCCAGCTTGGCGAAGAAATCGGTTCGGTCATACTGTCATCGACTCTGGACAGTCGACGCGGTGCGGTCAATCATGGTCGCAACAACGATGGGCGGGATTCGGGCTGCCCGGCCCTTGGGGATCAGCGTGAACGAAGCAGGAGTCGTCATCATCGGAGCCGGTATCGGCGGCCTTGTCGCCGCCGTCCAGCTTGCCGGTGCCGGCGTGCCGGTTACCGTCGTCGAACGCATGGCGACGCCGGGTGGCAAGCTGCGCACCGTGGCGTGCGACGGCGTTGCCATCGATGCCGGCCCCACCGTCTTCACCGCGCGCTGGATTTTCGAAGCGCTGTTCGAAAGCCTGGGCGAACGGCTCGATGACCATCTCACGCTGGTCAAATCCGACCGACTCGCCCGCCACGCCTGGGGCGATGGGTCGAGCCTCGACCTCTGGGCCGATCCGGCGCGCAGTCGCGATGCCATCGGCGCCTTCGCCGGCGCCGCCGAAGCCCGGGGGTTCGACAGTTTCCGCGCCGAATCCGCCCGCATCTGGAACGCGCTCGAGCACCGCTACATGGAAGCGCCGGTAACGACACCCGTCGGCCTCGCTTTCCGCTTCGGCCTGTCGGGCATGGGCGAGATGCTGGCAATCAACCCCTTCCAGACGTTGTGGAAGGCGCTGGGCAAGCATTTCAAGGACCCGCGCCTCCACCAGCTCTATGGCCGCTATGCCACCTATTGCGGTGCCTCGCCCTATGATGCCACCGCAACGTTGATGCTGATCGCGCATCTGGAGGCGCGCGGCGTCTGGCTTGTCGAAGGCGGCATGCACAAGGTCGCCGAGGCGCTGGCGGCGCTGGCGACGGCGCGCGGCGCAACCTTTCGGTATAACGCCCATGTCTCCAGCATCATTGCCCGGGGTGGCCGTGCCGTTGGTGTGCGGCTGGCCGATAGCGAGGAGATCATGGCCGGCGATGTGCTCGCCAATTGCGATGCCAGCGCGCTTGCCGATGGCCGTTTCGGGCATGAGGCAGCGCGCGTCGTCAAGGGCACGCCGCCGGGCAAGCGATCGCTGTCGGCGCTGGTCACCATGATGACGGCGGACGCCCGGGGTTTCGACCTTGATCGCCACAATGTCTTTTTCTCCGACGATTATGCGCTTGAATTCCGGCAGATCTTCGGGGAAGGCCGCTTGCCGTCGGCACCCAGCGTCTATGTCTGCGCCCAGGATCGCGGGCTGGGGCCGCCGCCCGACGGCCCCGAACGTTTTCAGTTGATCGTCAATGCCCCTGCCCGGGGTGACCACCGCCCCCCGACCCCTGAGGAGATTGCAGCATGTCAGACAGCGACCCTGGCGGCCCTTTCCCGATGCGGCCTGACGCTGACGCCGCGGGCCCAGGTGCCGGTGGACCCGGGGATGTTCGAAACCCTGTTCCCTTCGACGGGTGGAGCCCTTTATGGACGGGCATCGCACGGATGGCAGGCCAGCTTCCGCCGGCCGGGCAGCCGCACTGGCCTGCCGGGATTGTGGCTCGCGGGGGGGTCGGTGCACCCGGGGGCGGGCGTCCCGATGGCGGCCTTGTCCGGCCGCTTGGCGAGCGCTGCGATCCTTTCGGCCCGCGCTTCGACGGCGCGGTCCCGGCCAATGGCTATAGCTGGTGGTATCTCGACGCCGAAAGCGACGACGGCCAGTACGGCCTGACCGTCATTGCCTTCATCGGCTCGGTCTTTTCGCCCTATTACAAGGCCAGCGGGCGGTTTTTCCCCGAGAATCACGTCTCGCTCAACGTCGCGCTCTACGGCCCGCGCGGCCGCCGCTGGGCAATGACCGAGCGCGGCCAGGGTGCGCTGTGGCGCGATCGCTCGACGCTGAAAATCGGCCCCAGCCATGTCCATTGGGATGGCAACGCGCTGACCATCGATGTCGAGGAAAAGGGCGCGCTGCTGCCGCTGCCGGTGCGCGGCAAGATCCGGCTGACCCCGCAGGTGCTCGGCCAGCGCCGCTTCCGCCTCGATCCGCAGGGGCGCCACATCTGGGCACCGCTGGCGCCGCTCGCCCGGGTCGATGTCGCCTTTGCCGATCCCGATATCGCCTGGAGCGGCCAGGGCTATCTCGATTCGAACCATGGCAGCGAGCCGCTGGAAGACGGGTTCGCCGACTGGCAATGGTCGCGCGCCCACCTTGCCGGCGGCGAAACCGCGGTGATCTACGAGGGCAAATTGCGCAGCGGTGACGATTTCGGCATGGCGCTGCGCATCGGCAACGACGGCAATGCCGAAGTCTGCGAAATGCCCGCGCCGATCGTGCTGCCGCAGACAAACTGGCGCGTCGACCGCCTGACCCGCGCCGATACCGGCCATGACGCCCGGCTGCGCGCCACCTGGGAAGACACGCCCTTCTACTCGCGATCGGCGTTGAGCAGCCGGATGTTCGGGCAGGATGTCGTGGCGGTACACGAGAGTTTGTCGCTGGACCGGTTTCGCTCGCCGGTGGTGCAATGGATGCTGCCGTGGCGCATGCCGCGCAAGATCTGACCGGCAAGAAAAAATTAAGAAAGTCACGAAAGTCACGCCGGATGCAGTTTTGGGAAATTTTGGCAGGAGTCGCCGGGCGCTGCTTGCCGACCTGAATGAAGCCATCGATTTCAAAGAGCTGACAGTTTCACCTTCATGGCAGAAATGTCGGGTGTAGGACAGAGGTCGACCGGCGGCTTCCGCCAGGAGCGGCCGTTCGCTGCTTTCCAAGCCGCCGGTCAGCGCAGCGCCTGAATCTATGCCTGATATCGGGCATAGGCGTGGGCCGGCAGTTACAATTCTATCGTGATTTCGAACCCGGGGTTCGATGTCAGCTTCAGCTTGCCGCTGTGGGCAGTGGTGATCGCCGCGACCAGTGCCAGGCCAAGCCCATGGCCGTCACTCGTCCTGCTTCGTTGTCCGCGGGTGAAGCGCTGGAACAGGTTGGCGGTCTCGTCGGGTGCCACACCCGGGCCGTCGTCGGCGACGATAATCCGGGTTCGTTCGCCGGGTTTATCCAGCGTCACCGAAATCGTCGTGCCGGCGGGCGTATGCACCAGCGCATTGTCGAGCAGATTGCTCAGCAATTGCTGGATCAGCCGACGGTCCCCCACCAGCGTCAGATCGGGCGCGATCGCCTTTTTCAGGATGTGACCGCTGATTTCGGCATCCGGCCGGTACGTCTCGACGATGCTGTCGACGAGCTCGCTCAGCGCCATCTCGCGGAACTGGGCCTTGACACCCATGCCTTCGACTTCGGCGATCCGGAGCAGGGCAGCGAAGATATCGAGGAGTTCGCGCGACTGGGCCTTGACGGCGGCGATGGCCAGGCGCTGGGCGTCGCGGTCATCGGTCGTCAATGCTTCATCAAGCCGGTTGTGGAGGCGGGTGAGCGGCGTGCGCAGGTCATGAGCGACATCGCTCGACACTTGCCGCAGATTATCCATCAGCGTGGCAATGCGGTCGAGCATCTGGTTGAGCGTTTCAGCGACACGATCGAACTCGTCGCCGGCGCCGGTGACCGGCATGCGGCGGCTGAGGTCGCCGCCGATAATGGCCTTGGCTGTGGTGTCGATGCGGGACAGGCGACCCTTGGTGACGATGCCGACCACCCAGGCGGCGCCCACGCCGAGCGCCAGCATGACGCCGAAGGCACCGACAAACAGCTTCAGAAGAGAGGCGTCCATCTCGTCGATGACAGCGCGGTCGGCGGCGACGAGGAGACGGTGGCCGCTCGGCAGAAGCGTGGTGAGCGACTGGGCGATGCGTTGCTCGCCAGCAAGGTTATAGGGCAGCAGCTCGATATAGCCGGGCTTGTCCGGCACGACGGCATCGAGGCTGCCAGCGACCAACCGACCGGCAGAGTCCACGAGGCGAAAGTCGAGGCTGGCCGTGCTGCGGGCAGCCTCGCGGCGGCGGATGGCGGCGGCAACGCCCTCGGGCCCGTCGTCGCCTTCGTCGATGAGCGCGGCGGGTAGTGTCTCACTTTGAAATCAGCCACCCCGACGCATAGCCCTCGCCAGTCGCGCCTGCACCTGCGTCACCCGCTCCTGCACCAACTGCCGCGCCCGGATGACATCGGTGCCGCGCTTGAAGAGAATGGTGACCGATGAAAGACCGAGCACCGATTTGGAGCGTACCGTCGTCAGATCAGGGACGCCGCCGACCGCCACCTCGATCGGCACGGTGATCAGGCTTTCGACTTCCTCGGTCGACAGGCCGGGCGCTTCGGTCTGCACCTCGACAATCGGCGGCGCGAACTCCGGAAACACATCGAGCGGCACATTGCCCGACGCGCGCAGGCCCAGCGCGACCAGCAGCGCCGCCATCGCCAGCACCAGCACACGCTGGGTCAGCGCCGTCCGCACCAACCATGCCAGCATCAGTGCGACGTACCGAACTCGGTGCCGAACAGTTCGGCGGCGCCATCGGTGACGATCTCGGCGCCGCGTTCCAGGCCGCGCGAAAGCAGCGCGGTGTCGCCGCAGACGCTTGCGACCTCGATCCGCTGGCGCAGATAGCTGTCGGGGCCGGTCTTTCGGTAAACCCACTCGCCGCCGTTGATGTCGCGGACGATCGCCGCGGTCGGGACCACCAGGCCTGGCATTGCGCCGCCCATCGGCAGCGCGACGGCGACGCGCTGACCGACACGCCAGCTGCGGGCCCGATTGTCGAGCGCATAGAACAGATCGACGGTACCCGCGACGGCGTTGGCCGACGGCGGTGCCGACACGGGGCGGGCGGACTGTGGCGGGGCCGCAGCGTCGCCCAACGGCCGGATCATCGCAGGTCGAGCACGCTCGATGGCCGGCACGTCCGAGCCGAAGACCGGCACGCGCACCCACAGCAGCGGTTGGCCGGCCATAGACGCTACCGCGGGCCCCAATTGCCGACGCTGCTCAAGCGCCACATCGGCTGCGGCGCGAGCGGCGGCCAGCGCTGCCTCAGCCTCATCGCGCGCCCGGACGCTGCCTGCTTCCTCGCGCACCAGCGCGCCCGCCCGGTCGCGGGCGATCGTGGCAAGGCGCAATTGCGCTTTGGTTCGGGCGACGTCGCCATCGGCCGCAGCCTGTGCCGCAGCAATCTGGGCGATGTTGCTGGTGGAACCGGTTGGCACGCCTGCTGGCCCAAGACTTGGCACGACGAGTTCCCCGCCCACGTCCCGGATTCGCGCCGAGGTGCCGTCGGCCACGGTGACCGTGCGGATGCCGAGCCGCTGTTGCGCTTCGGGGGTGAGCGTCAGCCGCAGCAGATCGGTTTCGTGCACGACGGCTTCGGCTTTGGCCGGCGGCTTTGGTGGCGCCGGTTTTTCGGCACCGCAGCCCGCCAGGATCAGGGTCGCAACGATAAAGCAGGCGCGGAGCAGCCGAACATTCATGGCACCCGAATAGCGCCCGGTGATTGGGGCCAGCTTGGGACCAGTATACAAGATCCCAATGTTCGACCGTGCGGCTTCGCCGTCCGCCCCGGCTTTGGCAAGCGTTGCACCGCCGGCGGCGGCAGCGCATGGTCGGGAAAAGCCATTCCTGGGGAAAACAGCATGAACGATCTCACTGGCAAGACCGCCTTCGTGACCGGCGCCGCGTCGGGCATCGGGCTCGGCATCGCCACCGCGCTGGCGCAGGCCGGGGTGAAGGTGATGATGTGCGATATCGAGCAGGACGCGCTCGATGCCGCCGTCACCGCGCTGCAGGCGAGCAATGCCGATGTTGCCGGCGTTATCGCCGATGTGTCGTTGAAAGCGCAGTTGCAGGCCGCGGCGGATGCCACCGTCGCGCGCTATGGCAAGGTCCATATTCTCGTCAACAATGCCGGCGTTGGCGGCGGCGGTGGCTATGGCGAATGGAATGACGCGAGCTGGGACTGGACGATCGGCGTCAACCTGATGAGTGTCGTCTGGGGCATCGAGATTTTCGGGCCGCTGCTCGAAGCCCATGGCGAAGGCGGGCAGATCGTATCGACCGCGTCGATGGCCGGGCTGATCGCCGCGGTCGCGCCGGCCTATAATGTCACCAAATATGGCGTGGTCGCGCTGTCGGAAGGCTTGCGCCCGGCGCTGGCGGCGCGCGGCATCGGCGTTTCGGTGCTGTGCCCCGGCTTCATCCGCACCCGCATCATGGAATCGCAGCGCAATATTCCCGACCGGCTGGCCGGCAGCGTCGCGCTGCCGCCCGAAGCCGGCGAAGACGATGGTTTTCGCCAGATGGCCATCGCCGCGATCACCCATGGCATCGACCCCTTGTATGTCGGCGAACTGGTGCGCGAAGGCATCGAGGGCGATTGGCCCTATATCTTCACCGATACCCAGTTCGAACCCGGCGTCGACGCGCGCTTTGCCGCGATCAAGGCGGGGTTCGACCGCATTCGGGATCGCACGCCCCAGCATTGACCCGGGCCGGGAAATACCGGAACTTCAAGGCTGGGGAGGCAGCGATGAAACGCGCGATCATGCTGGCATTGGCGCTGCTCGCCGGCACCCCGGTGCAGGCGCAGCAACCCGGGCTCGGCGAGATCATGGTCACCGGCAACCGCCAGAATGCGCGTTTTGCGAACGCAGAGCGGCCGGTGGTCGGGCTGCGCCGCCAGGCCGATCATGTCGCGCGGCCGCTGGCGATATCGTCCGACGCGCGCGACCCCGCCACCCGCAGCCGCGAAATCCACACGATGCTGGCGGCAGCGATCGACCGCGCCGCGGCGGCCGGGGTCGAACTGGTGTCGGGCAGTTTCGAGCTGCAGCCGGTGACCGGCGCCAATTACCAGGCGCTGCCCTTCACGGGGGCGGGGCGGATCGATACGTCGCAGGTCAATCTGCTCGTGAAAACGCGCCTCACCGGCACGACAGCAGCGGCGGGCGAACGGCTCGACGGCTTTGTCAAAGCCCTGCCGCGCAATGGCCGCGGCGCCATCGATACCAGCGGCGCGCTGACGCTGACCATCGTCGACCCCGACCAGTATCGCGACGCCATCGTCAAGCTGGTCGCCGACGAAGCCCGCGCGCGGGCGGCGGCGTTCGGCCCCGATTATGCCGTGCAGATCAGCGGCATCGATGCCCAGGTCGCCTGGTCGCAGGTCGGCGCCAGCGAGGTCTTTCTCTACCTGCCCTATCGCTACACGATCGTGCCGCGATGACCCCGGGAGCCGCCATGAAGGCTTTTGCCGCTACGCTCTGCCTTGGCCTCGCGCTCTGGGCCGGCCCGCTGGCGGCGCAGGCAGATGATGGCATGGGCGAGATCATCGTCACCGGCGCACGGCGGATCAACGGGATGCCGGTGGTGGTGGAAACGCCGCCGGTGATCGGCCTGCGCCGCATGGCCGATTCGGCGGTACGCACTGTCGAAATCACTTCGGATTCGCGCGGCGAGGACCTGCGCCGCAATGAAGTCCGCGCGATGCTGCTCGCGGCCATCGACCGTGCCGGCCGCGACGGGATCAGCCTCGTCACCGGCGAATTCACCGTCGTCGAGGTGACGCGCGCCAACTGGCAGCAACAATTCCCCGGGCTTGCCGGCAAGGCCGCCGACGAAGACGATGACGACGACGCGGAGGATGAAGACGACAGGCCGCCGCCGGTGTTTGCGGACAATGGCAACAACCTGACGCTGCGGTTGAAAGTGAAGACCCGGCTCGAAGGTTCGATCGGCAATGCCGGGCAAAAGATCGCCGGCTTCGTCAAGGCGGTGCCGGTAACCGGGCGGTCCCAGATGGCCTTGCGCGGCGGACTGGCGCTGACGATCATCAACCCTGAACAATATCGTGATGAAATCTATCGCCGCATCGCCGTGGGCGCCCAGCATGCCGCCGGCTTCTACACGCCGGGCCACGGCCTCGACATAAGCGGAATCGACCGCGCCATCGCCTGGAAACAGGTCGGCGAGAGCGATGTCTTCCTGTACATTCCCTACAGCTTTTCGGTGAAAAGCAGCCGCTGAACTCAGGGCTGCCCTGCCCAATAGGCGATCGCGACGCGCTGCACCTTGTCGAGATATTTGCGCGCTTCGGGGCCTTCCCAGGCGCCGGCATAGTCGTTGCGCGCCACCCACCAGCCCTGCCCCGGCAGCCGGTCGCTTTCGCGCACCACCAGCGCTGCCAGTTCGGGCTGTCCGGCGGCGGCGGCGCGATTGTCGATTTCGTCGAGCACGGTGCACAGCGCGCGCATCCGCGGCCGGGTGAAGCGCTGGCCGATGGCGAGCAGCAGTTCGGAATAGCTGACACGGCGGCTTTCGGCGGCGGCCGTGCGCAGCAGCGCTTCGATCTGATCGATATCGAACATGGCTATTCGGCCGCGATCTCGCCCATCGGCGGCAAATTGTGGCCGAGCAGGCGAAGCAGTTCGGCGGCGCTGTCGACGATGTTGGTGCCCGGGCCGAAGATCGCCGCGGTGCCGACGTCACGCAGGAAATCATAATCCTTCGCGGGGATGACGCCGCCGGCGATGACGCGGATATCGGGGCGGGCGGCGTCCTTCAGCGCGGTGATCAGCGCCGGGACCAGCGTCTTGTGGCCGGCGGCGAGGCTGCTCGACGCGACGATATCGACATCGAGCGCCAGCGCCAGCGCACAGGCTTCGTCGGGCGTCTGGAACAGCGGCCCGACCGTGGCATCGAAGCCCAGGTCGGCGAGCGCGGTGCCGACGACCTTGGCACCGCGATCATGGCCGTCCTGGCCCATCTTGACGATCAGCACGCGGGGCTTGCGGCCCTTGCGACGTTCGAACGCTTCAACGCCATCGGCGACGCGGACATAGGCGGGATCGCCCTTGTAGGCATCGGCGTAGATGCCCTTGACCATCTTCACCACAGCGATGTGGCGGCCGAAAACATCTTCCAGCGCGGCGCTGATCTCACCCAGGGTCGCGCGGACGCGCGCCGCTTCGACGGCAAGGCCGAGCAGGTTTTCTTGCCCCGCAGCGCCGTTACGCAGCGCTGCGAGTGCCGCGTCGACCGCCGCTGCATCGCGCTTCGCCCGCACCGATGCCAGCCGCTCGACCTGGCTGGCGCGCACCGCGACATTGTCGACATCAAGGATATCGAGCTTTTCCTCGGTCGCCGGCTTGTATTTGTTGACGCCGACGATGACGTCATTCCCCATGTCGACCCGCGCCTGCTTGGCGGCCGCGGCCTTTTCGATTTCGAGCTTGGGCATGCCGCTTTCGACCGCCTTGGTCATGCCGCCCAGCGCTTCGACTTCGTCGATCAGCGCCTGCGCGCCCTTCACCAGGCTGTCGGTCAGCGCCTCGATGTAATAGCTGCCGCCCAAGGGATCGACGACGCGGGTGATGCCGGTTTCTTCCTGCAGCACCAGTTGCGTGTTGCGGGCGATGCGCGCCGAAAAATCGGTAGGCAGCGCGATGGCTTCATCGAGCGCGTTGGTGTGCAGCGATTGCGTGCCGCCGAGCGCTGCCGCCATGGCCTCGACAGTGGTGCGGATGACGTTGTTGTAGGGGTCCTGTTCCTGCAAGGACACGCCCGAGGTCTGGCAATGGGTGCGCAGCATCTGGCTGCGCGGGCTGGCGCCGAAATCCGCCATGATCGTCGCCCACAGCGTGCGCGCGGCGCGCAGCTTGGCGATTTCCATGAAGAAATTCATGCCGATGCCGAAGAAGAAGCTCAGGCGCCCGGCGAAATCATCGACCGCCAGGCCTTTGGCGAGCGCGGCGCGGACATATTCCTTGCCGTCGGCCAGCGTGAACGCCAGTTCCTGCACCGCGGTCGCCCCGGCTTCGAGCATGTGATAGCCCGAAATGCTGATGCTGTTGAACTTGGGCATGTTTTTCGAGGTGTATTCGATGATGTCGGCAACGATCCGCATGCTCGGCGCCGGCGGATAGATATAGGTGTTGCGGACCATGAACTCCTTGAGAATGTCGTTCTGGATGGTGCCGTCGAGCTTGTCCTGCGTCACCCCGGCTTCTTCGGCGGCGACGATGTAGAAGGCGAGGCAGGGCAGCACCGCGCCGTTCATCGTCATCGAAACGCTCATTTGATCGAGCGGGATGCCGTCGAACAGGATCTTCATGTCCTCGACCGAATCGATCGCCACGCCGGCCTTGCCGACATCGCCCGAAACGCGCGGATGATCGCTGTCATAACCGCGATGGGTGGCGAGATCGAAGGCGACGCTCAGCCCCTTCTGGCCAGCGGCCAGATTGCGCCGATAGAACGCGTTCGACGCTTCGGCCGTGCTGAACCCGGCATATTGGCGGATCGTCCAGGGCCGGCCGGCATACATGGAGGCGCGCACGCCGCGGGTGAAGGGCGCAAAACCGGGCAAGCCCGGATCGGTCACGACATCGGCGGCGGTATACAGCGGCTTGACATCGATGCCTTCGGGGGTCGCCCAGGTCAGGTCGGCTCCCTTGACTTCCTTGGCGGCCATTTTCTGCCAGTCGTCGTGCGTCGGCTTGGTCATGTCGTTCTCCCGGGTGCCCGTATAAGCGCAGGCAGAGGCGGCGCGTCAATCACTTGCACGGAACATCGCGGGCGCTGGCGGGTTGTAGTCGACAGGCCCTGCCAAGGAACCATGATGCCCGAAGAACCCGAAGTGCTGACGACCACCGAGGCGCGCGGCGGCGTGACGCCGCACATCGTGCGCTATGTGCTGATCATTTCGCTGATCCTGGCGGTTGTCGCGATGGCATGGACGTTCCTCGCGTCCCCCAAGGGCACGCAGGATGGCGCGACGACCGCGGCTGATCCGCAGTAAATTCCCCTCGTCACCCCCCGCCTTCGCGAGGGTGACGATAAAATGCAGTGCTCCCCGGTGCGCTATTCCGCCGCTTCCAGCGTCTCGGTCCGCCCGGTATTGCCCCCCGCCAGCGCGATCAGCCGTTTCTCGAGCGTCCGCAGCCGGGTCGGATTGTCGATCTTCTGCCCGGTCAGGTCGGTCAGGTAGAAGGTATCGGTCGCGCGCTCGCCATAGGTGGCGATATGCGCCGAATGGATCGTCACCCGGCTCTGGAACAGCGCATGGGTGAGCGAATAGAGCAGCGCCGGGCGGTCGGCGGCGTTGACCTCCAGCACCGTGTAGCGGTTCGACGCCTTGTTATCGATCAGCACATTGGGTTCGACCCTGAACACTTCGGCGCGCCGGCGGGCGAGCGGCCGGGCAGCGAGGCGGTCGGCGAGGCGGATCTTGCCGGTCAGCACATCTTCAATCATGCGCTGCATCCGGGCCAGTTGCGCCGGCTCGGCGAAGGGTCGGCCGAGCGGATCGGCGATGATGAAATTGTCGATCGCCCGGCCGTCGCGCGTCGTGTGGATGCGCGCATCGAGGATATTGGCGCCGCCCAGCGAAATCGCCCCGGCGATGCGATAAAACAGCCCGGGGTGATCGGCGGCATAGATGCTGACCAGCGTCGTCCCCGACCCGGGATCGGGGGTCGCGGCAATGGCGAGCGGCAGATCGGCGATATCGGCAGCGGCGATCAGCGCTGCATTGGCGGCGAGCACTTCGGGCGGCTCGGCGATCCAGTAACTGTCGGCAAAACGCCGTGCATAGGTGATGAAGCGCTGCGGATCCCAATCGACCGCCGCGGCCAGGCCTTCCTGCTTGGCATCGATGCGTTCGCTGCGGCCCTTCTGCTTGTGGCCCAGCCGCAGCACTTCCTCGGCCGATTCGTACAGGTCGCGCAGCAACTGGCCCTTCCAGTTGTTCCATACCCCCGGCCCCACGGCGCGGATATCGACGACGGTGAGCACCAGCAGCAGCCGCAGCCGTTCGGGGCTGGCGACCGTTTCGACGAAATCGAGGATGGTCTTGAAATCCGACAGGTCGCGCTTGAAGGCGGTGCTCGACATCAGCAGATGGTGGCGCACCAGCCAGGCGACCGTTTCGGTCTCGGCAGCGCTCAGCCCCAATCGCGGGCACAGCCTTTCGGCAACATCACCGCCCAATTCGCTATGGTCACCGCCGCGGCCCTTGGCGATATCATGGAGCAGCACCGACACATGCAGCACGCGCCGCGACACGAGTTGCTGAATGACCCGCGCCGACAGCGGATGTTCAGCCTGCAACACCCCCGATTCGATGCGCGCCACCAGCCCGATGGCGCGGATGGTATGTTCATCAACGGTGTAGTGATGGTACATGTCGTACTGCATCTGCGCCACGACACGGCCGAAATCGGGCACGAAACGCCCGAAAACGCCGGCTTCATTCATCCAGCGCAGCACTTTTTCAGGGTCGTTGCGGCTGGTCAGCACCGCCATGAACAACGCATTGGCGTTGCGATCGCGGCGGATGCGTTCATCGATCAGCCCGGCATCGCGCGCCGCCTGGCGCATTGCCTGCGGGTGGATGCCGAGCTTTTCACGGTCGGCCAGCGCGAACATCTCGATCAGCCGCACCGGATCGGCGGCGAAAAAGCCGTCATTGGGCACGCCGATCTGGCCGCGGCGCAACGTGAAGCCGTTCAATTTGCCCGGCCGCCGGGTCAGCGTCGGCAGCCAGCTTGCCTTGGCAAAGCTTTCATCGAGATGGGCGAGGAACAACCCGGTCAGGTCACCCACCGTCCTGGCCATCAGGAAGTAGTGCCGCATGAAGCGTTCGACCGCCGACATGCCACCCCGCTCGGCATAGCGCAGCCGCCCCGCCAGCTCGCGCTGGACATCGAAGGTCAGCCGCTCCTCGGCACGCCCGGCGATGTCGTGGAGGTTGATGCGCACCGCCCACAGGAAACTTTCGGCGCGGCGGAACTGGCGCAATTCGATCGCCGTCAGCAGCCCCTTGTCGACCAGTTCGGCCACCGTTTCGACCTGATAGGCATATTTGCCGATCCAGAAGAGCGTGTGGAGATCGCGCAAGCCGCCTTTGCCTTCCTTCAGATTGGGTTCGACGACATAGCGGCTGTCGCCCATTTTCTTGTGGCGTTCGTCGCGTTCGGCCAGCTTTTGCGCCGTGAAGGCCTTGGCCGTGCCGGCAACGACTTCCTTGCGGAAACGCTGGGTGGCTTCCTCGTACAGCGGCTGGTCACCCCAGACATAACGCGATTCGAGCAGCGCCGTGCGGATTGTCACATCGGCGCGCGCCATGCGCACCACATCGTCGAGCGAGCGCGTCGCGTGGCCGACCTTCAACCCCATGTCCCAGAGCAAATAGAGCATCGTCTCGATGACCTGTTCGCCCCAGGCCGTCTGTTTCCAGGGGGTCAGAAACAGCAGATCGATATCCGAAAACGGCGCCATCTGGCCGCGGCCATAGCCGCCGACCGCCACCAGCGTCAGCCGTTCGGACGAGGTGCGATTGGTGGCGGGATACAGGCTGGTGACCACCGCATCGAACAGGATGCGCAGCAGTTGATCGACGAGAAAGGCCTGCGCCCCCGCCAGTTCGAGGCCCTTGGCGGGGTTTTCGCGCAACCGCCGCTGCAATTCCGCCCGGCCATCGGCGAGCGCCGCCTGCAAGACCCCCGCCAGCACCGCCCGCCGCGCCTGGAAATCGCCGGCCGCCGCCATGTTTTCGGCAAGCATGTCGGCCAGCGCGCGCCGGTCGATGATCGCCCGGCGGTTGGGCACGATGTCGGGACGCGAAGCCATGGCCCACGATAGGCGCGCAAGGCCGCGACTGCAAAGTGACAGATTTGCCGCCGCCCGCTAAAGACCGTTGCCGACGCGCTGAAACACGCCGTCACCCCCGCGCAGGCGGGGCCCATCACCTGCAACCCGCCACACGTGACGAAGCGCCGGCGATGGGCCCCCGCCTGCGCGGGGGTGACGACGGAATTCGGCAGCGATCGATCCCGGAGAGGCCCCATGAACGATCCCGCCAAAGCCCAGCTCGAAGCCCTTGCCCAGCGCGGCATCGAGGCCTTGCGGCACGGCGATGCCACGGCGGCGCGCCAGGCCTTTGCCGCGATCGCCGACAGCGGCCGCGCCAGCCCGCAAATCTGGCTGTTCCTGGCGCAGGCCTGCGACATGGCCGATGATCGCCCCGCCGCGCGCGCTGCGCTGGCACAGGTGCTGCGGCTCGACCCGGGCAACCCCTATGCGCTGGTCATGCACGGCGAATTGCTGACCCGCGACGGCGATGATCGGGCGGCGGTCAACTGGTACGACCAGGCGCTGTCGGCGACTGCGGGGATGCAGGGCCTGCCCGCCGACCTTGTCCAGCGCCTGGCCCGCGCCAGTTCGGCGCGCAATGCCGCCGTGGCGCGGTTTCGGGGCCGGATGGACAGCGCGCTTGCGGAGGCCGGCATCGATACGGCCACAGCCGGGCCACGCTTTGCCGAAAGCCTGGCGATCGTTTCGGGCCAGACCCGGCCCTATCTGCAGGAACCGACGAATTTCTATTTCCCCGGGCTGCCACAAAAAGCCTTTTACGATCCTGCCGATTTCGCCTGGGTGCCGGCGCTGCTTGCCGCCGCGCCGGCGATCACCGCCGAAGTCAGCACAATTCTTGCCGATCGTGCCGGGCTGGCGCCATATGTCGAAGCGCCAAAGGGCCGCCCGGCCAAGCCGCACAGCCTGCTCGATGATCCGCGTTGGAGCGCCTTTCACCTGTGGCGGGATGGTGAACCCGTTTCCGACAACGCCGTGCGCTGTCCGGCGACCATGGCAGCGCTCGCCGGCCTGCCGATCCCGGCGATAAGGGCGTGGTCACCGATGGTGCTGTTTTCGGTGCTGGCGCCGGGCACGCATATCCAGCCGCACAACGGCATGCTCAATACGCGGCTGATCTGCCATTTGCCGCTGGTGGTGCCCGCTGGCTGCCGGCTGCGGGTGGGCAATGACACGCGCAGCGTGCGGGCCGGTGAAATGCTGATCTTCGATGACAGTATCGAGCATGAGGCATGGAATGATTCGGGTGATATCCGCGCGATCTTGCTGTTCGAGATCTGGCGCCCCGAACTGACCGAGGTCGAACGCCGCGCGCTGACGGTGATGTTCGAGAGCGTGACGGGCTATGGGGAGGGCTGACAGTCTCTACTCCCTCCCCCTTGCGGGGAGGGAGTTAAAGGCTCACCCCCAAAGTTCGGCCTCCGGCGGCCACACGTCCGAATGTTCGAATTTCAACCCGCCGGGCCGGTCCTCGATCAGCAGCGGCCCATCGAGATCGGCATAGCTGCCCTGCATCGCCACATAAAAGGCCGGCGCGATGCCCAGCGAGGTCGACAGCATGCAGCCGGTCATCACGCCGAGCCCGCGCATCCGTGCCGCATGGACGAGCGCCAGCGCCTCGGTCAGCCCGCCGGCCTTGTCGAGCTTGATGTTGATATGGCTGTAGCGCCCGACAATATCGTCGAGCGTCGCGCGATCATGGCAGCTTTCGTCCGCCGCCAGCGGCACCGCCGCGCGCACGCCATCGAGCAGCGCATCCTGACCTGCCGGCACCGGCTGTTCGATCAGTTCGACCCCCAGCGCCGCCAGTGCCGCCGCCGTGCGGGCGATGTCGCTGCCACCCCAGGCTTCATTGGCATCGGCCGTCAGCCGCGCATCGGGCGCCGCCCGGCGCACGGCGGCAACACGTTCGATATCCGCCGCCGGGCCGCCATCGCCGCCAAGCTTTATCTTGAGCAACTCGCGCCCGCGCGCCAGCGTTGCCGCCGCGGCCATGCTGCCCGGGTCCCCCAGGCTGATCGTATAGGCCGTCAGCATCGGCTGCGGTTGCGGCAGGCCGAGCATTTGCCAGACGCGCCGGCCCGCAGCCTTGGCTTCGAGATCCCATAGCGCTGCATCGATGGCGTTGCGCGCGGCGCCGGCCGGCATCAACCCGAGCAGATCGGCGCGGCTGGCGCCCGCCGCCACCGCATCGGCCTGGGCGGCGATGGCGGCGACCACGGATTCGGCGCTTTCACCGCGATAATAGATGGCGGTCGCTTCGCCGCGCCCGGCCAGCGGGCCGGCGCTGATTTCGGCGACCGCGACATCGACATGCGTCTTGGCGCCGCGCGCGATGACGAAGCTGCCGCGCACGGGAAAGCGTTCGATGCGGGCGGTAAGGATGCGGATCATGACGCGGTGATGCCGCATCCGGGGGGCAGCGCGCAACTCAAACACGGGCTAGAGCGCCATGCGTAAAATCAGCACCGGCCCGCGCCCCCTGCCCAACCACCCGTTACGATACCCTCGTGGGTGGTTGGGCAGGAGCGAATGCGACATTCGTCGCGCGCGGGCCGGTGCTGACTTTGATTTTACGCATGGCGCTCTACCCAGCGCCGCCCGGTGCGTTACACTGGCGCCATGAACGAAGATGAAGCCATCGAACTCGATGCCGTTGCCGCCGTGGCGCGCATCACCGCGCTGGAAATGCTGGTCCGCCAGATGATGATCGTCCAGCTGCGCATCCTCGACAAGATGGGGGAGATCAAGCTGACCCCCGACTATATCCGCACCATCGGCGCCGCCTATGCCGAAAAGGTCGACGCCTCGCCGATCATCGAATCGAATTCGCCCGAGGTGAATTACGAATTCAAGGTCAACGTCCTCCACAATCTCGAACGCTTTTTCGACGAGCTCGAGGCGCATGTCCGCGACAACCCGGCCTGAACCGGCAATCGCTGCACAGCTGATCGGCTTTTTCCGCGCCGGGGTTGCCGCGGCGCATCCCGCCACGGTGCTGCCGAACCGTTTGCCGCGCGATGCGCCGGCCGGTCGCACGCTGGTGCTCGGTTGCGGCAAGGCGGCCGCCGCCATGGCCGAAGTCGCGGCCGCCACGCTCGCCGGGCCGGTTTCGGGGTGCGTCGTTACCCGCCACGGCCATGGCGCACGCGGCCCCACCGGCGCGATCGACGTGATCGAGGCGAGCCACCCCGTCCCCGATGCCCGCGCGCTCGCCGCCGGGCAGCGCATCCGCCGGCTCGCCGAAGGCGTGGCGCCACGTGACCGGGTGATTTTCCTCGTCTCGGGCGGCGGCTCGGCGCTGCTCTGCGACCCCATTGCCGGTGTGTCGCTGGCGCTAAAGGCCGCGATTACCGATCATCTCGTGCGATCGGGCGCGCCGATCACCGCGATCAACCTGGTGCGCCGCCATCTCTCACGCGTGAAGGGCGGCCGGCTGGCCGCTGCGGCCCGCGCGGGTGACCTCCACAGTTTCCTGATATCGGACGTCGTCGGCGATGATCCGGCGGCAATCGCTTCGGGGCCGAGCATCGCCGCACCGCATGACCCCGATGCCGCGCTCAGCGTGCTGGCGGCCAGCGGCTGGCGCATCGACCCGGCGCTCGCCGCCGCGATGCGCGCCGTGCCGGCAGCCGTTGTGCCCGATCACCCCGTCCATATCGTCGCCAGCAACGCGACCGCGCTCGCCGCCAGCCACGCTGCCGCCACCGCCGCCGGCTGGCGTGTCGTGCGGATCGGTGACGACCTGACCGGCGAAGCGCGCGAAATCGGCGCTGCCCATGCCGCAATTGCTGTTGCCACCGCCGCGCGCAATGAGCGCGTGCTGCTGATCTCGGGCGGTGAATTGACCGTCACGGTACGCGACAGGAGCGGTGGCGGCGGCCCCGCGCTCGAATATCTCGCCGGGATGATCGCGGCGCTGCCCGATGACGCGCCGGTCAGCGCGCTCGCCGGCGACAGCGATGGCATCGATGGCACGATGGACAATGCCGGCGGCTGGTTCGATCCGGCGTTGGCTCGGCGCGCGCGGCCCGACGTTGCGGCCGCGCTGGCCGGCAACGCCACCCATGCGCTGTTCGATCGGCTTGGCGGGCTCGCCACCACCGGGCCGACCGGCACCAACGTCAATGATATAAGGCTGATCGCGGTAACACCGCGCTGAACGGCGGGTTACCCTGTGCCTGTGGAGGCCCGACCGGGAATCGAACCCGGGTTCACGGATTTGCAGTCCGTTACGTCACCACTCCGCCATCGGGCCACGCCCAGGAGACCTGTGCGGGCGCTCCCCCTAGCAATGGAGCTTGGCGAGGGCAACCTTCATCGCTAGACGAACTAGCATCGACGCCACGCCGGGTGCGCCGAAATGACCCCCGCCGCAGAGCGGCGAACGCTTGCTGATGTCGTCGCCGGCGAGCGGCGAACGATGGTC
>JBBRVH010000056.1:0-20441 GCA_038246995.1 Sphingomonadales bacterium
CTACCGGCTACCACCCTCACCTACACACTCCACCTCCCACTCCCACTCCCCCTCGCTCTCCCGATCCGTCGACGACTCCGTCGCCGACGCCGACGCCTACGCCAACGCCAACGCCAACGCCAACGCCAACGCCGACGCCCACGCCCACGCCCACACCCACACCGACGCCGACGCCGACGCCAACGCCAACACCGACACCCACGCCGACACCAACACCAACACCAACATTCACGCCCCTGCCGCTTTCGCCGATTTCGACGACACCCGTGCCGGCGATTGTCGTTGCGGCGCCGATCCCGGGGTTGCAGTTGGCGGTGTTCAACGGTGGCGTCCGGATGCCGGCGGTGCTGGTCCCGCAAGTCCCGTTGGCCCAGCCGGTCGTCGTTTCGCCGCCCATGGCGCCTGTCGTGCCGCCGCCGCCGCCGCCGCCGCTACCGCTGCGGCCAAAGCCGTCACGGCATTGATCCGCGTGCAGGCACGGTCGGAGGGGGCGCGGTCGTGCCGGCGCGAGATCGGCTTTGCCCGGCTGCTGGCGGCATCGATCGCCCTGGCAACGACTGGCCCGGCAATGGCCGGCGCGGCGGCGTCCACCCCGGTGGCGCAATCGGCGCTGGCGACTCCGGCGGTCACCCGCGTTGCGACCTGGATCAGGACCAGCGCCGACAATGCCGGCCTGGCGTTCATAATCGTCGACAAGCGCAGCGCCCGGGTGTTCGCCTTTGCCGCCGATGGCGCGCTGCGCGGCACGGCGCCGGCGCTGCTCGGCGCGGCGCGCGGTGACATCAATCCCCCGGGTATCGGCGACCGCCCGCTGGCCGCGATCGGCCCGCAGGACCGGATCACCGCGGCCGGCCGCTATGTCGCGCAACTGGGGAATGATCTTGGCAAGGCCGATATCCTGTGGGTCGATTATGCCGCCGGCCTGTCGCTGCATCGCGTCATCGCCGGCCGGCCCGCAGACCAGCGCCGGCGCCGCCTGATGTCGCCGGCGGTCGACGATAATCGCATTTCCTATGGCTGCATCAACGTGCCGGCCGAATTTTTCGATGCGGTCGTCGTGCCGCTGTTCCGCGCCACGACAGGCATTGTGTATGTGCTGCCCGAGGACAGGCCGCTCGAGGCGGTGTTCCCGCTCGCGGCGCCAAAGGGCTGAAGGCGAGCGGCGCTGCGCCAGCCCGTTATCCCGATCGCGATGGAAATATGGTGCACCCGGAACGATTCGAACGTCCGACCCTCAGATTCGTAGTCTGATGCTCTATCCAGCTGAGCTACGGGTGCATGGAGGGCGGTGCATAGGCGAGGCAGGCAGACTTGGCAACAGCTAGAATGCGGGCAGCGCGATTCCGGCCGCGGCTTGCGCGGGCGGACGGTGAAAGGTAGCAGCAGGGCTTATGATGACGCGTTTCGCCCTGCCGTTGCTCGCCGCTGTCGTGGTGTTGTCGGGCTGTACCGGGCTCAACCGCGGCGAAAGCTGGCCGACGCTGGCGCCGCGCCCCGGCGAAGTATCGCCGCTGGTGCCGCGCACCCCGCTGGGCGCCTGTGCGGGCTGCGGCCAGGACATGGTCGCGGCGCCGCCCGCTATCGCTGCGCTGCCGCCGGTGCCGGCCGATGTGGCGGCGCGGCTGGCCAGGGTCGAGATGGCGATTGCCGCGATCGAGGCTGTAGCACCGACGCGCCGGGCGGACTGGACGCGCGCCACCGCCGCTGCCGCCGGCAAGGCAGATGATTCGGATGCCGCCACCGAAGTCGAAGTCCAGCGCAGCCGCTATGAATCGCTGCTGCTGCCGCTGGGCATCGAGGAACGCGCGCTCGACACGATCGAGGATGATCTGACCGGCAAGGCCGAGGCGGACGCCGCCCTGGCCAGCGTTGCGATGCTGCGGGCGCGAATCGCCGCGCTCAACAACGCGCGCTGAGGCTCAGGCGCCCGGGCGGCGCTGATCACGCAGCGGCGAGTGCCGGGGCGCGCTGGTCATAGGTGACGAATTCGGCATGGCCATAGCTTGCCAGCAGTTTTTCGATGCGCGCGACCAGCCGGCGGTCGGCGATATCGCGCAAGCCGGGCACGCGCGCCGCCAGCCGGTACGCCGCCATGGTGAGGCCGATATGCCCGGCGGCGAGCCCGAACAGCAATTGATCGGTGGCGGTAACGGTCACGCCGACGCGCGCGGCGGCAGCGCGATCATTGTTCATGAAGTTTTTCAGGAAGAACAGCTTTGAAAAGCTGTGCTCGACGCGGCGGAACACACGCTGACGCCAAGTGGCGCCGGGCCATAGTTCGGCGGCCATGGTGGCGCGCACCAGCGTGCCGCAAATCCTGTCGTCGAAGCTGGCGCGCAGCGTCGCGCCGCGCACGTTCATGATGTCGACAATCCCTTGCGGGGTCGTCGGCAACAGGATCTCGGGCAGGCCGAGCAGGCGGCAGCGATAACGGCAGAATTCGACGATGGCGCGTTCGTCGGGGCTGAAGTCGCGGCGCCCTTGCGCAATCAGGCGATACGACAGCAGGAAGATGTTGATCAGCCCGGCGGGCATCTGGTCGACCTGGGGGATGGGAAAGCCATAGCGTGCCCGGTCCCACAATTGTGGCCGGCGCATGACGTTGCAGCGCACCATCGAATGCATCAGCCGCACCATCGCCGCCGCCTTGAAGCCCGGCCCGAAGCGATCGAGCGCGCCGGGCAGCGTGGTGACGGCAAAGAAATTGGCGGTTTCCTTGACCCGGCGAGCGGCGGTCGCGGCCGACAGGGTGCCGGTCAATGCCATCGGCAGCGCGGCGAATTCGTTCATGAAGGTGGCGATGAAGGCGCCGCGCACGGCATAGGGGGCAATATTGGCGGTGCCGTTGCGTTCGAGCCGGGCGCCCTTTTCGACAAGCGCCATGTCGACCCAATCGGGTTTTGCTTCCAGATCGGCGATGAAGGCGGCGAGTTCGGGCGGCGCATCGGGCACCGCGTCGATGCCGCGGTCGCAGGCGAGCGTCAGCATGGCGATGAGCTGGTGGAACTTGGTGTGCGCCATTAGCGCGGCGTAGCGATCGGCGGTGACATCGCCCATCATGCTGTAGGCGCGCAGCCGCTCGACGAGATCGGTATCGGCAAGGATCGCCGGTCGCTGGTGCGCCTGGCGCGGCGACAGGCTGGACGGTGCCGCCGGATCGGTGGTGAAGCGTTCGGGGGTCGCGTCGAAATCGAACCCGGCCCACAACGCCGGCACCTGATCGCGCTGCGCCCGCACCGCGGCCCACAGATCGGCATTTGATTGCGGCGCTGCGCTGGCCATCGAACCGTCTCCCGTCTCGCATCCTTGCCGCCGGAACCGGCGGGGTCAACCGGTCAGCCCAGAATGCCGTGGCGGCTGGCGAAATCGGTGATCAGCGTCGCATGGCCCGCCGGGTCTTCCTCATGCGCCAGATGGCCGAGCCCGGGCAGCATCAGCGCTTCGCCCTGCGGCAGCCGCGCCGCGACGGTGCGCGACGTGGCGGGCGGGATGGTCTTGTCGCGCTCGCCGTGCGCCAGCAGCACCGGCACATCCAGCCCCGGCAGCGCCGCCTCGAGCGGTTCAAGGTCCCAATTCGCCATCAGCGCCAGCGCGCCGCCGATATGGCCCGAGGTTTTCATCAGCCGTTCGTAGAACGCAAGGCCGGCGGCATCGAGGCGCGATCCGGTCGAGCGCTGGATGAAGGACGGGATCTCGCCCGGCACCCGCGCCCGCATCGCGAAGATTTCGGGCATCAGCGGGTTGACGAACAGCATGCGGGCCAGCGCCGGGAACAATTTGCCGGCCATTCCCGGAAACGGCAGCAACGCCCCGCCGAGCCCGACAACGGCGCGCGGCGGCGCCAGCCGGTGCTGGACCATCGTCATCGCGATGGCCGCGCCAGCGGAATGCCCGATGGTGATCGCCGGCGGCAGCGACAGGCTGTCGGTGAGCGCCGCCAGTGCCGTTGCCACGGCCTTTGGCGTGGCGCGGCGGATGGGGCCGGTGAAGCCATGGCCGGGCAGGTCGGGTGCCACGACGGTGAAATCGCGCGCCAGCAGCGGCGCCAGATCGCGCCAGCTATGCGTTGCAGCGCCGGTGCCGTGCAGCAGCAACGCCACCGGGCCATTTCCCATCACCTGGACATGCCAGTCAATGCCGCCGGCGCTGATGAAGCGGCTGGTGGCGGCGTGCGGCCAGCCACGGCCTTCGACGCGCCAATCGGGGCGGCTCATGACGCGGCCTGTACAGCAGCGACGACGGCGCGGGCGTCGAGGCGCGGCAGCGCGACATAGCGGGCCGCCATGGCGGTGGCGATCTGCCCGCCTTCGGGGCGCGGCCGGGCGCTGCAATCGATGAAGACGCACCTGATGCCGGTGGCGGCAAAGGCGCGGGCGCTGGCCAGCGCGGCTTCGTGCGGGCTCATGCCGCCGCCGCCGACATTGGCGCGGCCATCCGTCAGGATGACGACCAGGGGCGTGCGGCCGCGCGCGCGTTCGGCCTCGGCGACGCGGCGGGCAAGGTCGATGCCCGCCGCCATCGGCGTGCCGCCACCGCCGGCCAGCGCCGCCAGTTGCCGCTTGGCCCGTGCCAGCGAACGTGTCGGCGGCAGGCTGATTTCGGCCATGTCGCCGCGAAAGGCGACCAGCGCGACTTCGGCGCGCTTCACATAGGCCTGGGCGAGCAACAGTTCGACCGCGCCCTTGGCCTCTGCCAGCCGCGCGAAGGCCGCCGATCCCGAAGCATCGACGGCGAAGATGGTGGTCGCTTCGGCGCGCGCGACAAAGCGCCGGATGCGCAGATCGTCATGGCGGATCGACAGCCGGCCATCGTCGCGCGCCGGGCGCAGTTTCTGCCATGGCGCCGCCGCCTTGATGGTTTCAATAAGCGCCAGCCGCGCGCCGCGGCCCGGTGCGCCGGCGCGCACCCCGGCAGGGCGGCCCGAGGTCAGGCTGCGCAGCTTGGCGCCGCTGCTGCCACCGCCGGGCGCGCGCGTCTGGATGCCATTGGCGAGCGCATCGAGCAGGCCGGGCGGCAGCGTGGTTTCGGCCGCATCGAGGACAAGGTCGCCGGCATCGGGCGGCGTCTGGTCGGGGCTGTCGGGGGCAGCGTCGGGGCTGTCGTCGCTGGGCGGCGGTGGCTCGTTGGGGGTGTCGGGGTTTTCCTCCGGCGGCGGCGGCGTGTCGCCGGGCGGCAGCCGCGTCGCGCGCGGGCCGAGCACCAGCGCGGCGGCAACCTCCACATCGGCGGCGGCAAGGCGGCGGCGCCCGGCCATCGCGGCATGGATGCGGGCGACGCGCTGCGCCTGGATGGGGGCGCGAATCGAAGCGATGCCGAGCGCGGCGGCAACGCTCGCCATCGCGGTCGCCGGGTCGTCGATCTCGGCGCCCGGGTCACGATCGAGCGTGTCGTTTTCGGCCGGGAAATCGCTGGTCCCGGCGATCAGCGCCGCCATCGGCAGGCGCACGTCGTTGAGATCGAGATGGATGGCAAGCCGGTCGCACAGCCCGGCGGTGACTCGGTCCTGGCTGTCGGCGGCGGGGTCCGATTCGTCGAACAGCACCAGCAGCGGGCCACCGTCGTCGATCGCGCCCGCCAGCCGCGCCGCCAGCGATTGGGTCAGGCGTTCGGCCATCGGCACGACCAGGATGCCGTCGCCGATCTCGGCGATCAGCCCGGGGCGGAAGACGGGGCGGCCGGCAGCGAGGGTGGCGGTAAGGTCGAGCCCGCCATCGAGCGCTTCGGCATCGGCGCTGGCGGGCAGGCGGCGGACCGTCGCGGCGCGGGCAAGGGCCGCCGCCCAGGCATCGCGCACCGGGCCGGGGCGGGCGCGCAACAGGATGCCGCCCAGGGCCGGCGTGCCTTCGGGCAGGCGTTCGGTGAGGATATCCAGCGCCGACAATGCCAGTGCCCAGCGGTTGGCGCTGTGATCATCGGGCGCCACGTCGGCCACCGGCGCGCCCGTCAGGCGGGCAAGCTGGTTCATGCGCCGATCAGTTCGGCGACGGCGCGGGTGATGCGCACCGTCGATCCGGTATCGTCGAGCACGTTGCGGCGCAGGCGGTGGCGCAGCGCCAGCGGCGCAACGGCGCCGACATGGTGCGGGCTGACATGCTTCTTGCCGGCCAGCGCCGCGGTGGCGCGGGCGGCGCGCAGCAGGGTGAGCTCGCCGCGCAGGCCATCGGCGCCGACCGCCTGGCACAGCCGGCTGCCGAGTTCGAGCATTTCATCCGACACGGTGACATCGGGCAGCTTCTTGCGCGCCTTGGCGATGCTGTGCAGCGTTGCCGCTTCGGCCTCGGCATAGGTTTGCGCGAAGCCCTTGGGGTCGCGGTCGAAGCGGTCGCAGCGCTTGACGATCTCGATTCGGTCGGCAAGCTCGGTCGGAGTGCGGACATCGACCGACAGGCCGAAGCGATCGAGCAATTGCGGGCGCAATTCGCCTTCTTCCGGGTTGCCCGAGCCGACGAGGATGAAGCGTGCGGCGTGGCGGATCGACAGGCCTTCGCGTTCGACAAGGTTCTGCCCCGAGACGGCGACATCGAGCAGCAGGTCGACGAGGTGATCTTCGAGCAGGTTGATCTCGTCGATATAGAGAAAGCCGCGGTTGGCCTTGGCGAGCAGCCCGGGTTCGAAGCGCTTTTCACCCGTGGCGAGCGCGCGTTCGAGATCGAGTGCGCCGACGACGCGGTCTTCGGTGGCCCCCAGGGGCAGGTCGACGAAAGGCACCGAAACTTCGGCGACCTGCTTGCCGGCGCGGGCGCGGCAATCATCGGGGCAGGGCGCTGTTTCGTTGGGCGCGCAGCCATAGCGGCAGCCTGCGACGATCTTCATCGGTGGCAGCAGCGCGGCGAGGGCGCGCACCGCGGTCGATTTGCCGGTGCCGCGATCGCCGAACACCATGACGCCGCCCAGTCGCGGCTCGACCGCCGCCATCAGCAGCGCCTGTTTCATTTCGGCCTGGCCGACGATTGCAGAGAAAGGGAAGGGAGGTGCCATGCTGTCCATCTAGCATGAAGCCGAAGGGCGGCAAGCGGGCAAGCGTCGCGCGGGTGCGCCTGACCCGTTATCCCCGGCAGGCCTTCACCGTGCGCGGATCGACCGGCGCCGCCGGCTTGAACACCGCCAGATAGCCGGGTTCGAGATCGTCGATCGAAACCAGCGTATAGCCGACGGCCTTTACCTCGCAGACCAACAGCGCCTTGGGCATGCCGTGCATCGCCGATGACCGGTCGAGATCGACGATGGCGATGCGCGCGTCGGGCTTCAGGCTGGCGCGCAGCCGGTAGAGCAGGGCATAGGGCTCGGCGATTTCATGGTACATGTGGATGAGCAGCGCGACATCGATGCTGGCGCGCGGCAGGCGCGGATCGGACGGGGTGCCGCGCACAAAGCGGACATTGCCGAGTTTGGCCTTTGCCGTGCGGCGCTGCAGATCGGCGAGGTAGCGCGGCACGATATCCTGGGCGATGACGCGGCCACGAGGGCCCACCACCGGCGCGACGCGCATGGTGTAATAGCCGCTGCCGGCGCCGATATCGGCCACCGTCTGGCCCGGCTTGATATCGAGAATGCGGATGACCTTGCTCGCTTCGCCGGCCTTGTCGCGGCTCGATTCGTCTGCCCAGACCGGACTGATGATGCGCGCCACATCGCGTTGCGGCGTGGGAAAGGCGAACGCCGGGGCGGCGAGCAGCAACAGCAGGGGAACAAGACTACGCATGGTGCATCGATAGCCCGGACGCGCGCCGCTGGCCATGGGCTGCGGCGCTGCCAGACGGCCCGGCAGCGATGCGCGGCGTATCAGCGGCGTATCAGCGGCGGCGCTTGCCGCGGCGCTCGCGGGGCTGGCTGCCGCTGTCGGTGCCAGCGTCGCGGCGCGCCGGGTCGGTGGCGGCTGCCGCGCTGCCGGCGCTTTCCATGTGGCGCATCCGGTTCATCATCGCCTGGAAGCGCGCCATGTTGCCGCCCGAAAGCTTCGATCCGCCGATGAACTTCAACGATACCGGGTTGGTGGGCCGGCCGCGCAGCCAGACTTCGTAATGCAGGTGCGGCCCGGTCGACATGCCGGTCGAGCCGACATAGCCGATGACCTGGCCTTGTGCGACGCTCTGCCCCGGCCGCACGGCGAAGCGCGACATATGGGCATAGCCGGTGGCGAGTTCCTTGCTGTGCTTCAACTGGACATAATTGCCATGGCCGCCGTGGCGCCCGGCAAAGGCCACCGTGCCATTGGCGGCGGCAAGGATGGGGGCACCCATCGGCGCGCCGAAATCCACCCCCTGGTGCATGCGCGAATAGGACAATAGCGGGTGGAAGCGCATGCCGAAGCCGCTGGTCATGCGGGCGCCTTCGACGGGCGTTCCCATCAGGCCCCGGCGGGCGCTTTCGCCATTGGCGCGGTAGAACTGGCTGCTGCCGCCGATATCGAAACGGCCGAGTTCGACCGGGTCCTTGCCGGGGCGTTCCAGCCCGGCAAATAACAGGCGACCATAGCGGATTTCGCCGGTTTCGGCGCGATCGCGTTCGACAACGATGCCGAAGCGATCACGCTTGCCGACGCCGCGCTGGAAATCGACGACATAGCGCATGGTGGTGACGAAATCGGCAGCCAGGCTGGCGGGAATGCCGGCGCCGCGCAGCGCCCGCCCGAGATTGCCGCCCACGGTGCCTTCGACCCGCAACGGCGTCGAATCGACTGCGATCGGGATGCGCTTCAATTGCAGGCCTGCCTCGCTGCGGGTGACCAGCAACCGCAGATCGAAGGCCGCGCGAAAGCCCAATGATTCGAGCGGCCGCGGCACCGCCTTGCTGTCGCGGCGACCGAGCACCAGGTCGATCGAGCTGCCGCGGGGCAGGGCGTTCAGCCGCGCCGAACCGCGCACCATCGCGACCACTGCTGCGATATCATCACGCCCCACGCCGGCGCGGCGCAAGATGGTTTCGAAACTGCTGCGGCCATCGACCCGCGCGGTCAGTTCGAGCCGCGGGCGTTCGGGGGCTTCGGCGAGCCGTTCGACGAGGCGCGGAGACGGCAGGGCGGTCGTGCCGGTGGCGGCGCCATAGGCGAGCGGTGCGATGCTTTGCGGTTTGACCGCTTCGCGCTGCGCCGGCGTAAGCTGTGGGCGGAGCAATTGCGGCAGCGGCGCGACCATGGTGCCGAGCGTGATGGCGCCGGTGCACAGCGCCGTGCAGGCCGCCAGCCCGAGCCACCAGTTGCGGCTGCCGATGCTGTCTCCCAGGTCGGTCGAAATCTCGGTGGCAAGGCTTATTCCGAGCAATTCCAGTGGCTTGCGCCCGGCAACCCGGCCGCGCCATTCGGCAATTCGCGCGGCCGCCGACATCGCGGCGCGGCGGCGCGCGCCGGGTTGGCGCTGGCTTGCGGCAACATCCGGAAAGGAAGCGACCCCCGGCCCGGCTGCCTGCATATTCGGTTCGAACAAGCGCTAACCCCCCCGGGTTTTCGACCACGGCTAACAACTAAGTCGAATCATTGGGGTATTGCGCCCTTCTGTGTCAATCCTGCCACGCTTCGTCGCAGAATGGATGCGGTGAACCGACCGTCTTTGAACGGTCACTTGAAACCCTTTGAATCCCGTGCGAGTCTTTTGCCAGGCTGACCCGTTGTAAAGGACGTGATGCGCCGGCAGAGGATCATGACAGGGGTTTGCAGTCCGCCGGGCTGCGTCGCTGTTGCGCCTCGCCTTTGCTGTCCGGTCCCGCCAAAGTCGGCAGCGTGATCCGGGGCCTGCCTTTCGCTTCCGCCCGCCCGCTGCGGCCGGCCACGCCTTCGGGCACGGTCACGGCGGTGCTTGGCCCCACCAACACCGGCAAGACCCATCTCGCGGTCGAACGCATGTGCGGCCATGCCAGCGGCATGATCGGCTTTCCGCTGCGGCTGCTGGCGCGCGAAGTCTATGACAAGGTCTGCGCCATCAAGGGTGCCGCCAATGTCGCGCTGATCACCGGCGAGGAAAAGATCGTGCCACCGGGGGCGCGCTGGTTCCTGTGTACGGTCGAGGCGATGCCGCTCGGTCGCGTCGGCGACCCGACAAAAGACGTGAAGGAGGTGAGTTTCGTCGCCATCGACGAAGGCCAGGTCGCGGCCGATCCCGAGCGCGGGCATGTCTTTACCGACCGGTTGCTGCACGCCCGCGGCTATGCCGAAACCATGATCCTCGGCTCGGAAACGCTGCGGCCGCTGATCAGGAAGCTGATCCCCGAAGCCGAGATCATCACCCGGCCGCGCTTTTCGACGCTGAGCTATGCCGGGTCGAAGAAACTGTCGCGGCTGCCGCGCCGCTGCGCCATCGTCGCCTTCACGGCGGCCGAAGTCTATGCGCTCGCCGAAATGCTGCGCCGGCAAAAAGGCGGCGCGGCGGTGGTGATGGGCAGCCTGAGCCCGCGCACCCGCAATGCCCAGGTGGCGATGTACCAGTCGGGAGAGGTCGATTATCTCGTCGCCACCGATGCGATCGGCATGGGGCTAAACATGGATATCGCCCATGTCGCCTTCGCCTCGCTGGGCAAGTTCGACGGCCGGCGGCATCGCCGGCTGACCCTGTCGGAGATGGCGCAGATCGCCGGCCGTGCCGGGCGTTACCAGAAAGATGGCACTTTCGGGACGGTGCAACTGGGCACCACCGAGGCGGCGACCTTCACGCCGGAGGAGATCGAGGGGTTGCAGGAGCATCGCTTCGAACCGCTCGAACAGCTGGTCTGGCGCAACACCGATCTCGATTTCGGCAGCCTGCCGCGCCTGATCGCCGCGCTCGATGCGCGACCGCCGCTGCCGGGTCTGCAGCGCAGCGACGATGCCATCGACATGGCGGTGCTCAAGCGGCTGGCGGGCGAGCCCTGGGTAATGGAGCGCGCGCCGGGGCCGCGCGGCGTCAGCCGGCTGTGGAATGCCTGTGGCCTGCCCGATTATCGCAAGACCGGCGCCGAACAGCATGCCCGGCTGGTCGGGCGGGTGTTCCGGCATTTGTCCGAAGCCAATGGCAAGCTGCCCGAAGCCTGGATCGCCAGCGAACTGGCGCATCTCGACCGCATGTCGGGCGATGTCGAAACGCTGGCCGATCGCATCGCCGGGGCGCGGACCTGGACCTATATCGCCCACCGTCCCGACTGGCTTGCCGATGCGCCGCTGTGGGCCGAACGCACCCGGGCGGTCGAGGATCGGCTGTCGGACGCGCTCCACACCGCGCTGACCCAGCGCTTCGTCGATCGGCGTACGGCGGTGTTGCTGCGCGACCTCAAGGCGCGCGGCCAGGACCAGCGGGTGGAAATCGACCCCGATGGTGCCGTGGCGGTCGAAGGCGAAGTCATCGGCACGCTCGATGGCTTTCGCTTCACCGCCGATGCCAGCGCGCGCGCCGGCGAACAGCGGCTGCTGCTCGCGGCGGCGGAACGCCACCTCGTCAAGGAACTGGCGCGCCGCGCCGGGCTGCTGGCGGCGGCGGCGGATGGTGAATTCCGCCTCGATTTCACCGGCGGGATGCCGCCGCGGCTGTTGTGGAACGGCGCGCGGGTCGCGTCGCTGCGCAAGGGCCGCGATGCGATGACACCGCGGGTCGAGCTGGATCGCGCGCTGGCCAGCCTGGCGCCCGATGATCGCCGCCGGGTGCAGGTGCGACTGGCGGCGTGGTTCGACGCGGCGCTGGCGCGCGAATTGGGGCCGCTGGTGCGGCTTGGCGCGCTGCATGGCGCCCTGTCGCCGGTGGCGCGGGGCCTGATCGTGCGGCTGGTGGAAACCCTGGGCGCCCTCAAGCGCAGCGATCTCGGCGATGTCATCGAAACGTTGCCGCGCGCCGATCGCCAGGCGCTGGTCGGCGCCGGCGTGCGGCTGGGGGTCGTGCATGTTTTCGTCGCCGGGCTGTTGCGGCCCGAGGCGACGCGCTGGCGGCTGGCGCTATGGGCCGTCGCCAACGATATCGCCGCGCTGCCGGCCCTGCCGCCGCCGGGTCGCGTCAGCCTGCCGGTCGATCCGGCGGCGCCGCCGGGGTTCATCGAGGCGGCGGGCTATTGGCGCATCGGCGACGAAGCGGTGCGCATCGACATGGTCGACCGGCTGGCGCGCGCCATCCATGGCCGCCGCGAAGGCCGGGCACCGTTCATTCCCGATCCCAATTGGGCGGCATCGGCCGGGCTCAGCCGTGATGGGCTTGCCCGGCTGATGCGCGCGCTGGGTTATCGGCTCCAGCTTGTCGATGGCGCGGCGCATTTTGCGTGGCGCGGCCATCGCCGCTCCCCTTCACCCACCGAATCGGCAGGCGACGCCAGGACGCCCGGCGATTCGCCCTTTGCAATCCTGGCGGGTGTCTCGTTCGGCGCTGGTGGCGCCCGGGCGGACACGACACGGAAAGGCAGGTAGCGTTTGGTCTACGGTGCAGGGCTCCGGCTCGATAAATGGCTGTGGTTTGCCAGGCTGGCAAAATCACGATCCGCTGCACAGACCCTATGCGAAAGCCGACGCTTGCGCCTCGATGGCCGGGTGATCGATCGCGCTTCGGCGCTGGTCCGCGCCGGCTCGGTGCTCAGCTTCCTGCGCGACGATGAAGTCATCATCGTCCGCGTCGAAGGCCTTGCCGAACGTCGCGGTCCCTATGAGGAAGCCCGGCATCTTTATACCGATCTGACCTGCAACCTTGCCGCCAGCGTCGCAGCGCCATTGACGAGCGCCACGGCGGCGTTCTAACGGCGGTGTGAATGTTCCGGCGGCGGTGGCTGTCGGGGCGCTATGCGGGCATCGCCCGGCGGATTTCAACAATCGGGCAGCGCCCGAAGGGAGACACAATGGCCTACGTCGTGACCGAAGCCTGCATCAAGTGCAAGTATATGGACTGCGTCGAGGTGTGCCCGGTCGACTGTTTCTACGAAGGCGAGAACATGGTCGTCATCAACCCCAATGAATGCATCGATTGCGGGGTTTGCGAGCCGGAATGCCCCGCCGAAGCGATCCTGCCCGATACCGAGGGCGGCCTTGAAAAGTGGATGGAGCTCAACGCCACCTTCTCGGCGTCGTGGCCCAACATCACCGTCAAGGGCGAGTCTCCGGACGACGCCGATTCGCACAAGGGCGAAGACGGCAAATTCGACAAGTATTTTTCCGACAAGGCCGGATCCGGTTCCTGATCGGCGCGTTTGAACGCAGTTTTCTGGCTTTTTGCGTGCCGAAAGCCACGCGACAGTAGAATTCCGGCGATCTTTCTGCTATGACAGCTTCGTGACGGTGGCAAATAACGCCGTCACGGTCGCTGGCTCTGCCGCCAACCGTCCCTGGCGGGGGAGGCGGCAAGCCTGATTGTCACGCCGGATCGCAAGGCCGGCAGGTCGCCCCGAGTGTCGAAAGTGCAGCGCCGCTGCCACATGCTGATGTGGACGCAAGGCCTTCTTTCACCTCGTTCCCGGGGCGCAGCGAAAGGAACGAAAGCAAATGCTCAACACGAAAGCCCTTGGCTTCGAAGTCGGCGATTATGTCGTTTATCCCAAGCATGGCGTTGGCCGCGTCGTCGAGCTGCAACGCTCCGAAATCGCCGGCACGCTGCTTGAGCTGTTCGTGCTGCGTTTCGAAAAGGAACGCATGACGTTGCGCGTCCCCACCAACAAGGCCGAAGCCGTCGGCATGCGCAAACTGTCGAGCCAGGCAACGCTGACCGAAGCCCTGACGACGCTGAAGGGCAAGCCGCGGATCAAGCGCACCATGTGGTCGCGCCGCGCCCAGGAATATGAAGCCAAGATCAATTCGGGCGATCTCGTGTCGATCGCCGAAGTGGTGCGCGATCTCCACCGCGCCGAGGACCAGCCCGAACAGAGCTATTCCGAACGCCAGATCTACGAAGCCGCGATCGGCCGGCTGGCCCGCGAACTCGCCGCGATGGAAAACATCGACGAACCGGCAGCGCAGCTGAAGATCGAACAGGTGCTCAAAGCCGCGTAAGCGGCGCCAGCGCCGCCTGACCGGCGGTCGTCCCGGTCGCGAAACCATCGCCCGGCCCCGCAAGGGGCCGGGCTTTTTTCATGCGCGCCGCACGGCTTGCGCGGCGTCTCGCTTTGTGTATCATTTAGGCAATACACAACCGGGAACCAACGCCATGCGCCTTCGCCACACTGCTCTCGTCCTCATCGGGCTCGCCGCCGCCACTGCCGGCAGCACTGCCGCCAGCGCTGCCGAGCGCAGCTTTGCCGTCAGCGGCTTCGACAAGGTGTCCGCCGCCGGTTCCGAAGATGTCGTCATCACCACCGGCAAGACGGCATCGGTGGTTGCCATCGGCCCGCAGGAACGGCTCGACAAGCTGGAGATCAGCGTCGATGGCGGCACGCTCAAGATCCGCCAGAAAAGCGGTTCGTCGTGGAGCTGGGGCAGCAAGGACGGCGTGGTGATCCGCGTCTCGCTGCCGGCGCTGCACGCGGTCAGCACGGCGGGTTCGGGCAATGTCAGCGCCGATGGCGGCTCGGGACCGGACTTTGCCGCCTCGATCGCCGGTTCGGGTGACATGCGCATCACCAACGTCAACAGCGCTGCGGTCCGCCTGTCGACCGCCGGCTCGGGCGATTTCATCGTTGCCGGCAAGTGCACGACGCTGAAAACGGCGATTTCGGGCAGCGGTGACATGGACCTCGCCGGGCTCGCCTGCGCCGATGCCGCCGTCGCCATCTCGGGTTCGGGCGATGTCATGATCAACGCCTCGGGCACCGCCGATGTACGGATTTCGGGCAGCGGCGATGTGCGTGTCACCGGCGGCGCCAAATGCACATCCCGGACGTCGGGCAGCGGCGGTGTTTCCTGCGGCTGATCAGCGCCTGGTTATCGCGTCACCCCCCTGGGCCGGCGGGGGTGACGGTCGGTTTCAGCCGCACCACGCCCGCACAATGTTCGCCATATCCGGCCGCGGCCGTTCCTCGAGTGGCTTCAATGCCGTTCCGATGAAGACGAACCCGGCAATGCGTTCGCCCGGTTCCCCGACCAGCGCCGCGACGCCGGGGGAATAACAGGCCCAGCCGGTCAGCCAGTTGGCGACAAAGCCCTGGGCATGGGCGGCAGCGCACAGCATCGTCGTCGCGGCGCCGGCCGAAAGCTCCTGTTCCCAGACCGGGATATGGCTCGTCCGCTCGGGGCGTGACAGCACGATGACGAGGCACGGCGCCTGCACGGCAAAGCCGCGCGCCGCCTCGCGTTCCAGGCGTCCGGCGTCGGGTTTTTCGGCGACATAAATTGCTTCCAGCGCGGCGCCGAGCGCTTCGCGCTGGTCAAGCCCCACAGTGACGAAACGCCACGGCGCCAGCTTGCCATGATCGGGCACCCGCGCCGCGGTGGCGAGGATGCGCGCCAGTTGCGCTGCATCGGGACCGGGGGCGACCATGTCGCGCGCCTTGCCCGAACGGCGGGTGGCGAGCAAAGTCGCCGGGGTGGTCAGGTTGTTGAAGTCGCTCATCCCCCGGCTTTATCGCGTCACGGCGGCGCGCGCCACCTTCCCCCCACCGATAACGCTCGCTATCGTATCTGCTTGACCGGCCAGAAAGTGCCGGCGCGAGGGTTTGGGAGTATAAAGTTTGTCCGATAACGCCGCCGCCGCGACGCCAGTGACTGCTGGCGTCGATACGCGACCGCAATGGTTTGGCCACCCGGCGCAGCTGGCGCGGTTGTTCACCACCGAAGCCATGGAACGTTTTGGCTATTATGGCATGCGGGCGCTGCTGACGCTCTATCTCGCCGATCATTTCCTGTTCAACGACACGACGACGACCAGCCTTTATGGCGGTTTCACCGCGCTGGTGTACCTGACCCCGCTGGTCGGCGGCCTGATCGCCGACCGCTATCTTGGTTCGAAGCGATCGGTGAAGTTCGGCGCCATCCTGATGGCGGCGGGGTATTTCACCTTGTGTTTCGGCGGGGAGGCGGCCAAGCCTTTCGCCACCATCGACGGCACGCGCTATGAAGTGACGGTCGAAAAGGTCGATGGCGCAAAGCAGCAATATGTCACCGATGCCGGGCAAAAGCTGGCGATCAAGGGCCAGGATGACGGCAGCGTCGCCCTGGTCGCCGCGAATGGCGATGTGGCACGCACCATTGCCAAGGGCGGCTTCGAAGCCGGCGGCGATCGCGATCCGCTTTATACCATGATCCTGCTGATGGGCCTGTCGGCGGTCACCGTCGGCAATGGTTTCTTCAAGCCCAATATCTCCACCATGGTCGGCTCGCTTTATGCCGATGGCGATCGCCGCCGCGATGCCGGTTTCACCATCTTCTACATGGGCATCAACCTCGGCTCGCTGGGGTCGCAGCTCGCCTGTCCGTTCCTCGCCGATCGCTATGGCTGGTGGGCGGGCTTCCTGCTCGCCGCCATCGGCATGACGATCAGCTGGATGCTGATCCAGTTCGCCGGGCCCAAGCTGGCGGGCTATGGCGAATCGCCGGCGCAGCAGGGCAAGGACAAGTCGCTGCTCATCTATGCCGGCGCCGTGCTCGCGGTGCCGTTGATCTGGTTCCTGTTCTACAATCTGATGAACGCGCCGCCGCCGGTGCCGGGCCAGGGCATCATGGGCTATGTCCTCGGGCTGCCGATTCTTGGCAAGGTGCTGTTCGCCACCTTCGTCGTCGCGGTCATCGGCATTCCGATCTGGTCGCTGCGCGTCGGCACGAAACAGGAATTCGAGATGATGCTGGCGGCGATCGTGCTGATCGTCTTCAACGTCGTGTTCTGGACGCTGTTCGAACAGGCCGGATCGTCGCTGACGCTGTTCGCCGATCGCAATACCGACCTGTCGTTCTTCGGGCTGTTCAGCATCACCGCCGGGCAGACGCAGTTCTTCAATGCGTTCTTCATCGTCGTGCTGGCACCGGTGTTCGGGGGGCTGTGGCTGTGGCTGGCCAAGCGCGGGCGTGAACCCGGCATCCCGGTCAAGTTCGGCATGGCGCTGGTCGGCGTCGGCCTGGGTTTCCTGTTCCTCGTCTGGGGCACGCAATTTGCCGGCGATGATTACAAGGTCGGCATCTGGTGGCTGGCCGGGCTCTATCTCATCCATTCGATCGCCGAATTGATGATCTCGCCGGTGGGCCTCAGCATGATCACCAAGCTGTCGATCGCGCGGATCGTCGGCATGATGATGGGCGTCTGGTTCCTGTCGATCAGCGTGGCGCAATATGTCGGCGGGGTGGTGGCGCAGGTGGCCAGCGTCGAAACCGTCGGTGGCCAGGTGACCAATCTGAAGCTCAGCCTCGAAACCTATGCCGGCGTGTTCCAGACGATCGGGCTGGCGGCGTCGGGCATCGGCGTGCTGCTGCTGCTGCTGTCGCCGCTGATCAAGCGCTGGATGCACGGAGTCAATTGATGCGCATGTCCCCGTTGGCAACGCTGTTGCTGCTCGCCGGTTGCGCCACGTCTTCGCCGCCGAAGGCCGAAACCGCCGGCGGCCAGCCCGCCGATATCGTGACCATCCCGTCCGACCCCTGGCCATCGACCTACAAGCCCTATCCCGGCGTCACCACCATCATCCGGAATGCCACCGTCTATGATGGCACCGGCAAGGTGTTCAGCCCCGGCGCGGTGCGCATCGAAAATGGCAAGATTGCCGAAATCGGCGCCACTGTTGCCGTGCCTGCCGGCGCAACGGTGGTCGATGGCACCGGCAAGTTCGTTACCCCCGGCGTCATCGATATCCACAGCCATCTCGGCGATTACCCCAGCCCTGGGGTCGAGGCGGTCAGCGACGGCAATGAAGCGACCAGCCCGGCGCGCCCCGAAGTCTGGGCCGAACATTCGGTCTGGCCGCAGGATGCCGGCTTTGCCCGCGCGCTGGCGGGCGGGGTGACGGCGTTCCATGTGCTGCCGGGCTCGGCGAACCTGTTCGGCGGGCGCGGCACGACGCTGAAGACCGTCTATGGCCGCAGCGTCCAGGACATGAAGTATCCGGGCGCGCCCTACAGCCTGAAGATGGCCTGCGGCGAAAACCCCAAGCGCGTTTATGGCAGCCGGGGCCAGATGCCGCAGACCCGCATGGGCAATATCGCCTATGCCCGGCAGGTCTGGGCCGATGCGGTCGATTACAAGCGCAAATGGGATGATTATGGCCGCAAGGCCAAGGCCGGCACCGCCAAGCCGACCGATGCGCCGCGCCGCGACCTCGCCAAGGACACGTTGATGGGCGTGCTCAATGGCGAGATCCTGGTGCAGAATCACTGCTATCGCGCCGATGAAATGACCAATGTCATCGCGATGAGCCATGAATTCGGCTACAAGGTGACCGCCTTTCACCACGCCGTCGAAAGCTACAAGATCGCCGATATCCTCGGCAAGGAAGGCATTTGCAGCGCGATGTGGGCCGATTGGTACGGCTTCAAGATGGAAAGCTATGACGGCATCCGCGAAAACATCGCGCTTGTCGACAAGGCCGGCGCCTGTGCCATCGTGCACAGCGACGATGCCGATGGCATCCAGCGGCTCAACCAGGAAGCCGCCAAGGCGATGGCCGCCGGCAACCGCATGGGGCTGGGCATCACGCCCGAACATGCGGTGACCTGGTTCACCCTCAATCCGGCGAAAGGCCTTGGCATCGCCGATCGTACCGGCAGCCTTGAACCCGGCAAGATGGGCGATGTCGTGCTGTGGAGCGCCAGCCCGTTTTCGGTCTATGCGCGGCCCGAACGGGTCTGGATCGACGGGGCGCTGATGTATGACTGGGCCGATGCGAGGCGTCGCCCGATGGCGGATTTCGAATTGGGCCAGCCCGGCGCCGGAGATGCGAAATGAAGCGCCTGTCCCTCATGCTCGCAGCACTGCTCGCGACATCGGCAAATGCCGCGACGATCGCCATCACCGGCGGCACCGTGCTGACCGCGGTGGGTGAAACCAGCATCGCCAATGGCACCGTCATCATCCGCGATGGCCGCATTGCCGCGGTCGGCGCCGGCCTGCCAGTGCCGGCGGGGGCGACGGTCATCGATGCGACCGGCAAGTTCGTGACCCCGGGGATCATCACCGGCATGTCGACGCTTGGCATTGTCGAGGTCGAAGGCGTGCGCCAGACCAATGATGCCAGCGCCCGCAACACGCCGTTTTCGGCCGCGATCGACGTCGCGCCCGCCATCAACCCGGCCTCGCCGCCGCTTGCCATCGAACGCCAGGGCGGAGTGACCCGCGCCGTGGTAGGCCCCGAGATTTCCAACGAGATTTTCGGTGGGCAGGGCGCGATCATCAGCCTGGCGGCGATTGGTGACATCGTCATGGAACGCCGCGCCTTCCAATATATCGAATTGGGCGAGGATGGCGCGCGCGCCGCCGGCGGTTCGCGCCCGGCGGCCTGGCTCAACCTCAGGAACGGCTTTGCCGAAGCGCAGCGCTTTGCCCGCGCGCCCGCCGCGTTCGACAGCGGGCGTGACAAGGATTCGCTGATCAAGCGGCTCGATGCCGAGGCACTGGTGCCGGTCGTCGAAGGCCGGGTGCCGGCGGTCGTCCATGTCGAGCGTGCCAGCGATATCACGGCGGTGCTCGGGCTGCGCGCCGAATTCCCCAAGCTGCGGCTGATCCTGCTCGGCGCGCGCGAAGGCTGGCTGGTGGCCGACAAGATCGCTGCGGCCAAGGTGCCGGTGGTCACGCTGTCGTTGTTCGATTTGCCCGATGCCTTTGAAACGCTGGCGTCGACGCGGTCCAATGCCGGGCGGCTGGTGGCGGCGGGGGTGACGGTCGGTTTTGGCATCTTCGGCGGCAATTCGGGGTCGCAACCGCGCAACCTGCCCTATTTCGCCGGCAATGCGGTGGCGCAGGGATCGGTGCCCGGCGGGGTCGGGCTGACCCGCGGCCAGGCGCTGGCGGCAATCACCCGCGCCCCGGCGCAGATTTTCGGGATGACCGATCTCGGCACCCTGGAGCCCGGCAAGCGCGGCGACGTGGTGGTCTGGGATGGTGACCCGCTCGAACTGACTTCGGCACCGACTGCGGTGCTGATCGACGGGGTGGCCCAGCCGATGCAGTCGCGGCAGTTGCAGTTGCGTGATCGTTATCGTGATCTCGCGCCTGGTGCGCTGCCTAAAGCCTATAGCAAATGAGCGACATCGCCCTCCTCATCGTCGCCATTTCGGTCTTTGTCGGGGGGCATGAACTGCTCTCGCACCCGCTGCGCGCGCCCCTGGTGGCAAAGCTTGGCGCTGGCGGCTTCACGATCCTGTATAGCGTCGTCGCGCTCGGCTCGCTCGGCTGGGCCGGGCAGTTGTGGAAGGGCATTGCGCCCGAACGGCTGTGGAGCCTGCCGCCCTATGCCAATATGCTTGCGGTCATCGCCATGCTGTTTGCCTTCATCCTGTTCGTCGGATCGGTGACGGCGCCCAACCCGGCGCTGATGGGCATGCCGGTCGGCGGGTCCCCGCGCGGGGTGATGCGCATCACCCCTTCGATGACACCCGATACACCCGGTCCGCGCCGAAATCGCTTTCCGCCGCCAGCACGATGTTTTCCGCCGCATGCGCC
>JBBRVH010000057.1:0-20368 GCA_038246995.1 Sphingomonadales bacterium
CGCGCATGCCGCGCTCGCTGATCCTAGAGCCGACGCGCGAACTGGCGCAGCAGGTTTCGGAAAATTTCGACAAATACGGCAAATACCACAAGTTGAGCATGGCGTTGCTCATCGGCGGCGTCAGCATGGGTGACCAGCTGGCCGCGCTCGAAAAGGGTGTTGACGTGCTGATCGCCACGCCGGGCCGGTTGATGGACCTGTTCGGACGCGGCAAGATCATGCTCAACCAGTGCAGCCTGCTCGTCATCGACGAAGCCGATCGCATGCTCGACATGGGTTTCATTCCCGATATCGAGGAAATCTGCACCAAGCTGCCGTCGCCGCGCCAGACCTTGCTGTTTTCGGCAACGATGCCGCCGCCGATCAAGAAGCTGGCCGACAAATTCATGGACAGCCCGCGGTTGATCGAGGTCGCACGCCCCGCCTCGACCAATACGTCCATCGCGCAATTCGTTGTCGAAACGACACCGCGCGGCAAGCGCGAGACGCTGCGCGGCCTGCTGCGCGACCCCGAGGTTCGCAACGCGATCATCTTTTGCAACCGCAAGCGCGACATCAAGGAACTCGTCGACAGTCTGAAGCGGAGCGGCTTTGCCGTCAGCCAGATCCATGGTGACATGGACCAGTCCGACCGCATCAAGGAACTCGATCGCTTCAAATCGGGCGACATCACCATCATCGTCGCGTCGGACGTCGCCGCACGCGGGCTCGATATTCCCGGCGTAAGCCATGTCGTCAATTACGACGTGCCACACCACGCCGAAGATTATGTCCATCGCATCGGTCGCACCGGCCGCGCCGGGCGTACCGGCATCGCCTACACGCTGATGACCGAGGCCGAAGCCGAAAATCTCGCCGAAGTGGAAAAGCTGATCCGCCAGAAGATCCAGCGCTACGGTGGGCCCGAGGCAGTGCCGGTCGCCGCCACGCCCACCGAGATCGAAATCGCACCGCCTGTCGCGGTTGCCGCCGCGCCAGAAGCAGAAACAGCCTTGGCCGAAGATGCCGGCGATCGGCCACGCAAGCGTCGTCGCGGCGGCCGCGGCCGCAAGCGCGAAGGCGGTGACACGGTCGTGGAGCCGGCTGCAGCCCCGATGGCCAGCCCCGCACCTATTATTGCCTCACCGGCACCGGCGCGCGAAGACCGTCGTGAGGCGCCGCGCGAACAGCCACGCGAACCACGCCGCGACGAACCACGCCGCGACGAACCAAGCCGCGACGAACCAAGCCGCGACGAACCGCGTGACAATCGTGCGCCGCGCGCGGCACCGCGCCCGGTGCGCGAGGCCAGCCGCGACCCCATTCGGGATTATCGCGGCAGTCGCCGCGACGAAGGCCGGCGTGATGATCGCCGCGACCGCGACGATGGTGAAAGCTTTATCGGTTTCGGGCCCGAAGGCATGCCCGAATTCATGCTGCACAAGGCCACCATCGTTCGCTGATCCCGGTCACCGCTGACTGGGTGGCGCGCCCCCTTTCCCATTACCCCGCGAAGCAGCTAAGGTGATGATGAAACGGGGGCTGCCATGACCATCAGATTGACCATCAACGGCAAGAAGCAAACAGTCACCGCCGATCCCGACATGCCCTTGCTGTGGGCGCTGCGCGATGTGCTCGGCATGACCGGGACCAAGTTCGGCTGCGGCGCTGCATTTTGCGGCGCCTGCACCGTGCATCTCGATGGTCAGCCGATCCGCGCCTGCCAGACTCCGCTCGGCAGCGTCGGCACCGGCCGGATCACGACGATCGAAGGGCTTGCTGCCGATCCCGTCGGAAAGCGGTTGCAGGATGCGTGGGTCGCGCTCGATGTGCCGCAATGCGGTTATTGCCAGGCCGGACAACTGATGGCCGCGACCGCGCTGCTGCACAGCACGCCGCGGCCCGACGATGCCCAGATCGATGCAGCAATGGCGGGCAATCTGTGCCGTTGCGCCACCTATCCGCGCATTCGCGCCGCGATCAAGCAAGCCGCGGGAGAAAGCACCAAGGGAGCCAGCGCATGACCGTCGCCCTTGATCGCCGCGCCTTCCTGTTTGCCGGGGCTGTCGCTGGCGGCGGGCTGTGGGTCGGGCTCGACCGTGCCGCCGCCGAAACTGTGCCGAACCGCTCGATGAATCCGTGGGTGACGATCACGCCCGACAATCGCATCATCATCACCTCGAGCAATCCCGAGATCGGCCAGGGCATCAAGACCTCGATCCCGATGCTTGTCGCCGAAGAACTCGATGTCGATTGGGCCCAGGTCGAAATCGTCCAGGCGCTGGCCGATGCCAAGGTCTATGGCCGCCAGGTTGCAGGCGGCAGCATGGCCACGACGCTGCAATATGAAGCGCTGCGCCGCGTCGGGGCCGGCGCGCGCGCGATGCTGGTCGCTGCTGCTGCTGCCACCTGGGGTGTGCCGGCGGCTGAAATCACCACCGGCAGCGCCATGTTGCGCCACGCCTCGGGCAAGTCCGCCAGCTATGGCAGCATGGCCGCCGCCGCGGCGTTGCTGCCCGCCCCCGATGCGGCGAAACTGATGCTCAAGGACCCGCGCAGCTTCAAGCTTGTCGGCACGCCGGTTTCCGGGGTCGACAACCGCGCCATCGTGACCGGCAAACCCTTGTTCGGCATTGATGCGACGCTGCCCGGCATGAAGTTTGCCGTCTATCACAAGCGCGGCATCGCCGGCGCCGAAGTGAAATCGGTCGATCTTGGCCCGGTCAAGGCACGCAAGGGGGTAAGCGACGCCTTTGTCGTGACCGGTAACCCCGATCTGGCGGGCGGCATTGCCATCATCGCCGATTCGACCTGGGCAGCACTCAGCGCGCGTGACGCGTTGCAACCGATCTGGAGCGAAGGCGTCGGCGCCTTCCAATCGACCGCCGGCTGGGCCGAAATGGCCGCCAAGCGCAAGGCCGCCGGGCCCGAGCGCACGATCGCAAGCGAAGGCGATGTCGCTGTGGCGCTCGGCAGTGCCGCAAAAGTCGTCAAGGCAGACTATGCCTATCCGTTCCTCGCGCATGTGCCGATGGAGCCGATGAACTGCACGGCGCGGGTAACCGGCGATACCGTCGAAATCTGGGCACCGACTCAAAATCCCGAACCGGGGCGCAAGGCGGTGGCCAAGGTGCTCGGTGTGCCCGAAGCCAATATCACCATCCACATGATGCGCTGCGGCGGCGGTTTCGGTCGGCGGCTGGTCAATGATTTCATGGTCGAAGCCGCGGTCATCGCGCGCACCGCCAAGGCGCCGGTCAAGCTGACCTGGAACCGCGAAGACGATATCGCGCATGACTGGCTGCGCCCCGGCGGCTGGCACAGCTATGCCGCCGGCCTCGATGCCGCTGGCAAGGTTGTCGCGTGGGACAACCACTTCATCAGCTATGGCAAGGACGGCAAATTCGCCCGCGCCGCGGAAATCGGCGAAAGCGATTTTCCCGCCAAGCTGGTCGACAACTTCCGGGTCGGTGCCTCCATCCTGCCGCTCGAATCGAACACCGGCTATCTGCGCGCACCGGCCAATAACGCTTTCGGTTTCGTGACACAGGGCTTCATCGACGAACTGGCGCACGCGGCGGGCCAGGATCCGCTCGCTTTTCGTCGCAGCTTCCTCGGCGAAGCGCGCTGGCTCGGCGATCCCGCCAAGCGCGGCACCTATCATACCGGGCGCATGCGCGGCGTGCTCGACAAGGCAGCAGCGATGGCCGGCTGGGGTCGCAAGCTGCCGAAGCGCAGCGGACTCGGCATTGCCTTCCATTTTTCGCACCTCGGCTATTTTGCCAACGTCATCGAAGCGCGTGTCGCGGACGATGGCAGCGTCAAGGTCGTCAAGGTCTGGGTCGCAGGCGATGTCGGACGCCAGATCGTCAACCCGTCGGGCGCGTTGGCGCAGGTCCAGGGCTCGGTGCTCGATGCACTGGGGGCCGCGATGGGCCAGGCAATCACCTTCGCCGACGGCGCTGTCGAACAGCGCAATTTCGGCGACTATCCGTTGCTGCGCATGGATGCCGCGCCACCGGTCGAGGTGGCGTTCGTCACCACCGATTACCCGGTCACCGGCATGGGCGAACCCGCCTATCCGGCAGTGGCGCCGGCACTGGCCAATGCGATCTTTGCCGCCACCGGCGCACGCTTGCGCGCCCTGCCCTTCGATACAGCGGTGCTAAAGACCTAGGCTGTCGAGATCGGCCGTTGCTGCCGCGAGATCGGCATGGGCGACAATTTGGCGGAAGGCGGCATCGAGCCGGCGCACCTGGGCATCGGCCGCCGCTTCCTCGCGGACATTGACAAGGAAAAAATCGCTGGCGCCAAGCGAGAAGCGCCGGCGTTCTGCCGCCGCCATCGTGCTGGCCCGTTCGGCCTCGTCGCGCGCCAGCACCGTCAAGCGCGCGCTGTTGGTCACGGCGATGTCGATCGCACCGATATCGGCGATGATCTGGTCTTCCAGAAAGCGCCGACGCTGCTTGAAGGCATCGATTTCGGCGTTGGTCTGGGCGATGCGGCCGCGCGCTGCGCTCTGCTGCAACGGCAGGGTGAAGGTCAACCCGACCTTGCTTTCGGTACCACTGCGCGAACTGCCGCCGAACCCTTCTGCGCCGAAATCACGCGATGCTTCGACCTTCAGATCGAGCTTGGGCAAAAAAGCATTGCGATCGAGCGCCACCCGCGCCCGCGCCTGTTTCATGCGGATGTCGATGGTGCGCAGATCGGGGCGGGCGAGTGCCAGGTCACCGGGCTGGGCCGGGCGCGGCAATGGCAGCGGAAGCGCGCCGGGCAGTCGCGCCGCATCGGGAATCAGCGGCCGGCCATCGGCATCGCGCAGATACAGCGACAGTGCCGTTGCCGCGACCGCCAATGCCTGCTCGGACTGTACGACAAGAGACTGGCGGCGCAGGATATTCTGTTCATTCTCCACAAGCAGGATGCTCGGCCGCGCGCCTTCGGAAACGAGTCGCCGGAAGCCCGCCTGGCGATCCTGTGCCAATGCCAGCAGATCTTGATAAACTTGCAGCCTGAGCCCGGCGACAAGCCAGTTGTTGTAAGTCTGGATGGCGCGCGTCTGCACCCCGATTGCCACCATCAAACGGTCCGCATCGGCGACAGCCACATCGGCCTCGGCCTGCACGCGGCCGAACCGCCGATCATCGATCAAGCGATCGCGCATCAACGACAGCACCGCTCCGGCTTTGATCTCGCCCAATTCGTTGGTGAAGCGTTCATCCTCGTAGATCGGAAAGCGGCCGCCCGAAACGCGATAACTGCCATAGGCATAGCCACCCAGATTACCGAGCGGCTGGGTTACCTTGGCTTCAACGTCGCGCCCGTTGTAGAAACCCGAAAGCCGGGTTTCCGCCGCGGCGCTGAACACCGTGTCAAAGGCAGCTTCGGCACTCAACAACCGCCCTTCGGCGCCGCGCAACCGCGCCAGCGCCTCCAGCACTTGCGGCGCGTGAAAGCGCGATGATGTCAGCACCTCGGCCAGCATCAGCGGCTGCGCCTTGGGCGTGGCCAGCGCGGCCGGCGCGGCTACTTTCGTGGCGACACGTGGCGCCTTGGTGGACGGGGCGGCGGCCGCCACTGCTGGCCCCAAACACGCCAGCACTGCGACCACCAGGCCGAGGCTATTTCGCATCAGCGGCTTTGTCCGTCTTGGCGGCATTGCCCGCGGCATAGCCTGGTGTGGCGCTGCCCGGTCGCGTGAACTGCAGCGGGAAATCATTGAGCAGCCGCCACAGTTCGAACCAGACCTTGACGGTATCCATCAGCACCCAGCCACGCACCTTGGCACCCAATCGCACCGCCGGCTCGGTCGGCCATGGTGCCCGATCCGGCGCCGGCGAAACCAGCACGCGAAACAGACCATTGGAAGACGCAGCGATATCGATCGCCGTGACCTGACCATCGAACAGGCCGCGCGCCACCGATGGCCAGCCGCTGAACTGGATTGCCGGCCAACCTTCGAATTCGAGGCGAACGCGACGCCCGACGAAGATAAGCGGAATATCACGGCCATCGACATACAGCTCGACCACCCGCTGCGACTCGTTGGGAACAAAGGTTGCCAGCACATCACCCTGCTTGACCATCGTCGCCGAATCGACTGCCTCAACTCGCATGATGCGACCGGCGCGCGGTGCCTTGATAAGCTGGACCGACTGGCGCTGGCGATTGATGACGACGGCGTTGAGATCGGCCTCTGACTTGGCGATCTTGGCTCGGTAATCCGCGACCTTGATCTGCGCCAATTCCCAATCGCGCCGCGATGCCAACCCTTCGCGAAACAATGTGCCGGCGCGTTCAACATCACGAGTAGCGGTAGCCATGGCGTCACGCGCCGCCGTGATTTCGGCACGCAACTCGCGCTGCTGGGAATCGAGCCGATCGAGCAACTGCGGATCGATATCGAGAATGCGGGCAATCGGGTCCCCGGCCTTGACGGCGCTGCCATCGGTCACAAACCAGCGATCGATTCGGCCATTCACCATTGCCGTGATGTTTTGTTGACGGTCGCGCGGATCGAGCGCGATTACCGTGCCAGTGCCGGGGGCCGTCTGCACCCACGGCACGACCGCTGAAAAGATGATGATGCTGACTATGGCAAAGACCGTCAGGATGCCGAACGCGCGCATGACCCGCGGTGGCTGCAACCGGGCCAGCGTCGGGAAGTGACGCAGATCATCAGCGCGCATCGCCAGCCTCCTCCTGTTGGCTGCGGCGCAGGGCGTCGAATTCATCGCGGTCGCGCACCACGGCCTGTTTGGTGCGGCCCAGCCAAAGATAGCCGTCGAGCGTCAAATCTTCGGGGCGATTGCTGAAATAGATGATCGTCGTGCGCTTGCCGATAAAACTGTCGAGTGCAGCCTGCAGGCGTTGCTTGGCGACCATGTCAAAGAGGGGCGACAGGACCAGGATGCGCGGTTCGGCAAGGATCGCAGCAGCGAGGCGCAACTGCATCGTCTTGCCGAGAGACAGCGGATAGCCGGTCGACGACAGAACAGTCTGCAAACCATCGGGCAGCATGGCGATGCGGTCTTCCAGCCCAACCAGTTGCAAGGCCCTGATCATCGCCGGCGGATCGGCGTCGGGATTGGCGAGGCGCAGATACTCGGTGATCGTCGATTCCACGACAGCCGGCCGATTGAGGACCTGGACATCGCTGCGCAACTCCAGCGTATCGAGGGCGGCAATATCGACGCCACCAATCGCGATGATACCCTTTCCCGGGCGCAGATGGCGTTTCAGCAGCATTGAAAAGCTGCTTTCCATCCCCGGCGACCCTTGCGCGACGAGGCGCGCGCCTGCCGGTATCTGGAAATCATATTGCACCCGGCCCGACATATGGTCGAACTGGACATTGGCGAGCGACAAGGCCGAACTGCCCAGTCGCAGCATCAGGGTTCCCGACTTGGGCATCGGCTCCTGCGGAATGGCGTAGAGCAACGCCAGTTCCTCGACAGCGGCGACGAGATCGTAAAGATCGTCGATATACGATGCCAGCTGCGAGACGCCGTAAAAGGCGCCCGACAGAATGAGTTCAGCCGCAACCAGTTGTCCGATCGACAATTGTTCCTGAATGACAAGCCAGCCGCCCAGGGCAAGCAGGCCAGCGCTGGCCAGAGCGTAAAGCACCAGCAACGCGATCGTCTGCGGGAAATAATAGCCGAAATGCTTTTTATGGGCGGCGACATAACGCGCCGTGACCTCTTCCGACCGTGCCAGCGCATAATCGATGTGGCGCGCCGTCTTGTAGAAGCCATTGGAAGCACCGACGCTTTCGAGCCAGTGCGCGGCATTGTATTTTTCGTGGCTGAGCAAGATCGATGTCTTCATCGCGCCGCGAGCCCAGACCCCCCAGATCAACCACACCATCAGGATGACCACCAGATTGAAGGCCAGGAAAAACGGGTGGTAGAAGGACGTGACGATAAAGCCGACCCCGGCCTGCAGCAGGATGGTGAAGCCGCCAATCAACAACGATGGTATCACCTTCTGAATGTTGATTATTTCGAAAAAGCGGTTGAATAGATCGATGCGCCGATTGTCCTGGAAAAACGGATTGGCGGCATTGATGGCGCGCAAGGTCACTTCGGCCACCAGTCGGGCCATGAAGCGGCGCCGGAACAATTCCATCATGTAGCTGCGCAGCGCGCCGAACAGGCCCGATACGAGCAGCAGGAAAAGCAGGACAGCCGAAAGGGTGAATAACGGCACCGGCAGCGCCGTGCTGGCTATGCTGTTGATCAGCAACTGCACCGAAATAGGCGTAGCCAATGACAACAGGCTGATGCCGATGCCATAGATGATCGCCAGCCAGAAGAAACCCTTCTCCGGCGCGATGATCGGTCCCACCCACTGCCAAAGGTCTCGCAGGCGAATTTCGTTCAGTCCAGCGCCTGCCATTGTCATCCCGATTGAACTAGCGCCTCGCGGCTGGCGAGGCAATGTAGGTTTCTACCCTGCCAGTCTCAAGGGCTTGCGTGCGAAAACATTACAAAAAGGCAATAATGTCGCCATTTGCCAGGTTCGTTCGCTGCCGGATCAGCACAGATAAAGTCCAAACACAAAAAAGGGGCCGCTCCGGAAAGGAGCGGCCCCGATTTTTCGTCGGTCTGTCAGCTTACTGCGGTGTGCAGGGGAAGCTGGCCGGAGCCGGAGCACCGCTGAACGTGATTTCCACGCGGCGGTTCTGCGGTTCGCGAACACCATCGGCGGTGTCGACGAGCGGACGGCTTTCACCGAAAGCTTCCGTCGTGATCGAACCATCCGGCACACCCTTGGTGGCGAGATAGGCCTTCACGGCGTCGGCGCGGCGCTGCGACAAGGCGACGTTGTAGGCGTCCTTGCCCGACTTGTCGGCGTGGCCGGCAAGCTGGACACTGGTTTGGCCGGTCGCGGCATATTGTTCAGCGGCACGATCGAGGATCGCGGCGGCTTCAGCCGTGATCATCGACTTGTCCCAATCGAAGAACACCAGGAACGGACCCGGGGTCACGGCAGCCGGCGGGCACGGCGGCAATGGAGCCGGTGCGGGCGGGGGCGGCGGTGCCATAGGCGCCGCCGGCGGCGGCGGCGGCGGTGCATCGAAGAAGTTGTAAGCCAACGTCACCATCAGGCTGTGGCTGCGATAGCGGGTGCTGGTCGCAAGGCCATTGGTGGTGAAGGTTTCGACGTTCGGCACGTTGAAGAAACGATACTTCAGGCCGAGATCGACATGGTCCGACAGCGGCTTGTAAACGCCGGCGAGAACCTGCCAGGCAAAGCCAGTGTCCGAATCATTGATAAAGGCCGGGCCGAACTTGGCGTTCTGATACTGGTAATGCTGGACGCGGGCGATACCGGCACCACCGCCGAGATAGGCGCCGATGTCATTGTCCTTGCCACCGAAGTCGAACAGGCCGTTGGCCATGAACGAAAGCACCCGGGCGTTACCATCGGCCGCCGTCGAGTTCACACCCAGCGCCGGCACGCGCGTGCCACCAACACCGAAACCGACCGAAATCGGGATCGCCGGGATCGCCTGCTCGAAGGTCGTCTGGTCGAGGTTGTTGTCTTTGTAGCCAACTTCGAACTCGGCGCGGAAACCGCCGAAATCATAACCGATGTTGCCACCGACAGCATAACCGATTTCGTGACGGACGCGGATGCCGTCTTCGACGACAACGGCACCAGCGCCGGGGCGGGTGATGTCGAACAACTGGTTCTGCATCAGGTTGGCGCCAGCTTCCAAGCCGACATACCAAGCCTTGTCACGCGCCACTGCCGGGCCCGCGAGCGCCGTTGTGGTAAGCGCGAGCGCCACTGCAAATTTACGCATTGTCATCCCCTTTCAACTCCATTTTGTGTATCGATACTGCCTGAACGCCTTAACCCACAGAACTGGACAACTGCAAGTGCGGAATGCGTCGGGTAGTTGCCCGAAAGACACAATCGGATGAGGAATTTCGAGAACGACCATTGGGAACCCATCAGTCAATTACGCCCTGAGCCGCCAATGCGAGCAGCAATTCGGCAAAAGCCGAGCGTAATTCGACATCTATGACGGAACCGCCGGCGGGAACCGATACAGCAACCGGTGCAGCGCCCAGAACGATCCGGCTGCCGATGCGCAGCGCAGCCACCGGCCAGGCGCCGACATGCCAGCCGGCATCATAGACGGCCAGGACGGCGGCATCTTCCACATAGGCGACAAAGCCTGGCGTCGGCACCGTGAACTGCCAACCGAAACCATCGTGCATGGCAATCGAATCCGACTGGTCGGCCCAGGCGCCGACCGGAAGCGCGCCGACGATATGACATTCACCCGCTATGGGCGCCGCCGGCGGGGCGTTGGCGCCGTGCGTCGCCACCGCGATCTGCAAGCACCGGTCGATGGCAAGCAAAGCTTCATTATGGGTTACCTCTTTCTGGGCCTGGGCGGTGGCCAGCAGCGGGAGGTGGTGGCGGAGCGTTTCGTTCATGGGTCTCTCCTCGATCAGGCAATTGCAAGCGTGACGACGGCCGGTGCGCCCGGCCCGACCAGCGCGCTGATCTGGCTGACACGCAGTTCGATCGCCCCGGTGCCGCCATCGGCAAGTCTTTCGGCTGCGCCATAACGAAAGGCCGGCGAGGACACCGTCACGGTGCGCACCAGGACGCTGTCGCGCCAGACGGTGACGCAATAGGCTTCGCTGGCTTCGGCAAGCGGCGCATCGACGAAATCGGCCCAGCCGAAACCCGACCGGCTGCGGCGGACCCAGCCGGCAACAATATCGTCGCCAGTCTGCCAAAGCCTGAGGTGTGCCGGTGACAATGGCAGCAGCGCCCGGCCGCCGACCCGGGCGGCAACGGCGCCGCTGCCACCATCACCACCGCCGAGCGCGCGCGCCAGCATCGACCTGCCGGTCGAAGCGATCGGCAGGTCGACCGGCAGCAATGCCGCCGTGTCGAGCAGCACAAAGCGCTCGCGTTCGGCGTGGCCGGTTACCGCCGCCTCGCTGCCATGGCGCCCACGCAGCATTCCCGACAGGCGAAAGCGCCGCGGCGCCAGCATGTCGGCGCGGGTGAACTGGACCAGTTCGTCACCCAACAGCGCCAGATTGGCGCCGGCCAACACGGCGGCCTCGCTGACCGGCTGCAACCACATCGCCTCGGACAGCAGATCGATATCGACCGATGAAAAGCGATCCCAACCAGCAGTCGAGCCCTGCGGCAAGACAGTGGCAGCGATCCCTTGCACGCCGCCCCCGGCGATGGTTCCCGCCGCCTGGTAGCTGAAGCCATCGTCCCGGCTGATGGCAAGCGGCGCCCGGCGCCACCCCGGTGCGGCGCCTGCTGCGGCCAGCCAGAGACGCGGCGTGACCGGTGCCTCGCCGGGCAAGATCGGCAAGTCGAGCCATTGCACGCTCGTCTCGCCAGGGGGCAGCGCAGCGAATTCCAGCGACCGACCGGCATCGGCCGGCCGTTCAGGTGCGACCTGGCCGTCGACCCGTTCGAGATCGATCTGGACGACAAAGCCTTCGAATCGCGTGGCGCGCACCCGCCACAGCCGGTCATCATCGGCAAACCGCACCTGCATCCCGGGGCGAACGCCCAGATGACGCCACGGCAGCCGAACGCTGGTCGTGGTTCTCGCCGCTTCCGCCCGCGCCAGCAACGTGGCGGCAAGCTGCTTGGCCATCAGCGCCGGCATCGCGCTGCTGATCGATTGTTGCAGCAACGGACCCGGCCCGCCGCGACGGGCGCGCTGCAACCCGGCCTGAAAGGCGCGTTCGCTATCGAAATATTCGAGCTCCACGACGGCGACCGCTGCGTCGTTGCCCTGCCGCGTCTGGCGATCGCGGGCGATCCCATCGTTCTGGCCATGCGCGTGAACGTCCGCGATCGGCAATTCCCGAAATATGTCGGTCTCGCCTGCAAGCGTCAGCACCTCGCCGTTCGCCATGGCAGCGCCCGAAAGCGCCATCAACGGCGCCATATTGTCGGCGATACTGCCTGCGCGGGCCGCAACATGGCCGGTGATGGCGGGAAAAACCCCGCTGACCTGCGCCAGCGATCGCCCGTCGCTGCGGGCAAGAACCTGCAGCGCCGTCCCCATGTCGATCGCACCGTCATCGCCGACGATGATTTCGAAGGTCAGGTTGGGGATGCGATTGCCGAATTCGGCAAGCGGCAGATCCTCGAACACCGCATAAGCGATGCCGCGATAGGCCGGCGCGGCGCTGCTACCCTCGGCAACGGCGATCAGCGGATCGACGCTTTGCGTTTCGCTGCCGATATGCAGGCGCATCGTCACCGGGCTGGCAAAAACACCGGCGTTGTTGCGGATTTCGGTGCCATCGGCCCAGATGCGGCCGACACCGGTGATCGTCCCGGCGGCGAGCGCGACAGCGAACGAAGCGGCATAGCTGTAGCCGCTGCCGCCGCTTTTGCCGCCGCCGGCGGTTTCGCGGATGCCGCTTGACCAGACCAGATTGCCGGCGGCGCGCATGCGACCGATGACAATCGGGATCGGCTCGCCGTAAGCAGCGCTCTGTACCTCCAGATTGCCGAGCCGGCCGCCACCGGAACTGCCCCCGAACAGGCTGCGATCGACCAGCCCGCCGGCAATACTGCCGATGAGCCCGCCGAGCGGCCCGCCGAAGACGCGGCCGACGGTGCCGAGGATGAGGGTCGCCATGGTCAGCGTGCTCCTGCAAAGCGCCAGGCCGCGAGCTGCGCCCAGCCCGGATACAGTGGCCCCTCGACGACGCGGCCGATCCCGGCATGGGCATGGACGGCCCCCGACGGCGTCATGATCGCCAGATGGCGCAGGCGCGGCGCCGGCTCGAGCACCAGAATGTCGCCGGGCAGCGGGCTCGATACTGTTCGGCAGCCAGCCGCCCGCAGCGTTTCGTCGAGCAGATGCCGATGATCGCCGCCCAGTGCATAGGCCGGCACGACAGCGGCCAGGATTCCGCCAGCGGCGAGCACCAGCCCGACGCAATCGAGGGCGAGCCCCGGGACGCGCCCTTGGGCGCGAAAGCGCGTGCCGATGCAGGCGCGTGCTGCCGCAACAATCTGCGGCCATGCGCGACCGGCCACCGGCGCGAATGCTTCGGTCATGATCGGATGCTCCCAGGATCAGGCGGTGGCGAAACGGGTCAACAGGTCATTGCCCGGCACATGCGGTTCGCCCCGAAAATTGGCGGCATTATCGAATCGGCTGACACAGGTGACAAAGCGCTTGTCGCAGCCCTGCCACAGCTGCACCCGCGTTCCCGGGGCGGCGACCAGCGCACGGTCGCCCAGCAACTGGTCGCCGCTGACCCCGATGACATGCGCTTCCAGCCCGGCGCCCGGCCCGTCGAGCAGGCGCAGCGACCCTTCCCGATAGTCGTCGACCGCGGCAACATCGACATTCGCAAGCGTCAGCCCGCGTCCGTCGCTGGCCATCACTGTCGTGCGCCGCGTGCGCCCACGCATGTCGACACGGCAGCGCCGATCTCCCAATTCCGCCCGGCATTCCGGCGAACAGCTTTCGACAAGGGTGGCCGACAGTGCAGCGGTGGGGCCGCGCAAACTGGCGACAAAGCCGGCATCGGGGCCGCTACCGGTTTCGACATTGCCGAGCGTGCCGCTGGCGAGCAGCTGCTGTCCGGCATCGGGCGCCTGCCAATCGACCATGAAGATGCGCACCGCCGCGCCATCGAAGCGTCCCGCCGCAAGATCATCGGCGCGGATGGCATCGGCGCAAAGCGCACCGGCGACGTCCATGACGTCGACATCAAGGCCATCATTTGCCACCACCGCCGAAGGCGAAATCCCGGGCGCGCTTTCATACGCCATGGCGGCGATGCGCAGCGCGCGGTCATGGGTGGTGAAACCCAGCGCAACACCATCACGGCGGATGATCTGCCAGCAGATCGCCAGCGAGGTCAGGTCCGCAGACAGCCGGTCACCGAGTTCGGGGATTGCGCTGACCATCGCTTCAATCCTCCCGCAGTTCGACAAGCGGGACATTGGGCAATTCGCCCGCCCGCCAGCCGGCGATCGACACATCGATGCGATCGCTGGCGAAACGCACCGGCACATCGAAGCCGAAGCCGGCGCTGACCAAGCCTCCCGGCGGCGGCGCCACCTCGAAATCGACATGGCCCCCGGCGCCCAGGCTCCAGCCACTGCTGCATGCGATACCGTCGATCGCGACGCACACGCTGCCGGCGACCGGCCGGGTGATGCGGCGGCGCTGCGGATCGGCGCTGTCGCCGTACAGTTTGACGAGCGGGAAGCGCGTCATGCCGCCGTCGCCCACACCCAGCAACTGATCCGACGGCGCGATCACGGCACCGAGCGCGGCAGAGCTGTTATCGAGCGGATCGTTGAAGCGAAAGCCATGCGCCTGTCCGCGCCGCGCCCGGAAAAAGCCGATCAGCGTGCCGAGATCGGCCTCCGATCGCAGCCCGACCCCGGCATCATAGTTGAGCCGCGCGTCGCTCCATTGGCTGTTGCGCTGCTCATGCCCCGAACCGGTGACGACCACCTGCGTCGAAAATGCCGGGCCACCGGCGGCACCATAACCCAGTTGCAGCGGAAACAGCACATCGTGAAAAGCCGTCACGGCCTCATCTCCTTGTGTATCGAGCGCGAAAACCGTGAAGCCGTCGCGCGCCGCTTGCGGCCAGGCCCAGACAAAGGTTTCGGCGACCCCGCGTTCCAACGCTGCCGCCGCCGCGCCGGCAATCGGCCGCCAGTCCGCCGCCGCCACGGCAAAGCCCGAGAAATAATGCTGGCGATCAAGTGGATAACCGAGGCGTTCCCCGATCGCGGCGCGGCCTCGCGCCTGGCCGCCGAAATCATCACGGGTGACAAAATCATAGTCTTCGAGCTGGAGCACATCGAAAGCCGGATACGCCCAGGCCAGGGGCAGATTGGCGCGGATCAGATCCGGTGCCGCGCTGTCGAGCACTTGCGGCGCATAAAAGAGCAGCAATGTTTGCGCCGTCGGCACCGCGGCCAGCACGGCATCGCGCAGCGCCAGTGTCGCCCGGCCGAGCAATTCCCCGCACCAATCGAAAAACGCCTGCGCATCGGCATCGGCGGGGAGCCGGATGTCGGCGATGACCGGCGCGTCAAGCCCGGTTTCGGCGGTGTGCAGCGCCAGCGTTACCGCATCATATAGACACGGCTGCCAATCGGGCCCGACCCACCACCAGGGTTCACCGATCTGGAAGCGCGGCACGGCACCGGAAGCAACCGCTAGTTCGGTGAAGACACGCGCCACCGCCTGCAGCCACGCCATCGCATCGCCATGCGCCGGCGACAACAGCGTCGAGGGCGGCAAATAGCCCGTCGCAGCGCGGCTGCCATCGGCGGCACGCTGCGCCCAATCGGCGGGGCAATGCTGATCAAGCAGTTCGAACGACAGCGAGACGATGGCTTCGAAGCCCAGTGCCACCGCCCGGGCGAAAAAGTCGCGATGCCACGCCAAGGCGGGGCCGCATATTGGCACACCCTGATCGGCGAGATACGCCCCGGCTGCCGGTTCCCAACGCAGGCCGGGAAAATGGCTCATCCCGACATAATGGACGAGCGGCCCCCGGTAACCGAGCGCGAAAATCGCTTCGATCAGGCGCTCGGGCGTCTGGTTATAGCTGTCGTCATAGCCGCCGGTCATGCGCAGCGGGTGCGGCGGCACGAAGGCGTCGCCGATGCGCAGGCTCGATCCCGGCCCGTCGCAGCGGATCGCCTCGATACGCACCTGCGCCGCCATCGGTTCGGCCAGCGGCGTGTCGCTGCCATCATAACCGGGCGGCACCAGCGAGATGAACATGCGGTCGATATCCCCGGCAAACACCGGATCGGCCTCCGAAGGCAGCAGGAAGCCCCCCGACAGCGCATCGAAATCGAGCGCAATCAGCGCATCATCGCCCGCCCCTTCGGCATAGTTCCATAGCCGCACATACCAATTGCGCGGCGCGCCACTGGCATCGCGGCCCTCGATGGTCAAAACCGGGCCGTTGACGGCATCGAGCGGTTGCACCGAACCGCTGGCCAGCCAGCGAAAAACCAGGGTCGTGCCGCGGTAGTCGCGGTTGGTTTCGAGCGCCAGCAACGGATGGCTCCAGCGATCGGGCGATTCCCAGATCAGCCCGGCGAGATCGCCCCGGCGCAGGAACGCCAGGTCGACAACCAGCGCGTCGGCGCCCTCGGTCGTCACCGCCGCCATCATCGGCCGCGGGAAATCGACCGTCCAGTAACGCGGATCGAAACGCTTGCCCCAGCGCGTGCGCACCGGCGCCTCCGGGGTGGCGAGCCAGTGCCGGATCATGCCTGCGCCCTTTGCAGCGCCTGGCGCACGGCACGCGCCACTTGCGCGCCAGTCTGTTGCATGATCGCCGGGCTGGCGTCGCGCAGCGCCGCGACATTGATCGTCACCGAAACCGGCCCGCGCCCGCCGGCCAGTGTCTCGATCCGCCCGGCGGCGGTCGGCACGAACAGTTCGGGGCCGCGTTCGCCGACCATATAGGCGCTGCCCGATGTAACCGGGCCACCCGTCGCCCGCCCCGGCATGCCGCCAAACAAGCTGCCGATGGTGCTGCTCAACGCGCCGGCCAGCCCGTTGCCGCCGCCGCCGAACAACGCGCCGATATCGGTGCGCAGCGCGCCTGCGGCGATATCGGCAAGCGCCGACAATGCCACGCGGCGCAAATCCTCGAAACCGAACTTGCCGGTCACCGCCGCCCGCGCCAGCGCGCGTTCGATGCCCGATCCGGCGCGGTTGACACCTTGCGCCAACGGCCCGTCGAGCTCGCGCCTGATATCGCCGACGCCGGCCATGAAGCCGACGGTATCAGCACGTACACGTATGACCAGCGTGTCGAGGTCGGTCGCCTCATTTTGCATCGGGAAATTCCTTCATCAACCGCGCCAGCAGATCGCCCGTCGCCGGCGCCCCGCCATCATCGCCATCGAGCCCGAGCGCGGTGCGCAATTCGGCAGGCGTCGCCGCCCAGAATTCGGCGGGGCGCCAGCCGAGCAGCGCCGTCGCCACCCGCGCCGCGCGCCGCGCCGCGCCGGCAAATTCGGTCATCGTCCCGCCAGCACCTGGGCCAGCAGCGCCCGCAGCGCCGGGGTGACATTGGCCAGCCCCGCCGATACCAAACGATCACCGAGCTGCGCGCGATCAAGCGCTTCGGGCGGCGCCAGGCAATGCCAGAACAGCGCCGTCATTTCGGCAAGCGTCAGGCCGCCACCGGCGGCGCGTTCGACAAGGGCAAACAACGGCCCCAGTTCAGCCTCCGCCGCCACCAGCGCGGCAAAGCCGGGGCGCAGGCAGAGCGTTTCGTCGCCAAGCACCAGCGCGACCTCGCCGCGCACAGCGTTGGGCACCATCACGCCGTCACCACGGCGCCCGAGCTTTCCAGCGCCAGTGTGTAGGTGCGCTCACCATTGAAATCGCCGGCATAATCAAGGCGCGTGATGAGGAATTTCGCCGTCACCGTCTCGCCGCTTTCAAAACTGATGCGGTAATCGTCGATCACCCCGCCCAGCGCATTGGCCTTGATCCGGCTTTCCGCCGCCGAGCCGGTGAACACCCCCGAACCGCTGAGCGACACCGAGCGCACCCCGGCCCCCGACAGCAATTCGCGCCAGCCGCCCGAGCCCTGGTTGGTCACCACCACGGTTTCGGCATTGATGCTCAATTGCGTCGTGCGCAGCCCGGCCACGGTCGTGAACGCCGGCGGCGCGCCGCCATCGCCGACCTTGAGCAGGAAGGCGCTACCTTTTTCCATCGCCATGTTGTTGTCCTTTCGAAAAAATCAGATTTTGCGACTGCGCAATTTCAAACCGCCCGGCTGCGCAGGCGAAACTCGACGATGCCCTGGCTCCAGCCGTCGGCATCGGTCAGCACCAGCGACCGCAGCAGCCGCGTCGACACCAGCAAATGCCCGTCGTGGCTGCCCGCCAGCGCCGCCAGCCGGGTTTCGACCGCGCCCATGATCGCCTTGGCGCGCGCCGTACCCGGCCCGGCGTCCCAGACATTGATCGCGATGCGATGTTCGTGGCCGGTCTCGGTCTTGGTGCTCCAGTCGGTGACCAGGTCGGCACCGATGACGAGATAGGGCGGCGCTGCATCGACGGGGGGGCCGTCATGGACGCCACTGATCCCGGCGATATCCCCGAGCGCAGTAAACAGCAGCCGCTGCATGGCCAGGCTGGCGCTCATGATTGGTCTCCCGTTTCCTGCAGATCACTGGTCAGCGCACGGAGCCGCGGGTCGGCGGCGCGGCGGCGGCTGCCGAATGCGCGGGCAACAAGCCCCCTGCCCTGCAACACCACGCCATCGCCGATCGAAACCGAGATACCGGGCAAACCAGCCGCCCGCGCCGCCAGCGCCATCATGGCGCGGCCGACCGCGCTGTCGGCACGCGCTGCCGCAACCGCGAGCAGGCGCCGCGAAAGTGCCCCGCTGCTCATGCCTCACGCGCCTCGCAGCGCAGCACCAGCCGATCACGCCGGCGCGGGTCGCTCTCGATGGCCAGCACCGCGAGCAGCTGATCGTCCCAGCGCAGCCGCGACGTCAGCCCCACCGTCACCGGCTGGCGCAGAGTCACCCGCCAGCGCCGCCGCGAACGACGTGCCTCACCTTCGCTGGTGCCGCTGCCATCGGGCTCGATCGCTGCCAGTCGCAGTGGCCCGGCCTGCCAGTGCCCGACATCGGCGCCGGCATCGTCGCGCGCCGCGACCCACGCCTCGATCGCGACGCGCTCGATGAGCGCGCCGGCAAATTCATCTGCCATGATGGTTCCTTCAGTTGAGCCGCAGACGCCGCCACGGCCGCCACAACGCCGCAACGGCGGTCGGCGGCGGCCCGGCATCGGCGGCGTCGCGATGGCTGAACAGATGCGCCACCAGCCGCACCAGTCCCTGGCGCAGCGGTTCGGGAACGCCGTTCCAGTCGATCCCCAGGCCGGCACGAAAGCGCACCACCGGGCCCGGTCCCGAAACTGGCCCGAAAACCGGATCGCGCAGCCGCACCCAGCCGGCGCCGGCCACATCGATATCGCTTTCGAAAGCGCTGCCGGGCAACAGGGCCTCGCCCTGCACGACGCCCGTTATCGCGACCACCGGAAAGGCAGTGATACGCTGCCAATGCCCGGCGTTCGCCAGCCGCTGTTCTCCATCGCGCACGATCAGCCATTGGCCGGTGAACGCCTCGCACAGCGCCATCGCGCTGCGTATCAGCCCCGCCAGCAGCGCATCGTCATCATCGCGTTCAAGCCGAAGATAGGCCTTGCATTCCGCCAGGCTCACCACGAGCGCAGTGGTGCTGCGCGCCACGACAAGATCCGCCATCACTGGTCCTCCACGCGCACAACGAGGGTGCGTTCATCGCTGCGGCCGTCCGAAAATGTCACCCTGTTGACGACATGGTAAAGCTGGCCCTGCACACCGCCGGCCAACGAGGCGACGCTGCGCTGCGCCTCGCGGACAGCCGCCGCGACCGTCACCGCGCCACCGCCACCAGGGGTCACCTGCCAGTCGGATTCGACCAGGGTGCGTTCGGCCGGGCCATTGGCCGACCAGTCGATGGCAAAGTCGATCACTGCCATCGGGTCCTTAACGAAGATCGCCACCGATCATTCTCCCTCGCTGTCACATGAACCCGGCCCGCCGGGGCTCCGGCCGATTAAACCTGCACGCCGGGGCTCCGGCCGAACCGGCACGCCGGGGCTCCGGCCGATCAGACCGGCGCGCCGATCTCGATCGACCAACCGGCAATGCTGACCAGGCCACCGGCGACAAGCGCTTGCGACGGGCAGGTGGTGACATAAAGCAGCCGCGAGCCCGCAACATCGAGCAGGGCGATATGGTCGGCGGTGCCGGCGGCGAACACCGGCAGGCTGGCCTTGGCCGCCACCGATACCTTGCGGCCCGACACATCGCCGGGCGCAATTGCGAAATCGCCGGTTGCCAGCGTCACCTGGACCAGCTTGCCGGCATCGGCAGCGGCATAGCTTGCCGGCTGGCCATTGAGCGCGACCATGCGCGTGGCGCCGGCGACGACGGCAAGGCTGCCGTCGATCATGTCATTGCTTGCGAATTTGGGCATGTCGTCTTCCTTTTTCAGCGGACAAAAAATGTTGTGGAAAGGGGGTCGGGCACCAGCATGCGCGCCGCGGTCACAGAAGCGCCGGTGATCAGCCGGCCGTGCGCGGCGGACTGGCGTTGATCGGCGGTCACGGGCAACAGCCAATCGTCCACGGCGGAAAGTTCCAGCCGTGCCGCGGTAGCGCGCTGCGGGCTCGTCGCCGCGGTACCGTTGATGATGGTGGACCAGCCGATCGTCGCTGCCGCCACCCGCTGGCCCTGCGCCGATGCGGCCGGCGCCAGGTCCGCCCTCCAAAACAGCAGCACAGCGGCGGCA
>JBBRVH010000058.1:0-20213 GCA_038246995.1 Sphingomonadales bacterium
AACTATGCGAATGGGAATAATAGGACTGCAAGGGGCGTACTTCAAGGCTTTGAGTCGAAAGTGCCACAATTGCCTTCGCCGCTTCGACGCTGGCAGGGGCCGTCGTGAAATACGGGATCTTCTGGCCCAGCGCGCAAGAACGGATCGGCTGCGAGTCCTTGAGCGACTGCCAGCCCTCCGTCGTATTGAAGATCAGTGCGATTTCGCCGTCCTTGATCCGGTCGACAATGTGCGGTCGGCCCTGCGCCACCTTATTCACCCGCTCGATCGGCACGTCATGCGCGCGCAGATAATCAGCGGTGCCGCCGGTGGCGACGATCGCGAAGCCCTGCGCCACCAACAGCCGCGCGGCGGGCAGGATAACCGGCTTGTCACCGTCCTTCACGCTGATGAACACCGTGCCCGATTTGGGCAGGATCGTCCCCGCGCCGAGTTCTGCCTTGGCGAAGGCGAGCGTGAAATCGGGGTCGATCCCCATCACTTCGCCGGTGCTTTTCATTTCGGGCGACAGAACCGGATCGACGCCCGGGAAGCGACCGAACGGGAATACCGCCTCCTTCACCGCGTAATAATCGATATGCCGGTTCACCCGGGGCAAATCGGCCAGCATCTCGCCCGCCATCACCCGGGCCGCGATTTTCGCGATCGGCGCGCCGATGGCCTTGGCGACGAAGGGCACGGTGCGGCTGGCGCGTGGGTTTACTTCAATCAGATAGACAAGCCCGTCCTTGACCGCGAATTGGATGTTCATCAGCCCCTTGACCGACAGCGCCGCGCCGAGCGCCGTCGTCTGGCGTTCTATCTCGGCGATCACCTCGGCGCTCAGCGAATAGGGCGGAATCGAACAGGCGCTGTCGCCCGAATGCACGCCGGCTTCCTCGATATGCTGAAGCACCCCGGCGACATAGACCGTCTCGCCATCGGCAACGGCGTCGACATCGACTTCGATGGCATCGCGCAGATAGCGGTCGATCAGCACCGGGCTGTCCCCCGACACGATGACGGCTTCGCGAATATAGGTGTCGAGCTGGCCTTGCGTTTCGACGATCTCCATGGCGCGGCCGCCGAGCACATAGGACGGGCGCATCAGCACCGGGTAACCGATGCGGGTGGCAACGGCGACAGCTTCGTCACGGCTGCGTGCAATGCCGTTTTCAGGCTGCTTGAGGCCAAGCTTTTCGATGAGCGCGGCAAATCGTTCGCGGTCTTCGGCAAGATCGATATTGTCGGGCGCGGTACCCAGGATCGGGATGCCCGCGGCCTCGAGCGCACCGGCGAGCTTGAGCGGCGTCTGGCCACCCAATTGCACGATCACGCCAGCCAGCGTGCCGGCCTGCATCTCCTTGTGGAGGACTTCGAGCACGTCTTCGGCGGTCAAAGGCTCGAAATACAGCCGGTCCGACGTGTCATAGTCGGTCGACACCGTTTCGGGGTTGCAGTTGATCATGATGGTTTCATAACCAGCATCACCGAGCGCGAAACAGGCGTGGCAGCAGCAATAATCGAACTCGATCCCCTGCCCGATGCGGTTCGGCCCGCCACCCAGGATGACGACCTTGGTGGCCTGGCTCGGTTCCGATTCGCAATCCGGAGTGCCGAAGCTGGGGGCTTCATAGGTCGAATACATGTACGGCGTCCTGGCGGTGAATTCGCCGGCGCAGGTATCGATGCGCTTGAACACCGGGCGGACGTTGAGCGCGCGGCGTGCGGTGGCAACATCGGCTTCGGTGCGGCCGGTCAATTTCGCCAGCCGCGCATCGGAAAAGCCCTTTGATTTCAGGCGGCGCAAGCTGTTCGGGCCGGTCGGCAGGCCATCGGCGCGGACCTGCGCTTCGATCTGGATCAGCTCCTCGATCTGGCGCAGGAACCAGGGTTCGAACTTGGCGACGGCGTGGATACGCTCGACACTCATGCCTTCACGCAGGGCCTGTGCGGCAACGCGCAGGCGATCGGGGGTGGCGCGCGACAGCTCGGCCTCGATCTCGTCGTGCGAGGCACCGACAAGGAATTCGATCTCGTCGAAACCCGACAGCCCGGTTTCGAGCCCGCGCAACGCCTTCTGCACGCTTTCCTGGAAATTGCGGCCGATCGCCATGACTTCGCCGACCGACTTCATCGCGGTGGACAGCAGCGGCTCCGACCCCTTGAACTTTTCAAAGGCGAAACGCGGAATCTTGGTGACGACATAATCGATCGTCGGTTCGAACGACGCCGGCGTCGCGCCGGTAATGTCGTTCATCACCTCATCGAGCGTGTAGCCGACAGCGAGCAGCGCCGCGACCTTGGCGATGGGAAAGCCCGTGGCCTTGGAGGCCAGCGCCGAGGAGCGGCTGACGCGCGGGTTCATCTCGATTACAATGAGGCGGCCATCCTTGGGATTGACCGCGAACTGGACGTTGGAACCGCCGGTTTCGACGCCGATCTCGCGCAGGCAAGCGATGCTCGCGTTGCGCATGATCTGATAGTCCTTGTCGGTGAGCGTCAGCGCCGGCGCGACGGTGATCGAATCGCCGGTATGGACGCCCATCGGATCGATATTCTCGATCGAGCAGATGATGATGGCGTTGTCGGCGCGGTCGCGCACCACCTCCATCTCATATTCCTTCCAGCCGAGCACCGATTCCTCGACCAGCACTTCGGTGGTCGGCGAGGCATCGAGCCCGCCGGTAACGATACGGACGAATTCTTCCTTGTTATAGGCGATGCCGCCACCGGTGCCGCCCATGGTGAAGCTGGGCCGGATGATCGTCGGCAGGCCGACGAAATCGAGCGCCGCCATGGCTTCCTCGATGGTGTGGGCAATCTGCGATTTGGGGCTTTCCAGCCCGATCTTGTCCATCGCGTCGCGAAATTTCAGCCGGTCCTCGGCCTTGTCGATGGCTTCGGCATCGGCGCCGATCAACTCGACACCATATTTTTCGAGCGTGCCGTCACGGTGCAGAGCAAGCGCGGTGTTCAGCGCAGTCTGCCCGCCCATCGTCGGCAGCACGGCGTCGGGGCGTTCCTTTTCGATGATCTTGGCAACGATGGCGGGCGTGATCGGCTCGACATATGTTGCGTCGGCCAATTCCGGATCGGTCATGATCGTCGCCGGGTTCGAATTGACGAGGATGATGCGATAACCCTCGGCCTTCAGCGCCTTGACGGCCTGCGTGCCCGAATAATCGAACTCGCACGCCTGGCCGATGATGATCGGCCCGGCGCCGATGATCAGGATGGAGGATATGTCGGTGCGTTTGGGCATTATGGGCCTTTGGGCGCGGCAAGGCGCATCTGATGGTCGATGTGGCGGGCGATGCTGTCGCGGTCGGAAGTGACAGCGGTGTTGGGGATGTGGATGACGGTGTAGCCCAATGCCTTGAGATACGCCTCGCGTCTCTCGTCATGGGCGATTGTCTGGTCATGCGACCGACCATCGATCTCGATAATCAGCTTTTCGCGCCGCGCTGCAAAATCGGCAATGTACGGCCCGATCGGCACCTGCCGAGCAAACTTCCAGCCATTCAACCGGCCAGCCCGCAGCATCTCCCAGACAACAACCTCAACCGGCGCCATATTTGCCCACAACGAGCGCGCCCGCGCCAAAGTCACCTCCCCCCGCCGGGGGGAGGTGAAGCAAGGCCGATCACTCGCCTGTCTCCGCGGCACAGCCCCAGCCGTCGAATTCGACGCCATGGCTGATCTCGATTTCGAGCGCGCGGGTGATGAGGGCCTTCAGCGCGTCGCGGGTAACCGGGCCATCGACCTGCAAGTCGGCCGCCCAGTCGCCGTCATCGAACTCGCCGAAATCGATGAAGCGGAAGCCCAGATCCTGCGCGTCTTCAGCGACATTCTCGATGGCCTCCTGCGGCCCCTTGAAATGCACGTCGATGGTTCGCGAAAGTTCGGCAATATCGCCGTTCTCGGCCAGTGCGATCAGCACTTCCTCATTGGCTTCAAGTTCTTCGGCGAGGCGCTTGGGATCGATCATGCGGACTTGCCCAACGACGCGACGAACTTTTCGAACAGGTAGATACTGTCCTGAGGCCCCGGGCTTGCTTCCGGGTGATATTGCACGCTGAACGCCGGCTTGTCGGTCAATTCCAGCCCCGCCAACGAGCCATCGAACAGCGAAATATGCGTCGGCCGCGCCGTCGCCGGCAGCGTTGCCGTTTCCACGGCAAAGCCATGATTCATCGACGTAATCTCGACCCGGCCATCATCGAGCCGCTTGACGGGATGGTTGGCGCCGCGGTGGCCCTGCTGCATCTTCACCGTCTTCGCCCCCACCGCCAGCCCGAGCAGCTGGTGGCCAAGGCAGATGCCGAACAGCGGGATGCCGCCGTTGAGCAGCTTCTGGATCACCGGCACGGCATAAACACCCGTCGCTGCCGGATCGCCCGGGCCATTCGACAGGAAAATGCCGTCGGGCTTCAAACTCATGATCTCGTCATGGCTTGCCATCGCCGGCACCACCGTCACCCGCGCGCCGGCGGCGACAAGGTTGCGCAGGATGTTGCGCTTCATGCCATAATCGATGGCGACGACATGCGGTCCCTTGGGGTTGCCGCTGTGCACGGCATAGCCGTTCTGCAGCGTCCACAGGCCATCGTCCCAGCCATAATTCTGGGTAGTCGAGATGACCGAGGCGAGGTCCATGCCTTCCAGCCCCGGCCAGCCCTTGGCCTGGCCGAGCAGCTTTTTCAGATCGAACTTGCCGGCGCGGTTATGGGCAATGACGGCATTTGGCGCGCCGCCCATGCGGATGCGCTTGGTGAGCGCGCGGGTATCGACCCCCGAAATGCCGATGCGGCCCCAGGCGCGCATCCAGTCATCGAAATTGCGCGTCGAACGGAATGACGCCGAGGGTGTGACGGGTTCGCGTACCACACAGCCGAGCGCGTGCGGGTTGGCCGATTCGATATCGTCCATGTTCGAGCCGACATTGCCGATGTGCGGAAAGGTGAAAGTGATGATCTGCCCGGCATAGGAGGGATCGGAAATCACCTCCTGATACCCCGTCATCGCGGTGTTGAAGCAGACTTCGCCGACCGCAACCCCTTCGGCGCCAAAGCCCTTTCCCCAAATGATCGACCCATCGGCCAAAACCAAAACGCCGGTCGCGCCTTTGGGTTGGGCGGGCGCGGGCGCTGCGGCCATTTCTGGTCCTCTTCTTGGGGCTTGGGGTGGCGGTCGTTCTCGATGCAAACGGCTGGCGAGTTAGGGGGGGGAATCGACCCCGTCAATCTATTCTTTCCGCGCCCGAAGGGCTAGATACCGGGTTTGACCAGTCAGGAATTTCGAGATGCTGCGAGACGATATCAAGACGGCGACGATCACATCGATGAAGGCTGGGGATTCGGCGCGCACCGGCACCTTGCGGCTGATTTCTTCGGCCCTGAAGAACCGCGACATCGAACTGCGCACCGGCACGCCGCCGGCCGATGACAATGTGCTGGTTGCCGAAGTCCTGTCCAAAATGGCCAAGCAGCGCCGCGAATCGATCGAAATGTTCGTCCAGGGCAACCGCCCCGAACTCGCCGACGCCGAACGCGCCGAACTGGCGATCATCGAAAGCTTCATGCCGGCACAGATGGCCCCTGATCAGGCCAAGGCCGCGATTGCCGCGCTGGTGGCCGAACTGGGGGCGACCAGTGTCAAGGACATGGGCAAGGTGATGGCAGCGGTGAAGGAGCGCTTTGCCGGGCAACTCGACATGGGGGCCGCAGGTGGGATGGTGAAGGCGGCGTTGGCGGGGTAACTTTTTCTTCTCCCCTCCCGGAACGGGAGGGGTCGGGGGTGGGAACAAGCGTGAAACTGATACCGCCCGAACAGAAACTGCGCGCTCGCATCTTAAGGAACACGGCGACACCGGCCGAACGCCGCTTTTGGAATGCGCTCAAGGCCAGCCAACTCGATGGCTATAAATTCAGCCGCCAGGTCGCCATCGGGCCTTTCATCGCCGATCTCGTCTGCCACAAGGAACGACTCGTCATCGAGCTTGATGGCAGCCAGCATGGCGATGCCGACGATCTGGCGCGGCAACGCTATATCGAGGCGCAGGGCTATCGCGTGCTGCGCTTCTGGAACGCGCAGGTGATGAACGATCTCGATTTGGTTTTTTCGATCGTTCGGGCGGCGTTGGTAGAAGAGAAGAACCCACCCCCGGCCCCTCCCGTTCCGGGAGGGGAGAAGGAAAACAGTTGACCCTCTCCCCCGCCTTTCTCGACGAACTGCGCGCCCGCGTGCCGCTGTCGCCCGTCGTTGGCCGGCGCGTGAAGCTGACCCGCGCCGGGCGTGAATGGAAAGGTTGTTGCCCCTTCCACAATGAAAAAACCCCCAGTTTTTACGTCAATGACGACAAGGGCTTTTACCATTGCTTCGGTTGCGGCGCGCATGGCGATGTCATCCGCTTCCTCACCGACCAGGAAGGCATGGGCTTTGTCGATGCCGTCAAGCAACTCGCCGCCCAGGCCGGGATGGACGTGCCCGCCGACAGTCCGGAAGGCCGCGCCAGGGCCGAAGTCGCCGATGGCCTGCAATCGCTTGCCCAGCGCGCGGCGGAATGGTTCCAGTTGCAGTTGAAAAGCCCGGCCGGTGCCGAAGCCCGCGGCTATCTCGACCGGCGCGGCGTCACGGCGCAACAGATCGCCGATTTCGGGCTGGGCTATTCGCCCGATTCGCGCAGTGCGCTGAAGACCACGCTGAAGGATGCCGGCGAGGACAAATTGTTCGAAGCCGGGTTGATCGGCCGCACCGACAGCGGCGAAAGCTATGATCGCTTCCGCGGCCGCCTGATGTTCCCGATCCGCGATCGCCGCGGGCGGGTCGTCGGTTTCGGGGGGCGCGCGCTGGGCGACGTGCAGCCGAAATATCTCAATTCCGCCGATGGTCCGCTCTTTGACAAGGGCCGCCTGCTTTACAATCTTGATCGCGCCGGGCCGGTGGCACGCAAATCCGGGCGGCTGGTCGTCGTCGAAGGCTATATGGACGTCATCGGCGTCGCCGGCGCCGGCATCGCCGATCTCGTCGCGCCGCTCGGCACGGCGATGACCGAGACGCAACTGCAACTGGCGTGGCGGCTCGTCGACGAACCGATCCTGTGTTTCGATGGCGATGGCGCCGGGCAACGCGCCGCATTGCGGGCGGCCGTGCGTGCCCTGCCCTTGCTGACACCCGGCAAATCGCTGCGCATCGCGACGCTGCCGCCGGGCGAGGACCCCGATGATCTCGTCAAGCGCGGTGGCGCGGCGGCGTTCGAAGCGGTGCTGTCCGCCGCCATTCCGCTCATCGACCTGCTCTGGCGCAGCGAAACCGATGGCATCGAAGCGACCACCCCCGAACGCCGCGCCGCCGTGCGCCAGCGGCTGCGCGCCCATGGCGACAGCATCGCCGATGTATCGATCAAATCGCTTTATGCGGCCGATTTTTCGGCGCGCTTCGATGCGCTGTATCTAACGCGCCCCGATCGGCCGCGCCGTGCCTTTGTGCCGGGCGGCAAATATCAGCCACCGCTGGCCGGCGCTTCGGCCGCACTGCGCGCGCGCGCCGGCGGCACCAGCAGCGGCGAGATTGCGGCGCTGATGATGGGCCTGCTCGTCCACCCGCGGCTCGCCGACCAGCATGGCGAGGCGCTGTCGGTGCTGCCGATCGCCGATCCGCGCCAGGCGGGCCTGCGTGATGCGATTCTGGCAACGCTGGCGATGGCGCCCGACCTTGAAAGTACGGGGTTGAAGCACAATCTGGAAGCTCAAGGCTTTGGCGATATCGCGAAGGCCGCCGTTGCAGGCAACCGGTTGCGATTTTCGTTCACGCGGGCAGATACGCCGCTGCAAACGGCATCGCGTGATTTCGGCATGATGGTGGACACCATCGCAGCGCGCGGGCGGATCGAGACCGAACTTGCATCGGCAACGGCACGGTTGCGGTCGAGCCTTGATGAAGCGGATTTTCGGCAGCAACAGTTGCTGCTCGCGGAACGGGTTGAAATCGATGCGGCAATGATGCGACTGGCGGAATCGCTGCGAGATGACTAGAGGGTTATAATTCGCCGCAATAGCCGTCCGCGATTCGCGCGCTGGACGCTGGCGACAAGGGAAGAACAAGCATGGCAAAAGCGAACGGAACCGGCACCGGCAATGGTTCCGATACGGAAAGCGTTGACGCCAAGGACGCACCGCTCCTCGATCTCAACGAAGCCTCGGTCAAGAAGTTGCTCGCTCGCGCCAAGAAGCGCGGCTACATCACTTATGACGAGTTGAACGAGGCCCTGCCCCAGGACCAGATGTCATCCGAACAGATCGAAGACATCATGTCGGCGCTGTCGGAAATGGGCATCAATATCATCGAGAATGACGAACCCGCCGACGATCCGGCCGAAACCGCGCGCGCCGATGACGACGAAGACGAGCCCGAAGCCGTTGAAGGCGATCTTGGCACGGCCCCCGCCGCCCCGGTCGTCAAGGCACCACTCGATCGCACCGACGATCCGGTGCGCATGTACCTGCGCGAGATGGGCGCGGTCGAACTATTGAGCCGCGAAGGCGAAATCGCCATCGCCAAGCGCATCGAGGCCGGTCGCAACACGATGATCGCCGGGCTGTGCGAAAGCCCGATGACCTTCACCGCGATGATCGAATGGTCGAACGCGCTGAACGAAGGCCGCATGCAATTGCGCGAGATCCTCGATCTCGAAGCCATGCTCGCCAAGGATCCGGCCGAAGCCGCCACCGATGAGGACGGCGAGGACAAGGACGGCAACGGCCTGCCCACAGTCCAGTTCAAGGACGACGAGGAGCCCGAGAGCGAAGCGTCGGCACCCGATGAAGAAGACGGCATGACCGAACGGCGCATGCGCCCCGATGGCAAGCCGGCTATCCCTGACGATGACGAGGAAGACACGACCCTGTCGCTGGCAGCGATGGAAGAAGTGCTCAAGCCCGCCGCGCTGGAAAAATTTGCTGAAATCACAGCGACCTACAAGAAGTTCCTCAAGCTGCAGGAAACCCGGCTGACGGCGCTCGGCGCCAATGCCGCCTTCCCGGCCGCCGATGAACGCAAATATCAGAAGCTGCGCGAGGAATTGACCCGCGGCGTCCAGTCGATCCATTTCAACAATTCCAAGATCGAGCTGCTGGTTGACCAGCTTTATACCCAGAATCGTCGCCTGCTGGTACTCGGCGGCCAGATGATGAAGCTGGCCGACAAGCACAAGATCAACCGCAAGGTGTTCCTCGACGAATATATGGGCAACGAGCTGGACGACAGCTGGCTGGTCCGCGTCGGCAGCATCGACAAGAAATGGAGCGCGCTGGCCAAGGCCGAGGGCGAGACGGTCGAAACCATCCGCCGCGAAATCGCCAGCATCGCCGAAGCCACCGGAGTCGAGCTTGGCGAATTCCGCCGCGTCACCAACATGGTGCAGAAGGGCGAACGCGAAGCCCGCATCGCCAAGAAGGAGATGGTCGAGGCGAACCTGCGTCTCGTTATTTCGATTGCCAAGAAATATACCAACCGCGGGCTGCAATTCCTTGATCTAATTCAGGAAGGCAATATCGGCCTGATGAAGGCAGTCGACAAGTTCGAGTATCGCCGCGGCTACAAGTTCAGCACCTATGCGACCTGGTGGATCCGCCAGGCGATCACCCGCTCGATCGCCGACCAGGCGCGCACGATCCGTATCCCGGTGCACATGATCGAAACGATCAACAAGCTGGTGCGCACCAGTCGCCAGATCCTCCACGAAATCGGCCGCGAACCAACCCCCGAGGAATTGGCCGAACGGCTGTCGATGCCGCTCGAAAAGGTTCGCAAGGTGATGAAGATCGCCAAGGAACCGATCAGCCTGGAAACGCCGATCGGTGACGAGGAGGATTCGCACCTGGGCGATTTCATCGAGGACAAGAACGCCGTCATCCCGGTCGATGCGGCCATTCATGCCAATTTGAAGGAAACCGTGACCCGGGTGCTGGCCAGCCTGACCCCGCGCGAAGAACGCGTGCTCCGCATGCGCTTCGGCATCGGCATGAACACCGACCACACGCTCGAAGAAGTCGGCCAGCAGTTCAGCGTCACCCGCGAACGCATCCGCCAGATCGAAGCCAAGGCGCTGCGCAAGCTCAAGCACCCGTCGCGCAGCCGCAAGATGCGGTCCTTTCTCGACGTCTGATCTGTCAACAGGCGGTTGCCAAGCGCAGCCGCCTGTCGCAACCTTGCGCCATGGTCATTCGCTTCCTGCTGGCGCTTGCCGCCGCCGTCGCCCTTGATGCGCCGGCGAGCAAGCCGCCATCCCCCGCCGATCTGGTGCTTGGCAAGGCGCTTATCGGCAGTGCCTGCCTGACCGGCGAAGGCGCCGGGTCGCTGGCGCCGTCGGGCAAGACCGTGCTGATCAAGGGGCTTGCTCCGGCGCACATGCCGGTCAGCGCCAATGCCGAGGCGCAGGCGTTTTTCGATCAGGGCCTTGGCCTGCTAATGGGCTTCGATTTCGACGAAGCCTGGAAAAGCTTTCGCCGCGCCGGCGAGATCGACCCCGATTGCACCATGTGCGGTTGGGGCGAAGCGCTGGCGATCGGCCCCTTTATCAACAGTGGCCCGGTGGCCGCCAAGGATATCGCGACCGGCCGGGCGCTGGTTGCCAAGGTGCTCGCCAACCCCCGTCTGACCCCGCGCGACCGCGCTTTGGCCGAAGCGCTGCATGCCCGTTACGCCCCCGGCGGCACGCAATATGGCGCCCATGCCGATATCTATGCCGATTTGCTCGTCAAGCTGGCGGCACGCTACCCCGATGATGATTACCTCGCCGATCTGGCGGCCGAAGCGATCATGTCGGCAAGCCCCTGGGATTATTGGCAGGCCGGCGGCAAAATACCCAAGGGCCGCATAGGCGAGGCGCTGGCGCTGGTCGAAACCGTGCTGGCGCGATCCCCCGACGATCCACAGGCGATTCACCTGCTGATCCACCTGACCGAAGCTTCGGCGCACCCCGAACGTGCCGCTGGCCCCGCGGCTCGGCTCGAAGGCGTTGCCCCGGCGGCACCGCACATGGTCCATATGCCAAGCCACACCTGGTACCGCATCGGCCGTTTCGACGACGCGATTGCCGCCAACCAGCGCGCCATCGCCGCCGATGAAGCCTATGCCGGACGGGTTGGCGCAGATCCGGTCAATTACGGCTATTTCAATCATCACAGCCATTTCATTGTTTCAGCGGCCACTCAGATCGAGGATCGAGCCACGGCGCTGGCGGCGGCTGCCGGACTGGAAGGAGCCATTGCTGTCAAGGACGTCGCCAATTCCCCCTGGCTGGAAATGCGGCTGATCACGGCCTTGCACGCGCGTGCCCATTTCCTGTCGCCTGCCGAAGTGCTGGCCCTGCCCGCCCCGGCCAAAGGCCTGTGGAGGATGCAGATGGCCTGGCGCGGCGTGCGCGCCGAAGCCATGGCGCTGGCCGGCGATATCGCCGGCGCGCGCGCCGAACTGGTCGCGCTGCGCGCGGCGCGAGATGCCATTCCGCGTGCTGTCGGCGACGACATGGCCTTTGCTGCGATCGCCGACAGCGTCGCGCGCGGCCGCATCGCCCAGGCCGAAGGCAACAACACCGAAGCCTTGCGCCAATATCGTGCCGCCGAAGCGATCGAGAGCAACATTGGTTATGCCGAACCGCCCTTGTGGCCGACACCGGTATCGGTGCTGTCGGGAAAATTGCGTTTGCAAGCGGGAGACAGGGCCGGTGCTGCCGCCGATTTCCGCCGCGCACTAGCCGAACGGCCGGGCAACCGGCTGGCGCAAACCGGGCTGGAAACGGCACGCGGCGCTGCCTGAAACGACCGTGTTGTCCTTGCCATACGGCAATCGGCAATCTAGCTTCATTTCATGAACATAACCCTGCCCCTGCCGCGCCGCACCGTTGTCGCGATGCTTCTGACCATGATCCTGGCGCAAGGTGCGCAGGCCGCGCCGGTTGCCGACCCGTTGTTGCAGAAAATCATTGCTGGCGCGCGCGCCGTGCCGCCGTCCTCGATCCGTTTCGAACGCACGACAAAGGCCGGTGGCCGTGACCAGTCGGGCCCGGCGGAAAGCGAAGTGCGTGTCGATCGCTGGGATGGCCGGCAATTGACGCGGATCAGCAGCAACGGCCGCCCCGCCACTGCCGAAGAAGTGGAAAAGGTTCGCAAGGCCGCGACCACCGTTCCGGGCTATCACCGGGTCGCCGATTATCTGGCCGCGGGCGCCCGCCGGACGTCGGAGGCAGCGGGGCAGATCGGATATCATCTCGATCGCCTGCCAAAGGGCATCGTCAAAATGGGAGGGGACCGGTCGGACAAAATTGCCGGCGATGTGACGATCGACACATCCGGGCAGCAGCCCTTTGTTTCGCGCGTGCATTTCTACGCCATCAAGGGCTTTTCGATCATGTTTGTTGCGCGTGTCGATCGCTTCGATCAGGTTCTCGAATATCGGTTGGGCAGCGACGGACGGCCGATGCTCGTGCGCTCCGTCCAGACGTTGGCAGGGTCGCAATTCGGCAAAACCGGCGAGACGCGCACCGAATCGACCTATGTCGCACTGCGCTGACCGCAGGCTTGCCCCGGTCTGCCGCGCTTTGGTGCGTGCCACGCAACGGTAACTTGTATGCTGCACATGCGAAGCCTAAAGGGTATTTCCATGAAAATCGCACCCGTCGGCCTGGCAGCGCTCGCCCTGTTCCTCGCCGCTGCCACACCCGTTTCCGAGCCATTGCGTGACCGTATCATCGCCGACGCGCGCTCCGTGCCGCCTGGCAGCCTGATTTTCGATCGCACCACCAATATGGAACGCAAGGGCGGCGGCAGCACGACCAGGGTCGTGCTTGTCGAACGTTGGGACGGGCGAAGCTGGACGCTGCTCAGCAAGAACGGCAAATCGCCGAGCGCCTCCGAACGCCGCGATGTCGAAAAACTTGCAGCGGCCTCCCCTGTTCCCGGCTATCATCGCCTTGCCGGCCTGCTTGCAGCCGCCACTGAAGTCGGCACCGATGCCGAAGGCCGCATGGTGTTGCGCATCCCGGTGTTGCCGCCAGGGTCGGTGCGGACCGACAGCAGCGACATCTCCAGCCATTTGCGCGCCGAAGCCGTGGTTTCGAACCGCGGCGGCCAGCCCTGGGTCGAGCGGGTCCATGTCAGCCAGCGTGAACAGTTCAAGATGAACGCGCTGATCAAGGTCAAGACCTTCGACCAGATCAGCACCTACAAGCTCGATGCCGGCGGACATCCACGGCTGGCCCGCCAGAGCGCCGATTCGATGGGTTCGATGTTCGGCTTTTCGGGTGGGGAATCGAGCGAGACGATATACATCTATCGCTGAGCGCTACCGCCGATCCAACGTGGGAAGGCCTGGCTCAGGTTTTCGCACGGCATCGGAAAGGACGCATTGCGCTGGATGATCGACGAATTCCGGCTCGCCTTTCGTGTTGGCAAGATGGCTCGACAATACCAATGTCGCTTCATCGCTGGTGGCGAAAAAGCCGTAGCGGGTCAGCCCCGAACTCGTTTGCCGGCGGTTTGGCCGTTCCGCCGCCCCTGTTGCAATCGCGGGATTGCCTGTGGGGTCGCGGCGCTCTAGCTTGCCGCAAACGTCAACCGTCGAAAGCAATACCTCCATGCGTTTCCAGGGCACTTCGGGCTATGTCGCCACCGATGATCTGAAGGTGGCGGTCAATGCCGCGGTCACCCTGCGCCGGCCCTTGCTGGTCAAGGGCGAACCCGGCACCGGCAAGACCGTGCTGGCGCAACAGATCGCCGCGGCATTCGATGCGCCGCTGATCGAATGGAACGTCAAGTCGACGACCAAGGCGCAACAGGGCCTGTATGAATATGATGCCGTCAGCCGGTTGCGCGATTCGCAACTCGGCGACGCCCGGGTCCACGACATCGCCAACTATATCCGCAAGGGCAAGATGTGGGAGGCCTTCACCAGCGAAAAGCTGCCGGTGCTGCTCATCGACGAAATCGACAAGGCCGATATCGAATTCCCCAACGATCTGCTCACCGAGCTCGATCGCATGGAGTTCGATGTCTACGAAACCGGGGAACGCGTGAAGGCCGAGCGCCGCCCGATCGTCATCATCACGTCGAACAATGAAAAGGAACTGCCCGACGCGTTCCTGCGCCGCTGCTTCTTCCACTATATCAAATTCCCCGACCGCGACACGATGGAAGCCATCGTCCGCGTCCATTTCCCCGATATCCAGCGCGCGCTCGTCGCCGAAGCGATGAACATCTTCTTCGATATCCGCGAAGTGCCCGGCATGAAGAAAAAGCCGAGCACCTCCGAATTGCTCGATTGGTTGAAGCTGCTGATGCACGAGGACCTGCCGATCGAAGTGCTGCGCAACCGCGACACCAAATCGCTGATTCCGCCGCTGCACGGCGCGCTGTTGAAGAACGAAGCCGATGTGATGCTGTTCGAACGGCTGGCGTTCATGAGCCGGCGCAGCCAGGGCTGACCTTTGCCGATCACCCGGGGCCGATCACCGAAGATCGAACACCCAGGGCCAGTTACTCCGAGCCAAAAACCAGCGCAGCACGGCCGGTGCCAAGCGGTGCCGCCTCTGTATAGAGCTCGGCATACAGCCGGCCGGCGCGCAGATCGGCCCGGCCCAGGGCGTCGAGCACCAGATCGACGCTGCCTTGTTTTTGGCCGCGCAACAGCATGGGGGCAAGGATCGGCCCCGGCCCGCCTTCGTGGCTGCGATGCAGCGCCACAGCAAAGGGTGCGTTCTTGCCGCTGCCGCTGGCCGTCACATCAGCGTGCAGCCGGGCGGAGGTCGGATCATAGCGCAGGCGGATGACGGCCCGTGCAGAGCCGGCGCCCGCCAGTTGCACCACCGTCTGTTGCGGCGCCGGTGGCTTGCCGGCGACCAGCGGCGGCGCGCTGAACGGCGGCTGGCGCGGTTTTGCCAGTTGTTCCCAGCCATAGGCGAGGCTCAGCAGCTTTTGCTCGGCAAAGGCGGGGCCGAGCAGTTCGAGGCCGACTGGCAGACCGCGTGGCGTGAAGCCGGCCGGGATTGCCAGCGCGGGCAGCCCGGTCACCACGCTCAACGGACAATTGCTTGGAATATTCTCGGCACCGATCACCGGCGGTCGACCCAGCGCAGTGGGATAAACCACGGCATCGAGCCGTTCGCTTTCGAACAGTTTGTCGGTGGCAGCCCGCAGCACGGTACGCTTTGCAAGCACCACCTGATAACCCGGCGACTTCCGATCCGGCTTGTCGATCTGGTCGCGAAACCGTGTATCGAGCTGATCGTGGTGAAGGCCACGGGTGACGATGTCGGTCAGCGATTTGACAGGCGCACCAGAATGTTCCGCAAGGTAGCGATCCAGGTCTTCGGCAAATTCGAACGTCCCGGTGCTGTAATCCGCCAGCAGGGCATCAAGCCCGGGGATTGTCACATCGATCAGTTCGGCACCGGCTCCCCGCATCGCCGCAATTGCCTTGTCGTAAACTGCTTTGCCCTCGGGGTCGGCTGGCATGACAACAAACAGGCTTCGAAGCACGCCAATGCGCGCGCCTTTCAACGACTCCGATTTGAGCGCCGCGGCATAGGATTTTGGCAGATGCATGTCAGCACCGGCGGTGACGGCATCGCGCGGATCGCTACCGACGGTAGCATCCAGCATGATCGCGAGATCGCCCACGCTGCGGGCCAGCGGCCCGGCCACGTCCGGTGTGTCGGAAAGCGGGATAACGCCACTGCGGCTCGCCAGCCCGCGCGTCGTGCGAAAACCGAACAGGTTCTGATAGGCAGCCGGAATGCGGATCGATCCGCAGGTGTCGCTGCCCATGCCGGCCGCAGCAAAGCTTGCGGCAAGCGCCGCACCGGTGCCGCCGCTGGATCCGCCAGGGGTTCGTCGCAGATCATAGGGATTCCGTGATTGGCCGGACAGCGAGGAGATGGTGGTGGTGCCGGCCGCCAGTTCATGCATCGTCGTTTTGCCAAGAATGATGGCGCCCGCCGTCCGCAGCCGCGCCACCTGGTGCGCATCGCTGGCAGGCTGCAATGTGGCCAGCGCAAGCGTGCCGCCGCTCGTGGGCATGTCTTTGGTGTCGAAATTGTCTTTCACCAGCACCGGAATGCCGTGCAACGGCCCCCGCGGTCCCTTGGTGGCGCGTTCGCGGTCCAACGCATCGGCTTGCGCCAAAGCGGCCGGGTTCAGGGTGACGATGGAATTCAACGCCGGGCCAGCCTGATCATAGGCGGCGATGCGCGCACTATAGGCCGACACCAATTGCCGGGACGTGACCCTGCCGCTAGCCAGAGCCTCCTGCAATTGCGCGATCGACGCTTCGGTCACCTCGATACCGGTCGCAGGTGGCGGGGCCGCCTGCACTGCCGTCGCCATCACTGCCGTTGCCAGCGCCAACCCATGGCTGCACTTCATCGCTGTTTCCCCTTTGCCCGGCCTCGCAGCAAAGGCCAGCACGGTTGCGCCGTCAATGCAGGAACGACGCAAATGTCACGCAGCGGCACCCACCCATCGCTTGTCAGGCGTTGCCAGGTGATACAGCCTGTTGCGAGGCCTGCCAGTACAGATTGGCCCTAAGCGCCGTTCACGCGCTCAAACCACCATCAATGACTAATGAAGTGCCTGTGATATAGCTTGCTAGCGGCGAGGCGAGGAACAGGATCGCCCCGGCAACGTCATCGGGCTCACCGATGCGCGCCAGCGGCACCTGTCGTTCAGTGGCGGCGAGCCGTTCCGGGTTCTCCCACGTCACGGCCGTCATCTTGCTGCGCACCAGCCCCGGCGCCACCAGATTGACGCGGATAGCGTCGCGCGCAAACGCCTGCGCCAGTGTTTTCGTGAGCGTCAGCAGTCCGCCCTTCGACGCCGAATAGGCCGGTTGCCCGATCGTGCCGCGAAAGCTGGCGACCGAGCCGATGAAGGTGATGCTGCCCTGCCCTGCGAGCCTGGGCCGGAACTTCGTCGCCACTTGCATCGGCCCGGTCAGGTTGGTGGCGAGCACATCGGCAAAGGTTTCGATCTCGAATTCCTGCCGGCGATAGGCGACCTTGGCCCCGGCAATAACCAGCGCATCGAGCCGCTCGACGCCCGGATCGAACGCCGCCACGGCGTCGCGATCGCCCTGGTCGAGCCGGTGATATTCAAGGCCCGCCAGATTGCCATCGCTGCCGGCATAGTCCGCTGCGGTCGCGCGCGTTCCCGTCACGATGACCCTTGCGCCGGCGGTGAGGAACATCCGCGCCGCGGCATTGCCGATCCCGGTGCTGCCCCCTGTCACAAGCACGGTCTTGCCCGCGAAATCGAACACGCTCACTCTGTTCTCCTGTTGATGGGGGGAGTGTGGGCGATGGTGCTGCTGGAAGGCAAGGTCGCGGTTGTGACAGGCGGCGGCAACGGGCTTGGGCGTTGCCATGCGCTGGCGCTGGCGGCGGCGGGCGCGCGCGTCGTCATCAATGATCTCGGCGGTGGCGTGACCGGTGGCGGCGCCGGCGATGCCGCCGATGCGGTGGCCGATGAAATCCGTTCCGCCGGTGGCCAGGCAGTCGCCAATCGGGCGAGCGTTGCCGATTGGGCGGGTGCGGCGACGATCATCGCCCAGGCGGTGGCGACCTTCGGCGGGCTCGATATCGTCGTCAACAATGCCGGCATCAACCGCCCGGCAACGCTGCTCGACATGACCGAGGCCGATTTTGACCTGGAAATCGGGGTGCATCTGAAGGGCACAACGGCGGTTTCGCACCATGCCGCGCGGTTCTGGGCGGAGCGCGGTGCCGCTGCGGGGCGCGCCATCATCAACACCACATCGCCCGTCGGCATGCACCCGATGCCCAACGGCGGCCCCTATTGCGCCGCCAAGGCCGGGATTGCGGCGCTCACCCAGGTTCATGCGCAGGAGCTTGCCAAATTGGGGGTGCGCGTAAACGCCATCGCCCCCTGCGCGCGCACCCGCATGGTAATGGCATCGCCGAGCGTCGATGAACTGATGCCGCGCAGCGCTGGCTTCGATCGCCATGCCCCCGAACATGTGTCGCCGCTGATCGTCTATCTGGCGTCACATTTGTGCGGTTTCACCGGCCGGGTGTTCGGCGTCGAAGGCCCCGATGTCGCCGTCTACCGCCCATGGAGCGCCGATTGGCTGGTTTCCAGCCCCGCTGGCTGGGCGCCTGAAGCGCTGGCGGCGGCGCTCGCCGATACACCGGCGCAGGCCCGGATCGAAGCCTTTTACCCCGGTGGCCGGATCACCACGCAATTCCCGCCGAACCGCGCGTTGAAGGCACTGGCGGCGGCTTCGGCACTGGGATAGCGTGCGATCATGTTCCTGAACTTTCTCGATGAGCTTCGCGCTGCGAAAATCCCGGCTTCGCTGAAGGAGCATCTGCTGCTGCTCGAAGCGATGCAGGCCAATGTCATCGACTGGTCGATCACCGATTTCTATTATCTGGCGCGCGCCACTTATGTGAAGGATGAAGGCCTGCTCGACAAATTCGACATGGTCTTTGCAAAGGTTTTCAAGGGGCTGGAAACAAGTTTTGATACTGAAAATACGGAAATTCCAGCCGATTGGCTGAAGGCCGTCGCCGAATTGAACCTGTCGCCCGAGGAAATGGCCGAGCTGGAAAAGCTGGGGTGGGACAAGCTGATGGAGACGTTGAAGGAACGGCTCGAGGAACAGAAAAAGCGCCACGAAGGCGGCAACAAATGGATCGGTACCGCCGGAAAATCACCCTTTGGCGCGCAAGGGTCACATCCGGAAGGCGTGCGCATCGGCCAAAAGGAAGGCCGCCAGGGCAAGGCGGTCAAGGTCTGGGACAAGCGCGAGTTCAAGAATCTCGACAACAGCGTCGAGCTTGGCACCCGCAACATCAAGGTCGCGCTGCGCCGCCTGCGCCGCTTCGCCCGCGATGGCGCGGCCGATGAACTCGATCTCGATTCGACCATCTCGGGCACCGCCAAAAAAGCCTATCTCGATATCGTCATGCGGCCCGAGCGCCACAACGCCGTCAAGCTGCTGTTGATGCTCGATGTCGGCGGCTCGATGGATCCGCACGTCAAGGTCTGCGAGGAACTGTTTTCCGCCGCGCGCAGCGAATTCAAGCACATGGAATTCTTTTATTTCCACAATTGCCCCTATGAGGCGCTGTGGAAGGACAACAAGCGGCGCTGGTCGGAACGCACGCCGGTGATGGAGTTGCTCCACAAATTTCCGCACGATTACAAGCTGCTGTTCGTCGGCGATGCCTCGATGAGCCCGTATGAGATCAACTATCCCGGCGGTTCGGTCGAACACTGGAACGAAGAAGCCGGCGATGTCTGGATCAGCCGGATGCTCGATGTCTATCACGCTTCGGTCTGGCTCAACCCCATCCCAGAAAAAAGCTGGGGCCACAGCCAGTCGATCCAGATGATCAAGACGCTGATGAACGACCGCATGTATCCGCTGTCGTTGGAGGGCCTCGACAAGGCGATGAAGGAACTGACGCGGCGGCGATGAGATTGATGCAAAGTTTTTCGCTATCGATTTTTTAACGGAAAATGTGTGTGTGTTGCACTGGCTCTCCGACAGGAGATCGGAAATGCCCACTATTTATCGCGAAGCCGGCTATCGCTTCCATTTTTATGCTCAGGACCATGCGCCGCCGCATGTCCATGTTGAAAAGGACGGCGCGGCTGCGAAATTTGTGTTCAATCCAGTTCGCATCGTGATGAACGACGGCTTCAAGGCGCGGGATTTGGCGCGGATCGAATTCATGGTAAGGATGAAAGCGCGGTTGCTTGAGGATGCGTGGCATGGCCACTTTGGCACTTAACCCAAATGAGCGTTCGCTACGTGACGAACGTGCAATTGACGTCCGATTCGCCGATGACCAGTTAGTTGTCGATCTGCGCGACGGCCGGTCGATTGCAACACCGATAATCTGGTACCCGCGCCTGCGCGATGCAACCGATGCTCAGCGTGCAAACTGGCAACTGAACGGTTCCGGTTACGGCATTCACTGGCCCGATATCGACGAGGACCTGAGTGTCGAAGGCATGCTCGATGGTCGCCCAGCGGTCGGTTGGGATCGCTGAACCGCCTCAGGCGTAGCCGAATTCATCGATCCATGGCTGCAACACCGGCATCACCGGCCCAAGCTGCGCGGCGAAGCGCTGCCATTGCCCGCCGCCATTATACAGCCCGCGACGCACCTGGCCGACGCTCGCGGTGCTGATATTGCGCTGGCGCGCGGT
>JBBRVH010000059.1:0-20013 GCA_038246995.1 Sphingomonadales bacterium
AGCATATCGAGGAAGCCGGCGTGCATTCGGGCGACAGCGCCTGCTCGCTGCCGCCCTATAGCCTGGGTGCCGACATCATCGCCGAAATCGAGCGCCAGACGCGGGTGCTTGCCGAAGCGCTCAACGTCCGCGGGCTGATGAACATCCAGTTCGCGGTCAAGGACGGCGAGGTTTACCTGATCGAGGTCAACCCGCGCGCCAGCCGCACCGTACCCTTCACCGCCAAGGCGACCGGCATCCAGGTCGCCAAGATCGCCAGCCGGGTGATGGCCGGCGAAAAGCTGAGCAGCTTCGATCTGCGGCCCCGCAACACCGGCACGCATATTGCGGTCAAGGAAGCGGTTTTTCCCTTCGCACGCTTCCCCGGCGTCGACCCGGTGCTTGGCCCCGAAATGAAATCGACGGGCGAAGTCATGGGCATCGACGGCGATTTTGCCACTGCCTTTGCCAAGGCCCAGCTTGGTGCCGGCACCGTGCTGCCCGAAACCGGCAAGGTGTTCGTGTCGGTAAAGGACAGCGACAAGCCGCAGATCGTGCCGGCAATGCGGGACCTGGTGGCGATGGGCTTCACCATCATCGCCACCGAAGGCACGGCGCGGGTGCTGGTCGAGGCCGGCCTGCCGGTCAGCCCGGTCAACAAGGTTGCCGAAGGCCGCCCGCACATCGTCGATCGCATCAAGGACGGCGATATCGCGCTTATCTTCAACACCACCGAAGGTGTGCAATCGTTGAAGGACAGCGCGTCGATCCGCGGTTCGGCGCTTTATGGCCGCGTGCCTTATTTCACCACGGCGGCGGCGTCGATCGCTTCTGTGGCGGCAATTGCTGCGTTGCGGCGACACACGCTTGAAGTGCGGCCATTGCAGGCCTATCATCATCAGCCCGAAGCGTAGCGCTGGCGGGACATTGCGAACTGCACCGATGGAACGCTACCGGCGGTTGGGTCGCTTCGGAACGACAAGAAGGTTGAGTAACAAGAATGGCGACGGTCGAAAAACTGCCCATGCTGGCCGAAGGCCATGCTTCCCTGGCGACCACCTTGCGTCGGCTGAAGGAAATCGAGCGCCCGGAAGTGGTCGAGCAGATCGAGACAGCGCGCGCCCATGGCGACCTGTCGGAAAATGCCGAATATCATGCCGCCAAGGAACGCCAGGGCCAGATCGAAGCCCAGGTCATCGATCTGGAAGACCGGCTGTCGCGCGCGGTCATCATCGACCCGCGCACCCTGTCGGGCGACAAGGTGGTGTTTGCCGCCACCGTCCATCTGCTCGATGAAGACGACAAGAAGATCGTCTACCAGATTGTCGGCCAGACCGAAGCCGATGCCCGCATCGGCCGCATCAGCTATTCCTCGCCGCTCGGTCGCGCGTTGATCGGCCGCCGCGTCGGTGAAGAAGTCGAGGTAACGACGCCATCGGGCGATCGCTATTACACGATCGAGGCAGTCGAGTTCATCTGATCGCCGCCGTTCGCCTTCGTGGCGCGTTACAGCGTTCATGAAGCCGTTCAAACCGCCTGTCGCCATTGCCACCAATGGCCTGATCGGCCTTTGCGTTGCTATCGAGGCTGCGTTGACGCTGGGCGGTGCCGCGTTTGGTGCGCGCGTCGAAATGTTGCTGTCGTTGGTCCCGGCGCGGATCAGCGCGGTGTTTGCCGGCGTCGAAAGCCCGATCGCGCTGATGACGCTGGCAAGCCACATCTTCCTGCACGCGGGCTGGTTGCACCTTGGCCTCAACATGCTGTTCCTGGTCTGGGTCGGCCGTTATGTCGAATGGGTGACCGGGCGCTGGGCGATGCTGGCGCTGTTCCTTATTGGCGGCATCGCCGGCGGGGCGTTGCAAGTTGCCGTCGCGCCGCATTCCGCCGGTGCCGTCGTCGGTGCCAGCGGGGCGATCGCAGCGATATTCGGTGCCTATGCCATCCTGTTTGCGCGTAGTCGGGTGCAACCGCGGCGTATCCTGGGGCTGCAGCTATCGGGCGAATCGTTGACGGCATTGTGGTTGGCAGCGACCTGGATCGGCTTGCAACTGCTCACCGCGCTGGTGTTCAACAGCGGCGGTGGCGGCTTTGCCATCTGGACGCACATCGGCGGCTTCCTGGTCGGATTGATCGCCGGGCGGCTTTGGGGGCGCGGGCCGCAGATCAGCTAGGCTGGTCAAGCCTCCTGAACGCGGCGACAATGGCGGCATGCGTGCCATCGTCTGCCATGAATTGAGCCCCGATCGTTCGGGCTTGTGCTTCCATTCCGATTGGCCCGAGCCGCCGCCGCCGGGGCCGGGCGAAGTGCAGGTGGCGATCAGTCATGCCGCGCTCAATTATCCCGACTTGTTGATGCTCGATGGTGGCTATCAGTTTCGCCCCGGGCTGCCCTTCATTCCGGGCACCGAAGCCAGCGGCATCGTCATGGCAACCGGGCCGGGCGCCGAAGCCTGGGCAGGACAGGCGGTTCTTGTCGGGGCGCGCGGCGGTGGCTTTGCCGAACGGATCACGGTGCCAGTGGCACAGGTGCGCGCCTTGCCCGATGGGCTGTCATCGGCGGAAGGGGCGGCGTTTACCGTCGGCGCCCTGACCGCCTGGGTGGCGCTTGTGGTACGGGGACGCTTGCAGGCGGGCGAACGGGTGATGGTAACCGGCGCGGGCGGCGGCATGGGTCTGGCCGCGGTGGCCCTGGCGCGGGCTGAAGGCGCCGAAGTTGTCGCGGTTGCTTCTTCACCCGAACGCGCCGAACTGGCGCGGGCGGCGGGGGCGCATGAAACGCTGTTGATTCAACGTTCGGCGCCGGTGCTCGACCGCCGAGACATCGATATCGTTTTCGATCCGGTCGGCGGCGCATTGACCATGCCGGCAATTCGCAGCCTGGCGCGCAATGGCCGCTATCTCATCATCGGCTTTGTCGGCGGGCGGCCCGATCCGTTTGCGCTCAACCGCGCGCTCATCAAGGAAATCGAGATCATCGGCGTTCGCGCCGGCGAACAGGGGCGGCAGGACCCCGCTGCCGGACGCGCCCATATTGCCGCCATCGATGCCCGGGCGGCGCTGCTGCGCCCGGTTATCGGGCTCGAAGTGACGTTGGAACAGGCCGATGATGCCTTTGCCGCGATGGCGGCCGGCACGCTGAAGGGCAAGGCAGTGGTGCGACTCTAGCCGAGCAGCGCCCGGCCGCCGGCAACAAGCGGGCGCGCCAGCGCAAAGGGCAGGGGGTTTTCGCGGGTTTGCGCCAGCACCCAGAGCCGCGCCGTGTCGATCTCGGGAGCCAGGGCGTCGGCCTGGGCAGCCTGGCGCGCCCGCCGGGCGGCATCGTCGAACGCCAACGCCGGGTTCTTGGAATAGGTGTTGAACAACGGCCCCGTGATTATTGCCGACACGGCATCGACGGCCAGGGGCGCTCCGAACAGTGAACACGCGGCAGACAATACCGCGGCCGGATCTTGAAACAGCACTTCGGCATCGAGGCTATGGCAGTTGCGAAAGCGCGCCAATGCCGCTGCGTAAACACGCATTTGCGCCAGCCACAGCGCCGCTGCCCGGCCGGCATCATCATCCGGCAAGCCGCCGGCGTGCGCGACAATCGCCGGGCGCAGCGTCTGGGTGATGCCGCGCAGCCATTGCCGGCTCCCGGGGCTGCGCAGAATGGCGGCGAGATAGCAGCCGAGGGGAAAGTGCAAAAGGATCGCCGGCGCCTCGGGCGTTGTCGCCATTATGTCGGGAAGGATGAAATTGACCGGCACATTGGCCTTCACCACCGTCATCGGCGCCGGGTCGTAGCGCCGCGCCAGCAGGGTGGAGACCAGCGCCAGTTTGTTCTCCCAATCCACCGGTCGGGTGCCGCTGGCCGCGTCGATCGCCAGTTGCCGCAGCGCCAGCGGCTCACGCAGCACCAGCCGGTCGCCATCGTCGAGCGCCCGCGCCAGCAGGGTCGATCCGCAATGCGCGACATGGAAAATCCAGCCCATCGGCGGCGGCGCGGGTGCCGTCAGGCTGGCAACCGGCGGGTGGCGCGCCGTTTCACTGGCCGGGTCGATGCGTTCATCGAGGAAGATCGAGCGGCGATAGGCGGCGCGGTCCATGGCCAGCACGATCGCCGTATCGCCTTCGAAGGCGAAGAGAAAATCGTCGGGTGAAGCGAGCATCGGCACGCCTGCCGCTATAGCCGCAGGCGCGGTGCAAGGCTATGCTTGCGCCATGTTGCCGCTGTTCAAAGCCGACCGATGGACGTGATCCTGCCGCGCCCGGCGCAACCCCATGTCGTGCTGACAGCAACCGGGGAAGCCAGCCCGCTGGGGCTCGATCCGGCGCAGGTGATGGCGCTTTTCATGGCGCATGGTGCGCTTTTGCTGCGCGGTTTCGGAGCCGATCTCGACAGTTTTGCCGCTTTCACCCGGCAGTTTTGTGCCGGATCGGTGTTCAACGAAAGCCCCGACCGGCAATTGCTCGACGGCGCCCACAACATCCAGTCGGTCAACGGCGGCACTGCGCCATTCCCGTTGCACCCCGAACTGTCGCGTGAGCCGTGGAAGCCCGATGTCTGTTTCTTTGCCTGTCTCGAGCCGCCGCGCGCGCTGGGCGCCACGACGATCTGCGACGGCGTCGATCTGGTGCGCCATTTGCCCGCCGCCATCCGTGACGAGCTGACCGGGCGCCGGCTGCGCTACATCCAGCCGGTCAGCCCGGCGATCTACGCCTGGTGGCTGGGTACCGAAACCCCGGATGCCGCGCTGCTCGGCAATCCGCCGCCGCAATGCCCCTATGAATTCGGGCTTTTCGACGGCCAGCCAGTGCGCAGCTTCACACGGCCCGCACTGCACACGCCGATGTTCACGACCGAACCTGCTTTCGGCAATTTTCTGTTATTTTCTTTTTTCTACAACCACATGCGCGGCTACCCCTGCCTCGAGGATGGCAGCATCATCCCCGACAACTGGCTCGAAGCGATCCGTGCTACGGGGGAGATGTTGACCGCCGCCGTCCATTGGCAGCGCGGCGATCTTCTGATGCTCGATAACAGCCGCTTCCTGCACGGCCGCAGCGCCGTGGTGCCCGACGACACGCGGCTGATCGCATCGTTCTTCGGTTATCTGAAAGACGCGCCGCACAACCCGGAAGAACCCGCCGACCCGCCGTGGCGTCGCGGTGAATTCCGGCCGCCTGCGCTGCGCTGAAGGCCGGCTGGCGGAAAGGGTGGGATTCGAACCCACGGTGAAGTTACCCCCACGACGGTTTTCAAGACCGTTGCCTTAAACCACTCGGCCACCTTTCCGTGGATTGCCTCATGCCGGGCGCACGGCGCGGCTGCAAGGGGGCAAAGGGCGAGGCTTGCGCAATTCGCGGCTTGGCCCCGAACGGAAAATTGTGCCATCAGATCGCAAATGAAGCGTACCCGAGTTCTTGTTCCCCTTTTGCTGCTCGCTGCCTGCACCACGCCAGCGCGCTCCCCGGTCGTCGTGGCACCGCCACCGGCGGTTCCCGTGACGCCGCCGCCTGCCGTTATCGCGCCTGCGCCGCTGCCGCAAAACGCGGCTTTCGCCACCTGGCTCGGCCACTATCGCCAGCGCGCGCTTGCCCGCGGCGCCAGCCCGGCGGCAGTCGAAACGCTGCTCGCCGGGGTCGAGCTGCAACCCCGGGTGCTGGCGCTCGACAAGCGCCAGCCGGGAGACAGCGGCAGCGCGACCGCGCGCTTCGATGCCTATCTTGCCCGCCAGGTCGATGCCGGGCGGATCAATCTCGGGGTAGCCGCGGCAAGTCGCGTTTCGGGGACGCTGGCGGCCGTGCAGGCGCGCACCGGGGTGCCGGGGGAGATATTGCTCGCCATCTGGGGTCTGGAATCGGGTTATGGCAAGGTAACCGGCAATTTCGACGTCCCGAGTGCACTGGCAACCCTTGCCTGGGATGGCCGCCGCGCAGCCCTGTTTACCGCGGAGCTCGATGCCACGCTCGGCATCATCGAAAAGGGGCTGGCAGCGCGCGAAACGCTGCGCGGCAGCTGGGCCGGCGCGATGGGCCAGCCGCAGTTCCTGCCATCGTCGTTCCTTAGCTACGGCCTTGATGGCGATGGCGATGGCCGCGCCGATATCTGGACCAACGAAGCCGATACGTTGATGTCGATCGGCAATTATTTCAAGCAGAAGGGCTGGCAGACCGGCCTGTCATGGGGCCTTCCGGTCACAGTGCCCGAAGGGTTCGATCGTGTTGTCGTTCGCCCGACGGAAAAGCCGAAAACCTGTGTTCGGCCGCTCGAAAAGCACAGTCGTTGGCTGCCGGTGGCGGAATGGAAAGCCAAAGGGCTGACCGGCGTCGCGGCCTTTCCCGCCGATGATGTGCTCGCTGCGCTGATCGAGCCCGATGGCGACGGGCAGGGGGCCTATCTCGTGACCCGCAACTATCGGGTTATCATGGATTACAATTGTTCCAACTTCTATGCGCTGTCGGTGGCGCTGCTCGGCGATGCGATCACCGGCCGCTCGCGCTGAACCGCCACGGCGTCGGCACGCCCTGGCGTTGCTGCTGCTCGTCTGCGGCTGCGCGACGCGGGTGCCGCCGCTGGGCTCGTCGCCATCACCGCGCGCACAGGGGGAAGCTCCGGCTGTCGCGGCACCGGCACGGCCGGCCGAGCGCCCGGTGCCGCCGGTCAAGATCGGCAAGCCGTATCAGGTGTTCGGTGTCACCTATTACCCCGCCGATGATCCCGCCTATGACCAGCGCGGTATCGCCAGCTGGTATGGCCCGGGCTTTCACGCGCTCGATACGGCCAATGGCGAGCGCTATGACCAGAATGATCTGACCGCGGCCCACAAGACCTTGCCGATGCCGAGCTGGGTCGAAGTCGAAAACCTCGATAACGGCCGAAAGCTGACGGTACGGATCAATGATCGCGGGCCGTTCGTGGCCGGGCGTATCATCGATCTGTCGCGTAAATCGGCGCAATTGTTAGGGGTCGATCGGGCCGGCACGGCCCGGGTGCGGGTACGGCGCGTGTATCCCGAAGGCAGGCCGCAATCGCCTGTGGTCATCGTTGCAGCGGTACCGGCCGTGCCCGACGTATCGGCCGACACGGCGCCGCCGCCGGTCCGTACCGTCGATCTGCCCGGCGCTGCACCTGCTGCCAGGGGCAGCTTGTTCGTGCAGGTCGCTGCCCTTTCGGAACCCGGCAGGATCGCCTGGCTGACCGGTTATTTGTCCGCTTTTGGCCGTGTGGTAACCGAAAAAACGCCGTCCGGCCTTACCCGGGTGCGGATTGGCCCCTATGCCGATGTCAGTTCGGGCAACGCTGCGCTGGCGCAGTTGCGCGCGGCGGGCTACACCGATTCGCGTCTGGTTTCGACCGCGCCCAAGCCTTGATCGCATTTATTGAAAGTGTTCCCCACGATGCGTCCGTTCCTGTTTGCAGCCTTGCTCGCCACGTCCACGCCGGTGCTCGCCCAGGCGCCGAGCTATAATACCCCTGCCGCCTTTGCCTATATGAAGGATCTGTCGAGCGGCGCGGTGCTTTATGCCAAGGATGCCGACACGCGCATGCCGCCGGCATCGATGGGCAAGATGATGTCGGTTTATGTTGCCTTCCAGATGATCAAGCGCGGTGAAGCCCAGCTTGACCAGAAGGTCATGGTGCGCCCCGAAACCTGGACGAAATGGCATTCGCAAGGCTCGACGATGTTCCTGTCGGTCAACGAACAGGTCAGTGTCGAAAATCTGCTCCATGGCATCGTGACCCTGTCGGGGAATGATGCCTGTGTCGTGCTTGCCGAAGGGCTGGGCGGGACCGAGCAGAACTACATCGCGCTGATGAATCGCGCCGCCCAGAAAATGGGGCTGAAGAATTCGCGTTTCGCCAATACCAATGGCTGGCCCGATCCGAACGAATATGTGACGGCACGTGACCTTGCGACCATTGCCGAAGCGACGATTCGGGATTTTCCCGACCTCTACAAAAAATTCTACACCACCGAGAAATTCACCTGGGGCAAGACGCTCGGCAAAGGTGAGGATATCACCCAGCCGAACCGCAATCCGCTGCTCGGTCGTATCTCGGGTGCCGATGGCCTGAAAACCGGCCACACCGAAGAAGCCGGCTATGGCTTTACCGGTTCGGCCGAACAGAATGGCCGCCGCATCATCATGGTCGTGGCCGGTCTTTCGTCGTTCAACGAACGCATCGCAGCGTCGGTGGATTTCATGAACTGGGGTTTCAATGCCTGGCAGGCGATCCCGCTGGTCAAGGCCGGCAAGGTGGCGGGCCAGGCCAAGGTCGCGGGTGGCGCCGAAACCACCGTTGCGATGGTCGCGCCGCGCGATCTCTATGCCACGGTGCCGCGGGGGCTGGGCAGCGAGCGGACGTCGCGCACGGTCACCGTGGCCGGCTTGAAGGCGCCGATCCGCAAGGGCCAGAAAGTCGGCGAGCTGATCATATCGGTGAAGGGTCTGCCCGATAGCCGGCTGCCGCTTGTTGCCGCGGTCGCGGTCGAGGAAGCCGGGCCGGTGCTGGCGGCGTGGAACTGGCTGAAGTCGCTGTTCGGTTACTAGGTTGCGCGGCCGCTTCATCACGCTGGAGGGCGGCGAAGGCAGCGGCAAGTCCACCCAGGCGCGGCTGCTCGCCGAACGGTTGCGCGGGCAGGGCCATGCGGTCGTGCTGACGCGCGAACCGGGGGGAACGCCGGGCGCCGAAGCTGTACGGGCGCTGCTGGTGACCGGCGAAACCGATCGCTGGAGCCCGTGGGCCGAGGCCTGCCTTGTCAACGCCGCGCGCGCCGACCATGTCGAGCGGGTCATCCGGCCGGCGCTGGCGCGGGGGGATTGGGTGATCTGCGACCGCTTCGTCGATTCGACGCGCGCCTATCAAGGGGCGGGCAAGGGGCTGGCAGATGCAGCACTTTGTGCACTGCATGCGCAGGTGACGGGCGACCTCTGGCCCGACGTGACGCTGGTGCTCATGCTCGGCCCCGAACAGGGGCTGGCGCGCGCCGGCGCCCGGGGTGCGACCGAAGCGCGCTTTGAAGGCCATGATGCCGGGTTCCATACCCGGGTGGCCGCGTTCTTTGCGGCGTTGCCGGCGCGCGATCCAGGGCGTTGTCATGCCATTGCCGCCGACGGCGCTGTCGAAGCGATTGCCGCAGATATCGCGGCGCTGGTCGGCGCATGATCGGCCATGATGACCAGATCGCTGCGTTCAAGGCAGCGTTTGCCGGTGATCGCCCGCATCATGGCTGGTTGCTTACCGGGCCACCGGGGCTGGGCAAGGCGCTGTTTGCGCAAACAGCGGCCATCTGGCTGCTTGCCGGAAAGCCGGCGGGGGATGACTTTCTTGGTGCCGAGGGCAGTGCCGCCGCCTCGCTCGTTGCTGCCGGCAGCCATCCCGATTTTCGCCGCCTGGTGCGCACCGAGGATGACAAGGGCAAATTGCGCGCCGTCATTCGCGTCGATGAAGTACGCGCGCTGCAACCGCTGTTTCGCCAGACGCCGTCGATCGCCGACTGGCGGATCGTGATTGTGGACAGTGCTGATGAAATGAATGTTCAATCTGCCAATGCCTTGCTGAAAAATCTTGAGGAACCGCCTGAACAGACCTTGTTCTTCCTGATCAGCCATATGCCCGGGCGCTTGCTGCCGACGATTCGATCGCGTTGCCGCACGTTGCGCTTCAACCGGCTTGCCGATCCGGTGGTCGCGACCATCCTCGAGCGCGCCGCACCCGAACTCGATGATGATGATCGCGCCACGCTGGTGCGCATTGCCGAAGGTGCGCCGGGCCGGGCGCTGCGCTTTGCCGAAAGCGGGGTTGCGGCGTTGGTCGAACAGCTCGAGGAACTGGCGATCAGCGCGCCAGCTGCGGCGCCAGCGCGCGCCCAGGCGCTGGCGCGCAGCCTGGCGGGCAAGGCAAATACCGCGCGCTACGAGGCATTTCTGGAACTGGCCCCCGCGATGATTGCCCGTGTCGCGCGCCAACGCCAGGGACCGGCCCTGGCGCAAGCCCTGGCCTTGTGGGAAGCCAGCAGCGATCTCGCTGGCAGTGCGGTGGGGCTGTCGCTCGATCCGGGGCAGGTGGCCTTCGATCTCGGTATCAAGGTCGCCGCGCTCGCCGGGCGATAGGCGCTGGGGTTTTTGCCGCGGCCTGTTGCACTGCGGCACGCTTTGCCGCATTCGCTCAACGCATGACCAAGCGTTTTTACCTGACCACCGCGATCGCCTATCCCAACGGCCGGCCGCACATGGGCCATGCCTATGAAGCAATCGCCACCGACGCCATTGCGCGCTTCAAACGGCTCGATGGTTTCGACGTGCGTTTCCTGACCGGGACCGACGAACACGGCTTGAAAATCGCCCAGGCGGCGCGCGCTGCGGGCATCGAGCCGCGCGCCTATGTCGATGGCACGGTACAGCCGTTCATCGATCTCGACCGGCAATTGGGCATCAGCTTCGATCGCTTCATCCGCACCACCGATGCCGACCACAAGGCCTTGTGCCAGCAATTGTGGCAACGCATGGCCGACAAGGGCGACCTGTACCTCGATCGTTACGAAGGCTGGTATTCGGTTCGCGACGAAGCCTATTATGACGAAAGCGAACTCGTCGCCGCACAGGACGCGCAGGGCCAGCCGGTCAAGCTGTCGCCGCAGGGCACGCCGGTCGAATGGACCGTGGAGGAAAGCTGGTTCTTCAAGCTGTCGGCCTATGCCGGGCCGTTGCTCAAGCTTTATGCCGATCAACCCGATTTCATCCAGCCTTCCAGTCGTTTCAACGAGATGCATGCCTTTGTTGTCGGCGGCTTGAAGGATCTGTCGATGTCGCGGACCAGTTTCGACTGGGGCGTGCCGGTGCCGGGCAGCCCCGGGCATGTCATGTATGTCTGGGTCGACGCGCTGGCCAATTACCTGACCGGGGCCGGCGGCATCGATGGCGAATGGTGGCCGGCCGATCTGCATGTCATCGGCAAGGATGTCGTGCGTTTCCACGCCATCTACTGGCCGGCCTTTTTGATGTCGGCCGATCTGCCGTTGCCCAAGGCGGTGTTCGGACATGGCTTCGTGCTCAACCGCGGCGTCAAGATGTCGAAGTCCGATGGCAATGTCGTCGATCCGGCCGAGATGGCGACGCGCTTCGGGGTCGACCGGCTGCGCTGGTTTCTGCTGCGTGAAGTCGCCTTTGGCGAGGATGGCAGCTACAGCGACGAAGCGATCATCGAGCGGACCAATGCCGATCTCGCCAATGGCATCGGCAATCTGGCGCAACGCGCGCTTTCGATGGTGGCCAAGAACCTGGGCGGCGCCATGCCGGGGCCGGGGCCGACAGCTGGCGCCGATAGTCTGGCCGACAGCATGAAAGCGCTGACCGAGGCCTATTTTGCCGCGATGAACGGCCTGCAACTGCATCGCGCGCTCGAAGCGGTGATGGCCATGGTCAACGCCGCCAATGGCTATTTCGCCGATAATGCGCCGTGGAAGCTTGCCAAGACCGATGTCGAGGCGATGGGCCATGTCCTCCACGCCACGCTCGATGCGACGCGACGCATCGTGCTGCTCGCGCAACCGGTGATGCCCGAAGCCTCGCAGCGGCTGCTCGATTTGCTCGGGGTTTCCACTGAGGCCCGCCAATTCAATGCGTTCAACCTAACTGTTTCCATGGGTACGCAACTTCCCGAGCCACAGGGCGTCTTCCCGCGTTGGGCCGAGCCGGCCTGATGCTGACCCTGCGACTTGCGACCGAGGCCGATCTGCCGGCATTGCGGGACATGATGGCGCGCGCCATCGCCGAATTGCAGTCAGGCTTCCTCAGCGCGGAACAGGTCGAAGCGAGCAAGGCCGTCATGGGGCTCGATACGCAATTGATTGCCGATGGCTGCTATTTTCTCGCCGAGATCGACGGCGTACTTGCGGGCAGCGGCGGCTGGAGCCGACGTGCGACACTCTATGGTGGCGATCACAGCGCCGGGCGCGATGCCCGCAGGCTCGATCCGGCAAGCGAACCGGCGCGGATCCGGGCAATGTACACGGAACCTGGCCACGTCCGCCGCGGCGTCGGCAAAGCTGTGCTCGCCGCGTGCGAAGACGCTGCACGGGTCTCCGGCTTCACCCGCGTCGAACTGATGGCAACCCTGGCGGGCGAGCCGCTGTATGTCGCCGCCGGTTTCCAGGCCATGGAGCGTATCGAAGACAGCAACGGCGGTGCTCCTGTGCCGCTGATCCGCATGGGCAAGGCGCTGGTATCATGCTGATCGACAGTCATTGCCACCTCAACTACCCGGGTCTGCGCGAGGATGTGCAAGGTGTGCTTGGCCGCGCCCGGGCCGCCGGCGTTGGCGGGTTTCTCGGCATTTCGACGCGGCGCAACGAATGGGATGATGTGATCGCCCAGGCCGATGCCGAGCCCGACATTTGGGCCACCATCGGCATTCACCCGCACGAGGCCGATCTCCACCCCGATACCGATACCGCGACGCTCGTCGACGCTGCCCGTCATGGCCGCGTCATCGGCATCGGCGAAACCGGGCTGGATTATTTCTACGACAAGTCCGATCGCGCCCGCCAGCAGGCGAGCTTTGCCGCGCATATCGCTGCAGCGCGCGCCACTGGCCTGCCGATCATCGTCCATACCCGCGATGCCGAAGCAGACACGCTGGCGCTGCTGCGGGCGCCCGGCGAGGGCACGCTGCACGGCGTCATCCACTGTTTTACGGCGAGCCAGGCCTTTGCCGAACAAGCGCTTGCACTGGGTTTCTACATTTCGATCTCGGGCATCGTCACCTTCAAGAACGCGCGTGACCTGCAGGCGAGCGCCGCGACCATTCCTGCCGATCGGCTGCTCGTCGAAACCGATGCGCCGTTCCTCGCGCCGGTGCCGATGCGCGGCAAGACGTGCGAACCCGGCTTCGTCGCCCATACCGCGGGTTTCCTCGCCGGCTTGCGCGGGGAGACGCCCGAAGCACTCGCCGCCGGCACGACGGCCAATTTCTTCCGTCTGTTCGCCAGGGCGCGACCGCCGGCATGAAAGTGACGATGCTCGGTTCGGGCACATCGAGCGGCGTGCCGCGCATCGGCGGGCCGGACGGGGCAGGGGATTGGGGTGCCTGCGACCCCACCAACCCCAGGAACCGCCGCCGCCGTGTCTCGCTGCTCGTCCAGCAGGGCGATACCAACATCCTCATCGATACCGGGCCGGACCTGCGCGAACAATTGCTGTCGGCGCGCATCAGCCATCTCGATGCGGTGTTCATCACGCATGACCATGCCGATCACGCCCATGGCATCGACGATCTGCGCCAGGTCTTTCATGCCATGGGAACGCCGGTCGCGTGTTTCGCCTCGCCGGCAACGTGGGCGGTATTGCGCCGGCGTTTCGATTATGTGTTCGAGGGCACGAAATTCTATCCGCCGACGTGCACCGCAACCGATCTGTCAGGGCCAGTGCATGTTGGCCGCATGCTGGTAACGCCCTTCGAGCAGAACCACGGCAACATCGATTCCACCGGCTTCCGTATCGAATGCGGCGGCCGCGCGCTGGCCTATTCGACCGATGTGAAGGCACTCGATGCCCGCGCCGATGCGGCGCTTGCCGGGCTCGACCTGTGGGTCGTCGATGCCTTGCGGCGCAACCCGCACCCGACCCACAGCCATCTCGACCAGACCTTGGGCTGGATTGCGCACTATCTGCCCGATCTTGCGGTTCTCACGCATATGGACCAGTCGATGGACCATGCGACACTGGCGGCGGAACTTCCGCCGAAGGTGGTGCCGGGTTATGACGGTCTGGTGATCGATCTGCCGGCCCGCGTGCAATGAAAAGCGAAACGCCGCGCCAGCGCGCGCGGCGCCGCTTCGCTTTTGGCGCGCTCGAACAATTGGCCAACATCTTCGGCGGCATCACCGCGAGCGTGCTGACCGTCGGTCTGTTCTTGCCGGCGATCAACGCGCTGACCGGCACCAGTCCGATCGTTTCCGGGACATTGCAGACGATCGCGTTGCTGGTGCTCGGCTTCACCGCGCTGACAGCGACCGCGGCTTTTGTGCTGCGCGGTCTGGCCCGCCTGCTCGAAGATGAAGGCGCGCGGCAGTCGATCGGGATGGAATGATGGCGATGATGACCGCCACCTTTGCCGCTGCCGGCATCGCCGGGGGGTTTCTGCTGCTGTTGTTCATCGCCGGGATAGGCCTGTATTTCTGGGGACGCGGCTGATCGCCGGGGCCGCCCCGTTTCCCGCTTGGGCAACTTGCGCTGTGTCCTAGCCTTGCAGGCTCAATCGATCCGGAACCAGGCGTAAAGCAACGCCAGCACAAAGCTGGTCAAGGTTGCCGCCGCGATCACGATCAGGGGCTTGGGGCCGGTTTTCATGATTTCCGCAAGCGGCGACCGGATGGCGGTAGCCGCGACCGATACGGCCAGCATGATCGCCGCCACTTCGGCGGCAACCTGCGAGACGGGGAGGGGGATGACCCCGGTGGAATTGATCCCGGCCACGACGAAAAAGCCGACGACGAACCAGGGCACCGCCGGCGCCGCGCGCTTGCCACCGGTTATTTCCAATTGCGATGGAAACAACAGCGCGATCACGGCGAGAACCGGGGCCAGCAACGCAACCCGCGCCAGCTTGACGATCGTCGCGGTTTCACCCGCTGCCGGTGAATAGGCATAGCCCGACCCCAGCGCCTGGGCGACATCGTGCACAGATCCGCCGAGGAAATAGCCGGCCTGGGCATCGCTGAACCCCAGCGCGTGCGCGACCGGGGGGTAAAGCACCAGCGCCAGGGACGACATCGCCGAAATACCGACGAGCACCAGCGTCAGTTCGGCCTGGCGCACCCGGCGTTCGCCCAGCGTCGCCGAAAGCGCCATTGCTGCCGAACCACCGCAGATCGCAACGGCTCCGGCCGACAACACACCATAGGCCGAGGAAAAGCCCAGCGCGCGCGCAGTGATCACGCCGACGCCAATGGTGACGATGACGGTGATCACCACCATGCCGAGCGCTTCCGGACCGAGCGCGGCGATCTGGGCAAAGGTGATGCGCGCGCCGACAAGCACGATCGCCCAGCGCAACAGTTCGCGCGCCGCCAACGTCAGCCCCGGCGTCAATCGCCGGTCGACCGACAGGAAATTGAGCGCAAGCCCGATCAGCAGTGACATCAGCGTCAACGGCGCGCCATAGCGTTGCGACAGGCTGCCCGCGGCCAATGTCGCCAACCCCGCCACGGTCAGGCCAGGCAGATAATCACGCAGCCTTACCTTGGGCGTCGCTTCGATATCACCGAAAAGGTCGGCAGCCTGGGGAATCGGGCGCGATGTCATCGCCACTCGGGATATGCGACCATGACGCCAAGGCCAAGCGGATATGCACGCAATACCCGCTTTCGGAGAGCTTCAGATATCCGAAAAGCCGAACGGTGCGGATGCCCCGCGGAAATCATCGGCCAGCACCTGCCGGCCGATCGGCGGGGCAGAGCGCGCCACGCAGCGCGGGCGGTGGCAGAGATGGCAGGTGACTCCGATCGGCGTGGCGGCATCGGCGCCGGTGCCGGGCTGATCGCGCGTGTAGATCAACTTGCCGGCATGTTCAGCAGCACAGCCCAGTGCGATGGCGCGATCGACCCGTACCGAGCCATAGGCGCCACCACCCGCCGTAACGCTGCGCGCGATCGAAAAGAAACGCTGACCATCGGGAAGTTCGAGCCATTGCGTGATGATCTCGCGCGGGCGCCGAAACGTCTGGTGAACCGTCCACAGCGGGCAGGCGCCGCCATGGCGGGCAAAGGGAAAGCCAGCGCCATCGAGCCGCTTCGAGACATTGCCCGCCGGATCAACGCGAATGAAAAAGAACGGCACCCGCTCGTCGCCGGGCTTCTGCAGCGTCGTCAGGCGGTGGGCGGTCTGTTCGAAACTGGTGCCGAACTGGCGGGCAAGCTTTTCGACATCGTACTGCCGCGCTTCGACCGCCCGGGCAAAGGCCGAATAGGGCATCAGCAGCGCGGCGGCAGCATAGCTCGCCAGCGCCTTCTGCGTCAGCCGCCGGCCGCTTTCGGAAAAAAAGCTGCCGTCGCCGAGCGCCGCTTCGGTGTCGGTGCGCAGTTCGAGATAGGCAAGCTGCAGCGCCAGCTGGAAGGTCTGGCTGGCGGTATCGAGCGTATCGTCGAGCAGCACTTCGTCGCGATGGCGATCGAAGCGCCGCATCGCGCCGCCCATGACCTCGGGGGGCAGGCGGCGGACGCGCAGCTTGTGCCGCGACTTCAGATGGGCGGCAAGGCCGCCGGCATCCCGCACGACATCGGCAAGGCGTTCGGCGGCATCATCGAGCGCCGGGAAATTGTTGCGCCGTGCCGCCAGGAAACGCCGCGCTTCGGCGACCGGGTCGGACGCTTCCGGGCTGCCGCCGCTTGCCTCGGCGCCGCGGTCGGCAAGGGCAAGATGCTCCTCGCGATAGGCGGTGTGGAGGCGCAGGAACGCTTCGGTGATGCCGGGAAAGCCTGTGACGATATCCGATACTTCCAGGCTCGGCACGTCGATATCGGTAAACATCGGGTCGCGCAGCACGGCCTGGAGCCGCGCCGATTGTTCGTTTGCGTCGCCGCTGGCGAGATCGGTCATTTCGATCTTGTAGGTGCGGGCGAGGCGGAGCAGCATGTCGGCGGTAAGGGGGCGCTGGTTGCGTTCCAGCAGCGCGACATAAGATGCTGAAATATCGAGGTCGGTCGCCATATTGGCCTGGGTCAGGCCCAGGTCGCGCCGCAGCCGGCGCAGGCGAGGGCCCATGTAGACGGGACGTTCGTTCGACATGGCTCGACTCTCGAAGTTTGTGCAGTCCTTACAACATTACAAGGAAACTGTGTAAAGTCTTACAGCTGAACTTGAAAGCGGGTTACGCCGTTGAAGCCCCGCGCCTAACCGCCGTTGCAACATCATTGTCACCAAGGACGGGTCCATGTCGTATCAAGACCATATCACCAGCGTCAACGCGCTGATCAGCCAGCAAAAGGGCACCTGGGACGGCATCAGCGCCGAATCCGTTGCGCGCATGCGCCTGCAGAACCGTTTCCAGTCGGGCCTTGAAATCGCAAAATACACGGCGGCGATCATGCGGCGCGACATGGCGGCCTATGATGCAGATCCGGCCAATTACACCCAGTCGCTGGGGTGCTGGCACGGCTTCATCGGCCAGCAGAAGATGATTTCGATCAAGAAGCACTTCGGTTCCACCGAGCGTCGGTATCTGTACCTTTCTGGCTGGATGGTCGCCGCGTTGCGCAGCGAATTCGGGCCGCTGCCGGATCAGTCGATGCATGAAAAAACCAGCGTGCCGGCGCTGATCGAGGAACTTTACACCTTTTTGCGCCAGGCCGATGCCCGCGAATTGGGCATGATGTTCCGTGACCTCGATGCCGCACGCGCGGCCGGTGACCAGATCAAGGCCAAGCAGCTGATGTCGGCGATCGACGGTTACCAGACCCATGTCGTGCCGATCATCGCCGACATCGATGCCGGTTTCGGCAATGCCGAAGCGACCTATCTGCTCGCCAAGAAGATGATCGAAGCCGGCGCCTGCGCCTTGCAGATCGAAAATCAGGTTTCGGACGAAAAGCAGTGCGGCCACCAGGACGGCAAGGTCACCGTGCCGCATGAAGACTTTCTCGCCAAGGTCCGTGCCTGCCGCTACGCCTTCCTCGAACTCGGCATCGACGACGGCATCATCGTCACGCGTACCGATTCACTGGGCGCCGGCCTTACCAAGCAGATCGCCGTGTCGAAGGAGCCGGGCGATATCGGCGACCAGTACAACAGCTTCCTCGATTGCGAGGAAATCGACCCGTCGACGGCGCGCAACGGCGACGTCATCCTCAACCGTGATGGCAAGCTGTTGCGGCCAAAGCGCCTGCCTTCGAACCTGTTCCAGTTTCGTGCCGGGTCGGGTGAAGATCGCTGCGTGCTTGATTGCATCACGTCGCTGCAGAACGGTGCCGACCTGCTGTGGATCGAAACCGAAAAGCCGCACATCGAACAGATTGCCGGCATGGTCGACCGCATCCGCGAAGTCATTCCGAAGGCCAAGCTGGTCTACAATAATTCGCCTAGCTTCAACTGGACTCTCAACTTTCGCCAGCAAGTCTATGATGCTTGGGTTGCAGCGGGCAGGGATGTCGGCGCCTACGACCGCGCTCGGTTGATGAGCGTCGACTATGACGGCACCGATCTCGGCAACGAAGCCGATGAACGTATCCGCACCTTCCAGCGTGATGCCGCAAAGCGCGCCGGCATTTTCCACCACCTCATCACGCTCCCGACGTACCACACCGCGGCGCTGTCGACCGACAATCTCGCCAAGGAATATTTCGGTGACCAGGGCATGCTTGGTTATGTGAAGGGCGTGCAGCGCAAGGAAATCCGCGAAGGCATTGCGTGCGTGAAGCACCAGAACATGTCGGGTTCGGACATCGGCGACGATCACAAGGAATATTTTGCCGGTGAAGCCGCGCTGAAAGCCGGCGGCGCGCATAACACGATGAATCAGTTCGCTGCTTGAGCCATTGTCCTGGCGCCTACAGTGGTGGGTAGCTTGATATGACCCGAGGATGTGCGGCCGGCCAGAAGCGGGCCGCACATAGAATTGGCTTTTGGCACCGGGTTACTATTTAACATAATATATATTATCAGTATTGAAGAACCGCAGGAGGGGATGACTCATCCTCGGGCTTGCGGCACAACACCGACATGACCGATGCGCTCTCTCTTACCCGTCTCGCAGCCATCATGTCGCGCCTGCGTGCACCAGACGGCGGTTGCCCTTGGGACCTGGCGCAGGATTTCGACACGATCGCTCTTTACACGATCGAAGAAGCCTATGAGGTTGCCGAGGCCATTGCCCAGCGCGATTGGCCTGAGCTGAAAAAGGAGCTTGGCGACCTTTTGTTCCAGGTCGTGTTTCATAGCCAGATGGCGAGCGAAGCCGGGCATTTTGCCCTTGATGACGTGGTCACGGCCGTTTGTGAAAAGATGGAACGGCGCCACCCCCATATCTTCGGCAGTGGCCAGGCGGCGGCCGACGCGGGCGCGCAGAAGCTCGAATGGGAGGCCATCAAGGCCGCCGAACGCGCTGCCGCGAGTCCGCGCGATGCCGCTGTTTCTGCACTCGATGGCGTCGCGCACGCCCTGCCCGCCTTGATGCGCGCCGAAAAATTGCAATCGCGCGCGGCGCGCGTGGCGTTCGATTGGCCCGATGTCGCCAGCGTTCGCGCCAAGGTCGACGAGGAGTTGGACGAGTTCGATACCGCGACCGGTGATGCCCACCGCTTCGAGGAGGCCGGCGACCTGTTGTTCGTTGTCGTCAACCTGTTGCGCCGCCACGGTATCGATGCCGAAGATGCGTTACGCGCTGGCAATGCCAAGTTCGAGCGCCGCTTTCGCGCCATGGAAGCGCTTGGCGGCCCGGACTTCCCGACGCTCTCTCTCGACCAGCAGGATACCCTCTGGAATGCAGTCAAGGCCACCGAGCGCGAGGCATGATCTTGCCGGCCGGCATCACGTCGCGGCTTGTGTCGCCGGTCAACGGCCTGTCGATGCACATCCTCGAGGCTGGCGATCCGGCGGCGCCGCTGCTGTTGCTGCTGCATGGCTTTCCCGAACTGGCGTATAGTTGGCGAAAGGTGATGCTGCCGCTGGCGGCGCTCGGGTTTCATGTCGTTGCGCCCGACCAGCGCGGCTATGGCCGCACCACCGGCCAGGATTGCAGTTTTGGCGCCGATCTCGAGCCGTTTCGCATGATCGGGCTGGCGACCGACATGCTGGCGCTTGTCAAAGCGCTCGACCATTCCCGGGCGGCGGCGGTCGTCGGGCATGATTTCGGTTCGCCGGTTGCTGCCTGGTGTGCGCTCGCCCGGCCCGATATCTTTGCCGCCGCGGCGTTGATGAGCGGTAAGCGGTGTCTGTGCACCGCGGTTTTCGTGACCGTCTAATTTTGGCATGCGCTTGACCTGATGTGTCGGGAGCGCGCCTTCATGGAACTACAAAGTGAGCTACGGATGGAGCCTGTGAACCGGGCTTGTC
>JBBRVH010000060.1:0-20009 GCA_038246995.1 Sphingomonadales bacterium
CCCCCGATCGAGCAATATCCAGCTGGTCGCGATTGTCGCAAAGCCCTGAGGCGGCGAACTTGCTGCTCCGGCGCCTGGCGTTTTTTAGCCATAAAGCCGATTATGCCGTGGCAAAATCCAGCACAACTCGCGCCGGCACATCCCCATCCGCGATCCTGTCGAGCACCGTGTTGATCGCAGACAGTGGCTGGAGCTCGATCTCGGCCTTGACCTGCCCGCTTACACCGAATGCCAACGCCTCCGCCATGTCGCGCCGCGTGCCGACGAACGAACCGCGGATCGTAATGCAATTGGCCACCACATCGAACAGCGGCACCGGAAATTCGCCCGGCGGCAGGCCAACCAGCACGCAGGTCCCGCGTTTGCGCGTCATCGCTACACCCTGTTTGAAAGCTGGCAACGAGGATGCCGTTATCAGCACCCCATGCGCGCCACCGCCGGTTTTTTCCTTCAACACGTCCGCCGGCTCGGCGGTTTCGAAGTTGATAACCATGTCGGCGCCAAGCTTTGTTGCCCGCGCCAGCTTGTCATTGTCCCGGTCGACCGCGCAGACCTGCAACCCCATGGCCTTGGCATATTGGATGGCCAGATGGCCGAGGCCGCCGACGCCCGAGATCGCGATCCATTCGCCTGGCCGGGCGCCGGTCTCCTTGATGCCCTTATACGTGGTGATTCCGGCGCAGATCAGCGGCGCGGCGGCCTTGGCTCCGAGGCCCTTGGGAATATGGGCGACATACCGGGGATCGGCGAGGACATATTCTGCAAACCCGCCGTTCACGGTGTAACCGCCGAATTTTGCTTCGGGGCACACTGTTTCCCATGCCGACAGGCAGTATTCACAGTGACCGCAAGCCGAATACAGCCATGGTACGCCGACGCGATCACCCTCCTTCACCAAGGTCACACCGGCGCCGAGCGCCGTGACAATGCCGATGGCTTCATGGCCGGGGATGAAAGGCAAGGGCGGCTTCACAGGCCAGTCGCCGTTTCTGGCGTGCAGATCGGTGTGGCAGACACCGCATGCTTCGGTTTTTACGACGATCTGACCCGGGCCAGGCGTCGGAATTTTGGCTTCGCGCAGAACTAACGGTTTTCCAAACTTTTCAACAAAGGCTGCGTGCATCGTTTTGGTCATTTGACGGCCCTCGGCTCGATCGTTTGGACAACAATTTTTCGTCGTCTCGCCATGCACCGGAGCTTGGTGAACGACCGCCGGCGCCTATTGCACGGTCGGCAGCGCCTTTCGGCAATCGTCGGCACATTCCCGGCACATCCGGGCGCACAGTTTGCAATGCTCGTGATCGTGGCGTTCGCATTCTGTCGCGCAGATTTCGCAAGCGCGGATGCAGACCTCCATCTGTGCGCGCAGCATCTCGATGTCCTGCCCGGTTCGCCGCACCATCAACCTCGATGTCGCGCCGCAAACATCGGCGCAGTCAGAGCACGTGCGGATACACTGGCGCATATCGATCGTCTCGGCCGCGCAAGCGTCAGCGCATGAAACGCATATCAGTGAACAATACATCGCATGGCGTGCTGCGTTGGCGAGAAGTTCGTTCAGATCCCCCGCAACATCCGGGTGCAACGAGATCATCTTTTCAATCGACATGGCGTTCCTCACCTTTGTTTTGAGAACGCTGCAGAAAGCCTAATGGTTCCGCCTCGAGGGTTGCTTCGTCAACAAGACGGCGCCATCCGCGCGGCCAGGAGGGCGGCCAGGAGGGCGGCCGAAAATTGAGATCCGGTCGTTATATCGATGCCGTGCAGGAAAATGACGGCAAAAAGCTGAAGACGACCTTCTATAGCGATTTGCAGGTCATCTACACGCCGTCGTTCATCGACAAGCGGATGGCGTTCACGATCGGTGTCAACAATGTCTTCAACGTGTTGCCGCCGCCGTGCTTCAGCTGCACCGGGCCCAACTTCGACCCGACGACCTATGATGTGCCGGGCCAGTTCGGTTACCTGCGCATCAGCTACAAGATGTGACCCGTCCGGGGTGGGCCCATTGCCTCACCCCGCCAGGTTCACGGTTGTTCGAGCAGTTCCGCCTCGATCAACGCGACGGGTATGATGCCGGCGTCCATGACGCGCTGCATGACATCGCGCAGCACGAACGGGCGGCCGGCCATTTCATTGGCATGCGAAACACTGGCGATCAGCCGGTCCAGTTGCAGCTTGCCGGTGATATAGCTCGGGCCATAACCCGGCTGGCGCGCGTAAAGCAGTTGTTCAAATCCCACCAGCGGACTTGTCGCGTCGGACCAGTGGCGCGGCGTCCAGGCAGCGTGGAACTTGCCAGCCTGTGCAAGGTCCATTTCATTGGCCTGGACTCGCAGCGATGCCAGCCCGCGCGCAGCGCGGTTGGCCAGCATGGCCCAAACGAGTTCGCGACCGCGGGGCACATCATCGTATAGCCCAGCCTGCATCATCAGTTCTTCATAGGCGGTCGCAAAGCCTTCGGAACGGTTCGAATAGATGGTGAACAGCGGCGACACGCGGCGGATCGGGCTGGCATGCGGGCTTTCCCGCATCCGCGCCAGATCGATCCAGTGGGTGAAATGCGACATCAGCGGCCACGGGTCATAGGCGTTGACGTGCTGGAAAAAATTGCGCTTTTCCAGCGGCGCATAGTCGATCGCCTGGTTGGCGATGGCGGTGCGTGACCAGGGCGCATCGGGAATAAGGCCGGTATCGGCGAGGAACTGGCTGAACTTGACCTGTTTTGCAGCGACCAGCGCCTTATAGGCTGCGGCATCGGTCAGCGGCACGATCGGCGGCAGGTCGCGATTGCGCAACTCCTCGAGCCGGAGCGACGCCAGCGAACGATCGAGTTCGCGCTGCAGCAGGGCGACCTGCGCATCCCAATCATAGGGCAGCAGTTCGACATTCTTGACGTACCAATTATAGTCTTCCTTGCCGAGACCGACCACGCCGGTTTTCCTGGGGGCTTGCGCCGTAACCCAGGCAGCAAAGTCATCGCTTGCCAGCTTGGCGTCGGCGATGGCGCGGCGCAGCGTTGGGCTGGCGCCGGTCATTGTCGCCGGGATGCGGCCATCAAGTGTGTTCATCACCAGCGTGCCGTTGCCAAGCGCCGCCAGCGTCTCCGACTGGTCGGTGAAGGCGCGGCCACCATAGGTCCACAGATCGCGGGCGTTGCTGTCGGCAAGCCGAAGCTTTGCCGCAGCGAGATTGGCCGGGATGGCGCCGATCAGGGTGGCGAGACGCGCGTCATCCGCAGCGTTCAACGGAAATTTGTAAGCGTAAAGGTTGATGTTGGGGAGCGCATAGGGGCCTTCATGCGCCGGAACGTCGCTCCAATCAGCAAAGACAGTGGCGTAAAAGGTCGGGTCGCGCGACCAAGGCGTGAGAATTCGCAGGTCGAAATCGAGCCCGTTCATTTCGGCTTCGACAAGTTGATAGTCGTGTCGCGCTGTCAGCGGCCAGCCGCTGCGGTCAATCGCGGCGAGCCGCTGACGAAAAAGCGTCAGATCAGCGGCGAGCCTGGCCATCGCAGCCGGGCTGTAATCTGGCCGGCCATTGGCAACGGGAGGCAGCACCGTGCGCCGCCAATCGGCGAACAGGGTCGTGAGCGCCTGATACGTCGCCGGCGCCGCCTGAACAGTGGCGGGTTCGGCTTTTGCCGCGATTGCCGGCGCTGCGGTACAGAGCAGCGCAACCACGCCCAAGATAGGTGTGCGCATGAATTTTTCCCTTCGTTTCGACGGCAACCACGCGTTGGATGTCAGTTCACGTTGGGCGGGGAACCCGCCGCCTTGAATAGGGTAGCGGCGGCGCGCCAACTCCGCATCCGATTTCGGTATGACCAAGATTTGACGGATTGATCGCTGCGGTGCCGTGAATCCCCGGATCGGAGAGCCGAAAGTCGGCCCATAAAAGTGACGGCCCGAACGCGAACGCGATTAGCCCCACGCCAGCACGCACCAATCAGCGAACATGATCATTTGAGTCGCCAGCCGACGGACGGCTATGCGTTCTTGACCCCTGCCCGCCGCTTGGGGTCAGGCCGCATCGCCAGAACATCATCGTCGCTGGGAAACAGGTTATTTCACCTGTCGTGGCAGCCAAAGCGATATCGACGTACCGTTAGTCGGAGCGCTTTTGCAGGCGAAGACCGCATTAAGCGCTTCTGCTCGGGAATGCATGTTCGCCAACCCGCGGCCACCGCAATTCTGGTTTGGGTCAAAGCCGCAACCATTGTCCGCAATGCTTATCTGGACGCCATCCCGACCATCCCGGTGCAAACGCGAACAGCCGACGTCGATCGTCGTCGCACCGGCATACGCCAGGATGTTGCCGATCGCCTCTTGCAGGATGCGCAGAACATGCAACGCTGCCACCGCGTCGAGCCAGGCAAGTGCCGGGACATTTTCGACCTTCCAGACAAATGTCAGGCCGGCGGCAGTCAGTTCGCGTTCCATGCGATGCCGCAGGCTGGCGAGCAACATCACCACATCACCATCGATCGGTTCGAGCGAGTCGACGCCGATGCGCAGATCAGTGATCGAGCGTTTGAGCGTGGCGATGGTCCCCGGCGATTGCTGCTGGCGTTCGGCAACGGCAAGCGCGGTGATCAGGCTTGAACCGATGCCATCATGAATTTCGCGCATCATGCGCTCGCGTTCGGATTCCACCGCACTTGCAACCTGTAATTCACGGCGGCTGGCCTCGCTGCGTTCCAGTTCCGCCATCGCCGCAGCGACCCGGCGTTCAAGCACGGCGTTGACGTTTTCATTGACCGCAAGCGCCAGCAACATGCGACGCCCAAGCGCAAAGCCAAAGGCCGAAAACACCAGCAAGCTACCATAGGGCTGGAGGTAAATTCCGGTGGTAAAGGGGCTGTTGACCGACAACATGAGATCATGAAAACCAAAGGCCGTAGCGATTGCCACCGCCGCCAGCATGAGCAGATTTTCGATGCGTGGTGATCGCAGGCAGGCCACCGCAAGCAGGTACAAGGTCGCGATGGACAGCGGCAAGGTGATGAGGAAACTCGCGAAATCGGCGCGGCCGAACAGCACCAGTAGGTGACGCACGGCGATGGCAACAGCACATACCGCGATAACAACACCGATGATTTTGCGGCGGTTCGGAATATCCAGAAAGGTTGCGGCGAAACCATAGACCGCGGCGAGCAGCACGAAGATGGAATCGGTCGTCATGTGCCAAAAAAGCAATTCTCTAAATGGCGGCGCGGCGATGAAATAGTGCAGATTGCGGAACCACCACACCGCACCGACCAGCGCCAGCCAACCGAAAACCTGTTCTTGCGGCCGCACCAGCCAGAACAGCAGGGTTCCCAGTGTCAGGATCGCCAGCACCCCATTGATGACCTGGGGCGCTGTGGTTTCGAGCATGATCTGACGATTGGTCGATTGACGTAGCAAGAGGTCGGGGCCGACGACGACCTTGCCGATTGCCAGCGGCCGTTCCGGAACGCTTTGCAACCGGAACATGAGCGTGTTGCTACCCGTGCGCAGCAGCGCTTCGGGCAACGGCAGAAACACGGGGTGATGCCAGCCAAGGCTGCGATCATCGGCGCTGCCGTTGGTCCGGTAGATATCGATGCCATTGAGATATATGGTGAAACGTTCGCGCATGAACTCGGTCGCCAGGCTGAGGCGATCGCTCCCGGCGGGGCGGTCGAAGCGATAGCGTACCCAGGCGGTCGGCGGATCGAGGTGTCGCCGGCGTGCTTCGGCGTTGATCCGCGACGCCAGCGCCGGATCGGCGGACCATGCGGATGGCGCAACATTGGTCGACGCGGTCATCGCGATGCCGGCGACGGCAAGCGGTGACGCCGACGGCGCGGCGTCGATATCGCGCCAGCCAATGCTGGTCGCGACAATGATGGCGGCAAAGGTCAGCGCCGTGACCAGCCAGCTTCTAATGGACATCCATGATGCCGCGGTTTGAAGCTTCGAACACGGCTTCGGAGCGCGAGTTCACTTCGAGTTTTCGGTAGATGCGCTTGACATAGGTGCCAATGGTCTGGGGTGACAGGCTGAGCAGCGCGGCGATTTCGGCATAGCTGAACCCCCTTGCAAGCAGGTTGAGTACCTCGGCCTCGCGCGGTGACAGGGTTTCTTCACCGGCGACGGCTACCGGCGAGGCGGTCGGTTGCAACTGCTGCAAAAGCTGGCGCGCGATGATCGGGCTGATGGGGGAGCCGCCGCGGCGGATTTCGCGGATGGCGTTGACGCAGTCTTCGATGCGTTCGTCCTTCAACAAATAGCCGCGCGCCCCGGCCTTGATGCTTTCGAGCACCTTCACCTGATCGGCAAAAACGGTGATGACGATGATGTCGGCCTCGGGCCAGGCCGCAGCGCTGGCCTTGATAACCGCGACGCCCGAGCCGTCGGGCAGGCCAAGATCACAAAGCAACACGTCGAAATCACCCGCTGCGACCAGATCAAGTCCGGCCTTCATGTTGCGGGCGACACCGGCGATCGCCACATCGGCGGCGGTCGTGATCACACTGAGCAACCGATCAACCGCGGCCGGATCATCTTCGACAATAGCGACGCGTATCATCCTGCTGCCTCCAGTGCGGCGGGCGTGCGCGCACCCCGGCTGATGCCTGCCACCCTTGCCAGTCACAGTCTGCCAAAGCGGCTGGGGCGTCAAATCGCGGCTGTCCCCAGTTCATGGGATAGCGCCGGGCAGCGGTGATCAATATTCAATGGTGTCAGCAGGACGGCGAGCATCTTTCGTCGCCAATCCAATTTCGAAACAACAACCGTCAGGTGCAGGAAAACTGCGCTCTGTCGAGAACAGGAGACGTCATGGGCACGATTGTCATGGATCTTGAAACACAGGTATCCAAAATATTCGATTACGTGACCAATACAGCGCTGAACGCGGCATTGAATGCTGATCTACCGCTGGTCGGCAATCTGCTGGGCACGCTGGTGCCAAATGGCGTGTCGTTTCTCGATACCATCGAAACGCAACTCTTTGCCAATCTTGATCAGCTCGGCGCCGCAGCGACCCCCGCCGCGCTTGCCGCCGCGATCGACAGCCTGACCGGTGTCGAAGCCAGCGCCAATGGCGCGATCATCAGCATCCATGTCGGCGTTGCGGACAGCATGAACCTGGCCAAAAGCGCCTTTGCGCTGGGCATCGGCTCGGAAGCGCTGGGCTTTTCGGTGATGGGCGAGGCGAACATCGCGCTCAACTATGCCGTCAATCTGTTGCTCAGCTATGACACCAATACGCATAAGCTCACGACCGGCGTTGGCAGCAAGGAAGTCGAGCTGACCCTGACTGGCGGGCTCGATGTCGTCGGCAACGGCCAGCTCGGGTTCCTCGGCGTCGCGATTACCGACAATCTCGTCGATCCGGCCAAACCCGAACTCCTGATCAAATTCGGGCTCGACATCACCGACGGCAAGGATGTTGCGACGCTCGGCCTAGCCGACGTCATCACTACCGCCGATGGCACCGCCGATCTCGACCTCCACCTGAAAACCGTGCTGCCGAGCAAGCTGTTGCCGACCCTGTCGACCGATCTCGTCGCGCATTACGACATCGTGCATTATGATCCGGTCGGCGGTGTCAGCGCTGCGGGTTCCACGCCAAGCCTCGCGCTCAACAATATCACGCTCAACCTCGGATCGTTCGTCGACTTCCTGGCCGGGGTGTTTGGCCCGATCATCAATACGGTGTTCGGCTCCTTCCCGATTGCGCCCGTTATCGATGTGCTGACGACACCGATCCCGATCATCGATCCGGCGCTGCGGGCGCTTGGGTTGACCAGTATGTTCGACGCTATTGGTGAAGATGGCGTCATCAACCTGCTCGATATTGCGGCGCAGTTCGGCGGCGATCCCGAAGTCCTCAACGCCTTTGCAACCGCCTTCAACCTGATCAAGGGTTTCCAGGCAGCGACCAGCAATGGCGGCAGTAACGCGCTCAATATAGATCTCGGCTCGATCACCCTGCTGGGCGATGCGCCGACCGCTCCCAACGCCAAGGTCATCCAGAACAACGCCGCGGTTGGTGATCCGACCTTCCACGCCCCGAGCACCAATCCCTTTAACCAAGCCATGCAAGGCGTGCAGAATACGCTTCCCGGTACGACGCCGAAAACCGATGGCCTTGGCGGCGTGCTTAGCCCGCTTGCCGATGCCTTGCAGGGGGCGGGCATTTCGATCCCGCTGCTTAGCCATCCCGAAAACATCCTGCCGCTGCTCCTCAAGGGCGTTGGCGGCGGCGATGCCGTCACCCTGATTGAATATGATGTCCCGGCGCTGACCTTTCTGGCGCGCTACGAGAATTTCTTCCCGATCATCGGGCCGATCGGCATCGGCATTGGCGGGCAGTTGTCAGCCGGGGTCGATGTCAATTTCGGCTATGACACCCATGGCATCGCCGATGGCAATTTTGAAAGCGGCTTTTACTTCAACACACCAGCGCTGGCCCCCGGCGAAGAAAAGATCATCGACGGCCACAAATTTTTCTTCACCCCGGTCGCCACGGTCGGCGTCGAGCTCGATGCCTCGGCGCAGGTCAACGTCGGTTTTGCCAAGCTCGCCATCGGTGGCGGGGTTGCCGCAGATCTTTCGGCCTATTTCCAGAATGCCGAACTGAACCCCGCCGACAGTGGCGAAGCCGGCAAGCTGCGGCTGGTCGATATCGACGAATGCCTGCTCAGCCCGATCGCAGGACAGGTTAAAGCCCTGCTCTTCATCGATCTTTCGATCGATTTCATCTTCTTCAGCTTCATGCACCGCTTCGATCTAGCCGATGTTACATTGGCCGAATTCAGCTTCGGTTGCGAATCGCCGACGACAAACGAAGGCCATGGCCTTGCCATTCTGTCGGGAGCGGGCGTCGACAGCCAAGGTAATATTTCCCAGATGTTGCGGCTCAATGGCGGCGTATTCGCCGACCAGCTCGTTATTAATGGCCAGCAGCAGAAGGACACATCCGAGGCGTTCGAAGTCCGGAACGGCCGTGATCAATACGGCCAGCTCATTCCAGGTGCACTGGAGGTGACCTCGCACACGATCCACGAGACGTATGACGGCGCCATCGTCCCGATCACCGAAATCGTGGCACAGATGGGCGACGCACGCGACGTCGTCGTCATCGCCGAAGATGTGACGACAGGCGCGACGATCTATGGCGGCGACGGCGATGATCTGCTCGTCGGCGGCGCGGGCAACGATCACCTTTATGGCGAAGATGGCTTCAACCACCTGATCGGTGGCGCCGGCAATGACGTGCTCGTCGGCGGGGACGATGATGACACCATCGAAGGCGGCATTGGCGCCGACATCATCGATGGCGGCGACGGCATCGACCAGGCGACCTATGAACATTCCAAATCTGGGGTGACCTTCAAGCCTAGCGCCAATAACAGCGATGTCTTTATCGGCAGCGGCGGCGAAGCCCAGGGCGACCAGCTCACCAGCATCGAATATCTGATCGGCTCGCATTTCAACGATGTTCTCTATGGCAACCCCGATGAATCGAGCACCATCGAAGGGCTCGACGGCAATGACATCCTCATCGGCGGCAGCAGCGAGGATTATCTGATCGGCGGCGCCGGGGCCGATGCCCTTATCGGCGGCGGCGGGACGAAGGGCGATGGCACCAGCTACCTGACCTCGGCTGGCGGTGTTGTCGTCAACCTGACAACCGGCAAGGGCTCGGGCGGCGACGCCGAAGGCGATACCTATAATGGCATCGAGCATGTCCAGGGGTCATCGAGCGACGATGTCATCACCGGTAACTTTGAAGACAATATCATCGACGGCTGGTACGGCGACGATCAATTGTCGGGCGGCAGCGGCGGCGATGATGAAATCCATGGCGGCGCCGGGAACGACATCATCTTCAGCACATGGGATGGCGGCGACAAGCTCGACGGCGGCGAAGGCCATGATACGCTCAGCTATGAACGCTCGACCCAGGGCGTCGATGCCAATCTCTATGGCAATGACGATACCGATGAAGCCTATAACAACGAAGGCGACGACGAAATCGCGCGGGTGCTGGTGTCATCGGTCAAGGTCGCTGGTTCCGACCCTGCCGAATATACCAACACCTATGCGGCGCACATCAGCACCTTTGAAGACCTGACCGGATCGAAATTCAACGATTCATTGATCGGTGATGACCAGTACAACGTCATCACGGGCCTGGCCGGCAACGACCATATCGAAGGCAAGGGTGGCAACGACATCCTGATTGGCGGCGCTGGTGCCGATTACCTCGACGGCGGCAGTGGCATCGATCTTGCCGACTATCGCGGATCGAGCGCCGGAGTCTTTGTAAGCCTGATTTCCGGCAATGGCCTAAATGGCGACGCCAACGGTGACAATCTGGTTTCCATCGAAAATCTGCTCGGTTCGGACCATAGCGACACGCTGGCCGGCGACAATAATGACAATGAGATCGACCCTGGCCTGACCGGATCGACCGTTTCCGACATCGTCAGCGGCGGCGGCGGCACCGATACGCTGAACCTCGATTATTCGCGCGGCGGCAACACCAAGGGGGTGGTCGGCGGCTACACGGCTGGCTCGCTGACGGACGGCAGCTTCAGCCGCGCCGAAAATACCGGCGGCCTGCAACGCGATGGCGTGCAGTTCGTGTTGATCGAGCGCCTCAAGGTCGTTGGCACTGCCCATGACGACGTCATTTTTGCCGGGGCAGGCAATGATTTCATCACGACCAGCGCCGGCAATGACCTCATCTTTGCCGGGCTCGGCGTCGATCGAGTCTTTGCCGGCAAGGGCAACGACATCGTTGTTTCCGGCTCCGATGAGAATCGGTCCCTGTCGGCACTCGGCGGTAGTGCGCCCGTCGAGCTGAATGGCGGCGCCGGCATCGATGGCCTTTCGATCTCGCTCGCGGCGTCGACCGAGAACATCACCCTGATCGGCACGTCCGGCTCCGCAGATTTCGAGGGCGTCAACCTGAAGCTCAAGAACGGCACCGGGATCAGCAATTTCGAGGTATTGCTCAATGTTGTCACCGGCAGCGGCGATGACGTTGTTCGCCAGACCGGCGATTTCGACAATTTCATCGTCACCGGCTTTGGCGTTGATGAAATCCGCCCTGGCCTCGGCAAGGATTATGTCGATGGCGGGCTCGACTATCATATCGGCGGCGAAATTGTTGCGCCCGATGCCAGTGGCAAGCTGGTGCCGGTCAAATCGATCGATGCGCTTTATGCCAATAATGGCGATCTTCTCGTGCTCGATTATTCCGGCGAAGGAACGGCAGTGTCGGGTAGCGTCGGCACCGTAACGACAGGATTTACCGTCGCGGATGGCAATCTGACACGACAGCTTCAAACCAATGCCGGCCATTACACATCCGGCGCCAACAGCGTGGATTTCACCAACATCGAGCGGCTTGATGTTACCGGCTCGTCGGGTAACGATCTGCTGGTCGGCACCAATCTGCTGTTCGGCCGTAATGTCGGTGCGGATGGCGAGATCATCGCGTCGAAAAGCCTGCGCGGCGATGATCGGCTGTTCGGCGGTGCCGGTAACGACCTGCTCATCGGCAACACCGGTGACGACACACTGCTCGGAGGCGACGGCGACGATGTCCTGCTGGGTGCCGCTGTCGGCTCCGGCCGCGGCGCGGTTGTCGATCGCGGCGAGGTCGATACCCTGACCGGCGGCACGGGCTCAGACACCTTCATCCTTGGAGCGGTGCTCCAGGCGATGGACCCTATCGTCTATTACAATGATGGCAATGATTCGGCTGTGGGGATGAATGCCGTCGGCGATCGCACGACCTCGGGCGCCAACCGGGCAATCATCACCGATTTCCAGGCCGATGATTTCATCCAGCTTGCCGGCGTCCGCAGCGATTATCGCTCGGTCAGCTTTGAAGGCACGACGCGCATTTATCTGCGCGACGGCGTCGACAAGAATGGCAATGCTTTTGGCCGCGCCGATGAACTGATCGCCGAACTGAACGGGGTCGGCGAGTTTGACCTTGGCGCGGCCTATGTAAAATACGTCGGAACTAGCGCCCTGGCAGCCATCGGTGCCGGCGGCGGCCGCAGCCTTGGCGCCGCACCGGCCATCGGCGACGATGCCCTTGCTGCTGGTCTCGCTTCCGACGCGCTGCGCGGGACCGACCTTGCACTCGCCAACCGTTTGATCGCCGCGACTGCGCCGACTGTCACGATCGATCTGCCGAAATTGGGCGACGCATCGCTGTCGACTCCGCTGCCGGTCATTCATCTCCCGCTGGGGCAGGCTGTCCAGGCCAAGGTCCCCACGCCATGGGTGACCCAGACCGCCGACATCAAGGATCTGCGCACCGCGTTGTTCGGCACCAATACACCCCTGTCCCAGGGCAAGCTGACCATCGAGGGCGATGGTAGCGCCTTTGGCGTCTTCGACAACGATCCCTTTGGCCTTGGCCACGGCATCGTACTGTCAACCGGCGCGGTCGCAGATCTTGTCGGTGTCAACCTGATCGATGGCGGCAAGACCATCGGCAGATCAACCGAGTTGACGTTCGTCAAGATCGGCCGGGTCGGTCAAAATGATATCTTCCGTGCTGATCTCAGCAATCTGGGCTATGATCTCAATTCGATCACACTCGGCGACCATAGCAGCGGCTTCGGCGGCGGCAGCGGCACCGTCAGCGGGTTCGACATCAGCGCGGTGGTGCTCAGCCACACACGCCTCGATAACGTGGGGGCGAACACCGATCTCAACAACGCGTCGACGCTACTCCACATCGATGCCTTTAATTTTGATGCGGCGAACGCGCATTTCACGCCCGGAACGCAGCGCAGTCCTGGCATCGGCGCCGACCTTGACGGTTCCGTCAACGGACTGCCGATGTATCAGGATGTCACGCTCGACGTTTTCGATATCAATTCCCTCAGCCTTGGCGATGGCGGCTCGCTTGGTCTCAACCTCAACCAGACGATCAGCACCAAGGGTCCACTCTATCTGTACGTCGCCGAATTCGGCGCTTCGGGTGAAACCCTCACCACCGGCTTCAAGGCCTCATCGAACCGGCTTGATACCCCGACCGATCTAAGCACCGATCTCGGTGCCCCCGGCGTTGACGGCGACAGCGTATCGCTGACCTACCGCTTTACGCCCGGCGACGCGAAGGGTGTGCCCGACGCTTCGATCACCCAGGTTACTTTCGATTTTGTCTTTTTCTCGGAAGAGCTGGTTGAATATGCCCAGACCGAGTTCAACGACAATTTCAAGATCACCCTCAATGGCGTCAATCTGGCGCTACTCAGCGATGGTTCGTCGGCGAGCATCAACACGCTCTATGCCCCCAACGCCAGCGGCAGTGCCAGCAGCAGCATCTTCACGTTGCGGCAGGACACCATCCAGTCGGACTTCATCTACAACCCCGTCGGCACCGGCCCGACCGCGTCGCAGACCCGCGCCGATGGCTATAGCAAGATCCTGCATTTCACCGGCAACATCATCCCGGGGGCTGAAAATGTCCTGCGCTTTGAAGTCAATGATGTCCGCGACGGGCTGCTCGATAGCGGCATCCTCATCGCCGGCGGCAGCTTTACCGGCCATAGTGTCAGCGAGGTCTTCATCGACCCGGTTGCCCGGCCGATTGGCGAAGGCGAACATCGGGCGATCAATTTCGGCGTGAAAGTGCCGGTTGGCGGCCATCTCGATACGCCCTATTCGGTCACCTTCCACCCCACCGCCGCGCTCGATCTTGGCGCCGGCGCCGGCCAGGATGTAACCCGCACGATCGGGCGCGACGGCCAGCTTACCGACACGCTGATTGTAACCCCGCTATCGGATGGCGCCAATCTGGGGTCACGTTACGAAACCATCGGTGTTGAGGTCCGGGGCGATGGCCCGCTACCGGCGCTGGCGCCGCTCGTCATCGAGGTCGAGGATCGACTGGTGGCGATTGCCCGCAGCATCGGCAGCGCCCCCGCACGCTTCAACCGCGCGCAGCCCGATGCCTGGCATGACGCCTGGACGGCCAATGGTATCCACATCACCCACACCGCCGATGCCAGCGGCCGCACGCCCCTCTATAGCGCCGTCAATTTTGGCACTGCCAACCCGAAACTCTTGTCAGGGTCCGATATATTGAATGGTGACCTGGGCGTTTCCGGGCAAGCCAGGGGCGATGCCGGCGGCATTCAGGACATTGCCGGCAAGGAAGCGCTGCGGTTCGAATTCGACACCCATAGTGTTTCCGATGTGACACTCGATTTTGCCCGCTTCGAACGCGGCGATGTCGCCCGGATCGAACTGCGCGACGCTGCCGACAACATCGTTGACACCCGCACCAGCAGCACAGCGCACATCACCGTTACCGGTCTTCACGATGTCGCCTCGGTGACGATCAGCGCGATGAGCGGGGCGTTCATGGTCCACAACCTGTCGGTGACAGAACATGTCGACGCCCTGCTGGGGCCGGGGCTTGGCGGCCATGTTGTCGAGCTCGACCCGCGGGTCTTTGCCGCCAACGACACTGGCATGCTGACCCATCTGCTCGGCGGCGGCGCGCACGATAGCTCGATGATGCTCCAGATGGCTTTTGTCTGACTCTGCCCTTTTGAAAATGGAACGATGCTCATGAACAGATATCTGCTTCTTGCCGGCGCCTGCCTGGCGCTCGCCCTGCCCGCCATGGCCTCGGCGGCGATCATCCAGAGCTTTGGCAATCGCGCGGCCTTTGGCGCTGCCGTGGGCCATATCGCCGGCAATGGCCTTTCGCTGCCGGGCGCGCCGCCGGTGTTCGCCACAAGCCTTGTTACCGGCCCGATCACGCTATCGGCATTGGCCGATCATCTCGCTGGTGATGGCGGCGGGATCGTTTCGACGGCGCTCGATGCCGATGTGCTGATCCTCGATTTCGCCCAGCCGGTTTTTGCGGTCGGCGTGTTCGGCGGCATCGGCGATCTGGATTTTGCCTTTATCGACGGCGTCACCGATGTCGAACTCGTCGGCAGCGGCACCGCCAGCTTCGCCAATGGCGCGTCGGCCGCCTATTTCGGCCTGATCAGCGACATCGCCTTTTCGCAGGTGCGATTGTCGATCAACAGCTTTGATGGCGGCGCATCGTCAGTCGGCTTTGTCGGCCTGAAGGACCGCATCGATCTGGCGACCGCGGTGCCCGAACCGGCCAGCTGGGGCCTGCTGAGCATCGGCTTTGCAGCCCTGGGCGCCAAGGTCCGCCGGCGCCGCGCCGCAACCCTCGCCCGCGCGGCCTGATCATGCGGGCGCACCGCCTTGCTTTCGCTTTGCTGGCGCTCGCCGCCGGCGCTGGCGGCCGCGCCGCGACGGTCACCCTGCCGCCGCCCGGTGGTGATCCGCAGCACATCGATTTCAGTCGCGACCCGGTTCTGGCGTTCAGCCGCACGACCGCCCCGTCCCGGCCCTTTCTCGATCTGCTCGGCGCCGCTGTCAGCGTCCATCCAGCGGTATTGGCGGCGATTGCAGATAGCGATGCCAACCAGGGTGTCCGCACTCAAGTGCGCGCCGGGCTGTTCCCGCAGATAAACGCGCAAATTATCGGCGCGCACGCTTTGGCACGCGATTTCAGCACGCAAACCACTGTGGTGGAAAGCCTGACCCCGCGCGGCCGCACCGATGCAAGCCTGACCGGCGACCAGCTTCTGTATGATTTCGGCGCCACCGGCAGCCGGATCGCCGCCGCCGATGACAGACTCCGCGCCGCCCGCGCCGAAATCGAACGCGTCGCCGGCGAAACCGAATTGCGCGCAGTGTCGGCCTGGTACGATGTGCTCGGCTATCAGACTTTGGCGGAAATCAGCGCCGGCAGCGCCGCGCGGCAGCGCGCCATCCTTGCCGATGTCCGCACCCGCGTCGCGCAAGGCGTTGGCGCCGATGGCGATAGCGCGCGGGTCGAAGCAGTGCTCGCCGATACCGAGGCGCAGACCGCCCGTTACCAGCGCCTGCTCGATCAGGCGCGAGCGCGCTATCGCGAAGCCTTTGGCAATGCACCGCCGGCGCGCCTCGACCGCAGCGCTCCGCCGGCCAGCCAGGCGCATAGCGGCGGTGCGGCAGCAGTGCTGGCGCGGCAATCGCCTGGCGTCGTCGTGGCGCTGCGGCTCGCCGAAGCGGCGCGCCGCACCGCCCGTGCGGCGCGCGCCGACGGCCTGCCGCGCCTATCGGCGGGCATCAACGCGACGCGCTACAACGTCTTTACCGGCAATAGCGATTATGAAGTGCGCGGCACCATCATGCTGCGCCAAAGCCTGTTCGCCGGCGGCCGGCAGCGCGGCATCATTGCCGAAACAAGGGCCCAAGAACGCAGCGCCGGCTTTGCTGCCGATCGGATCGCCGGTGAAACCGAACGCGATGCCGCCGCCGCCTTTACCGATGTCGACAGCCTGTCGCGCACCCAGGTCATGCTCGAAACCGCCTATGTCGCCAACCGCCGGGCGCGCGATGCCTATGTCGAACAGTTTCGCGTTTCGCGCGGCAGCCTGATTGAACTGCTGCGCGCCGAACAGGATTTCGCTGCTGCCGCAACGGCCTGCCTGCAAGGGTTCATCGAGCTTGATATCGCACGTTATGCGCTGCTGGCGCGCACTGGCGAAATTCTTGACGCGACCGGCGTCAAGCTCACCACCACGCTGTGAAAGAAACCTCGATGTCCGATGCTGAACTGCTGCACAAACCGCGCATCGCGGCCTGGTTGATGGACCCGATCAGCGCCAACCACCGCCTGTATCTTCAGGTCGCGCTGGCCGCGGTGCTGGTCAACCTGTTCAGCCTCGCCACATCGCTGTTTTCGATGACCGTCTACAACCGGATCGTGCCCAATAATGCGACCGATTCGCTCATCGCGCTCTCGATCGGGGTCGGCATCATCCTGGTGTTCGATCTCGTGCTCCGGCTGATCCGCGGCTATTTCATCGATATTGCCGGCCAACGCATCGACCGCAGCGTCGGTACCGCCATCTTCAACCGCATGCTCACGATGCGGCTGGGTGACCGAAAAACATCGTCGGGCGCCTTTGCCGGGATGCTGCGCGAGTTTGAAGCGCTGCGCGATTTCTTCGCTTCGGCCAGCCTTGTCGCAATCGTCGACGTTCCCTTCATCCTGTTGTTCTTGGGCGTTATCTGGGCGATCGGCGGCGTTGTCGTGCTGGTGCCACTGGCCATGATCCCGCTGGTCATTGTGGTCGGCTGGTTGTCACAGCCGGCGCTGGCGCGGCTGGCGGGGCAAGGGATGACCGATGGCATGTCGAAACAGGGCGTGCTCGTCGAAGCGATATCGGGGCTTGAAACCGTCAAGTCATCGTCTGCCGGGCCATTGCTGGCGCGCCGTTGGGCGAAGGCAGTTGACGATCATGCAGCGGTGGCGCTCAAACAGCGGCTGATTGCTTCGATCAGCATCAATGTCGCCCAATCGGCGCAGACCATCTGCTACATCGGTGTCGTCATCGCCGGGGTTTACCTCATCGCGCGCGGCGAGCTCACCATGGGTGGCCTTGTCGCCGTGTCGATCCTTGCCGGCCGCTGCGTCGCGCCGTTGTCGCAGATCGCCAGCCTGCTCACCCGCATCACCCATACCCGCGCCGCTTATGCGCATCTCGATCGGCTCATGCAGGGCGGCGGCGAAGCGCGCGAAATCGATTATCTGCGCCGACCAATGCTTGATGGCGGCATCGAGTTTCGGAACGTCAGCTTCCGCTATCCCGGCGCCACGGCGCGGGCGCTCGATGACGTCTCGTTTCGCATCCAGCCCGGCGAACGGGTCGCCATCGTCGGCCGCATCGGCTCGGGGAAATCGACCATCGCCCGCCTCATCCTCGGTCTGTACGAAGCCAGCGAAGGCGCCATCCTTGTCGATGATGCCGATGTGCGCCAGCTGCATCCAGACGATTTGCGCCACAATATCGGTGCGGTGTTGCAGGATGTGTTTCTGCTCACCGGCTCGGTCCGCGAAAATATCAGCCTGGGTGAAGCCAGCATCGACGATGCCGCCGTGCTGCGCGCCGCGCGGATCAGCGGCACCCATGATTTCATCGGGCAGGTTGCCAATGGCTATGATCTGCGGCTGGCCGATCGCGGCGAGGGCCTGTCGGGTGGCCAGCGCCAATCGATCGCCATTGCCCGGGCGCTTGCCCATGAACGCCCGATCCTGCTGTTCGACGAACCGACGAGTGCAATGGATATTCAGTCCGAAAATGCCCTGATCACCCGGCTCGAGCCCGAATTGCGCGGCAAGACCGTCGTTCTCGTCACCCATCGCCAATCGATGCTGCGCCTCGTCGATCGCATCATCATCCTCGACAAGGGCAAGGTCGTCGCCGCGGGACCACGCGACGAAGTGCTCAAGTCGATGGCCGTCGCATAGGATCACGCCATGTCATTTGCCGCCACTGCCGCACGCCCCGTCAGCGTCGATCCGATCGAGCCTGCGGCCGTCTCCCGCATCATGTTGTGGACGATCGTTGCCCTCACCGCGGCGCTGCTGATCTGGTCGGCACTTGCCGATGTCGATGAGGTTGCCTCGGCACAGGGGCGAGTCATCCCGCAGCGCCAGCTCCAGGTCATCTCCAATCTTGAAGGCGGGGTGGTGCGCTCGATCCTGGTGCGCGCCGGCGCCAGCGTTGTCGCTGGCCAGCCGCTGGTAACGCTCGACAACAGCCAGTTTACCGCCGAATTCGGCAAGACCAGCGACAGTTGGAGCGCGCTTGCCGCCCGCGCTGCGCGGCTTGAGGCCGAAGTTGCTGGCCGTTCCCCGGCGTTTCCGGTGGCCCTGTCCGCCAGCGCACCCGACGTCGTGGCAACCGAGCGCACGCTCTTCACGGCACGACGTGCCGATCTTGCGGCGGCGAGCAGCGTTGAACAGGCAAAGCTTGAACAGGCGCGCCGGGCGCTTGGCCAGGCCGAAGTCGAAGCCGGGATGCGCGCCGAAGGCGCCGGCCTTGCCGACAGGGAGGTTGCGATGATCAAGCCGCTTGTCGACAAGGGCATCGAACCAGTAATCGAATTGGTCCGCGCGCAGTCCGCCCAGTCGCAAGCCCGCGGCGCCGCCGAAACGAGCCGCATCGCCATCAGCCGCGCGCGATCAGCCGTCGCCGAAGCGCAATCGGGGCTTTCCAGCTTGCGCGATCGCTATCGCGCCCAGGCGACAGAACAGCTTAGCCAGACCCGTGCCGATCTCGCTGGCCAGGCGGCGGCGCTGCCAGCGGTGCGGGACAGGTTGGGACGAACCGTTGTTCGCGCGCCGATTGCCGGCACCGTCAACCGCGTGCTTGTTGCGACAGTAGGTGGCAGCGTCCGACCTGGTGAGCCGCTTGTCGAAATCGTTCCCAAGGGTGACGCGCTGGTCGTTGAAGCCCAGGTGAAACCGGCCGACATCGCCTTCATTCACGTCGGACAGCGCGCCACCGTGAAGCTGACCGCCTATGATTATTCAGTCTATGGATCGTTGCCCGGCATCGTCGATCATATCTCTGCCGATGCCATCGCCAACGAACGCACGGGAGAGACACATTATGCAATTCGGGTCCGCACCGACAAGGCGTCGCTATTGGCGCAAGACGGCTCGCCCTTGCCTATAGGGGTCGGGATGATGGCCGAGGTTGATGTCCTTGGCCACAAACGCAGCGTACTCAGCTATGTGCTCACGCCGATGAGCAAGCTGCGTGACAATGCATTCCGCGAAAAATGACTTTTGACCTTGCCCGCGCGCAGCGTTTCCCTTGACGCATTGACTATGCGGCCAGGCTGATTTGCCTAGCAAGCCATTTTTGTTCGAACGCCATGGGACTGGCATAACCCAGCGTCGAATGGAGCCGTCGATGATTGTAGAAGGCAATCCAGTCCATGACCTCGTCCTTGGCTTGGCGCCGCGTGCCGATCGTGTCCCACAGCGTGGTGTAGGTCGCGGTTGGCCATCGGCGATCTTCGGTTAGGTTTGGGTTGCGACATCCAACCAACAAAGATCACCGATGACCGACGATACGATGAACCTGCAGGCGCTTGTGGGAAAGAGCGCTGACGCTGATTTTTTGC
>JBBRVH010000061.1:0-19799 GCA_038246995.1 Sphingomonadales bacterium
CGAAAAGTCGTTCGGTGCCCCGCGCATCACCAAGGACGGCGTTACCGTCGCCAAGGAAATCGAACTCAAGGATCGTTTCGAAAACCTCGGCGCCCAGATGGTGCGCGAAGTCGCTTCGAAGACCAACGACATCGCCGGCGACGGCACCACTACCGCCACCGTGCTGGCCCAGGCCATCGTGCGCGAAGGCATGAAGTCGGTTGCCGCCGGCATGAACCCGATGGACCTGAAGCGCGGTATCGATCTCGCGGTCGGCAAGGTCGTCGCGGATCTCAAGGCGCGTTCGAAGCCGGTCGCCGGCACTTCGGAAATCGCCCAGGTCGGGACCATCTCGGCCAATGGCGAAACCGAAATCGGTGAAATGATCGCCAAGGCCATGGAAAAGGTCGGCAAGGAAGGCGTGATCACCGTCGAAGAAGCCAAGGGCATGGACTCGGAACTCGATGTCGTCGAAGGCATGCAGTTCGACCGCGGCTATCTGAGCCCCTATTTCATCACCAACCCCGAAAAGATGCAGGTCGAACTCGAATCGCCCTACATCCTGATCCACGAAAAGAAGCTGTCGAACCTCCAGGCGCTGCTCCCGGTGCTCGAAGCGGTTGTCCAGTCGGGTCGCCCGCTGCTGATCATCGCCGAAGACGTCGAAGGCGAAGCGCTGGCGACCCTGGTTGTCAACAAGCTGCGCGGTGGCCTGAAGGTCGCGGCCGTCAAGGCACCCGGCTTCGGTGATCGCCGCAAGGCCATGCTGGAAGACATCGCCGTCCTGACCAAGGGCGAGATGATTTCCGAAGACCTCGGCATCAAGCTGGAAAACGTCACCCTGCCGATGCTCGGTGTCGCCAAGCGCGTCACCATCGACAAGGACAACACCACGATCATCGATGGCGCCGGCGAAGCCGACAGCATCAAGGGCCGGGTCGAACAGATCCGTGCGCAGATCGAAATCACCACCAGCGACTATGACAAGGAAAAGCTTCAGGAGCGTCTTGCCAAGCTGGCTGGCGGTGTTGCGGTCATCAAGGTCGGCGGTTCGACCGAAGTCGAAGTCAAGGAGCGCAAGGATCGCGTTGACGATGCGCTGCACGCGACCCGCGCTGCCGTCGAAGAAGGCATCGTCCCGGGCGGTGGTACCGCGCTGCTGTACGCCACCAAGGCGCTCGAAGGCCTCAAGGGTGTCAATGACGACCAGACCCGCGGTGTGGACATCATCCGCCGCGCACTGTTCGCCCCGGTGCGCCAGATCGCCAGCAATGCCGGCCATGACGGCGCCGTTGTCTCGGGCAAGCTGCTCGATGGCAATGACGACAAGATCGGCTTCAACGCCCAGACCGACGTGTATGAAAATCTCGTCGTTGCTGGCGTGATCGATCCGACCAAGGTCGTCCGCACCGCGCTGCAGGATGCCGCCTCGGTTGCATCACTGCTGATCACGACGGAAGCCGCGATCACCGAAATGCCCGCCGACGACAAGGGCGGCGGCGGCGGCATGCCCGGCGGCGGCATGGGCGGCATGGGTGGCATGGACTTCTAAGTCCCGCCAACCAAAGCCTGAACAAGGGGGGCTGCCACGCAAGTGGCGGCCCCTTTTGCCTGTCAGGGGTGGGGCGCCTTGGCGGGTTTCGCCCCGGTATCAGCCATTGCGGCATCGACATCGGCGACGGCCTTGGCCGACAACTTGCCTTCATCGGCGGTGGTGCGCGCATCGGGGTCCGCCGTGCAGGCGGCCAGAGCGATCAGCAGGAAGAGCAGGGTGCGGTGCATCGCAACAGCATAGCCGAGCCTTGCCGCGTACGAAAGCCGGGCGCATGATGGTGCCATGGGTCTTTACAGCGAAACCATCTTCCCCTGGCTGCTCGACAAGGCGCTGGGCCATCCCCGCATCGAGGCGCGGCGTGCGGCGCTCGTTGGTCAAGCGGCCGGGGAGGTGCTCGAAATCGGCTTCGGCAGCGGCGCGACCCTGCCCTTTTACGATCCGGCCAAGGTGACGCGGCTGACGGTCGTCGAGCCTTCGGAAGGCATGAACCGCCGCGCGGCATCCCGGCTGGCGGCGAGCCCGGTGCCGGTGACGTCGGTGCCCGGCGCCGGCGAACGCCTGCCGTTCGGCGATGCGAGCTTCGATACCGTCGTCACCTGCCTGACCCTGTGCAGCGTCAGCGATGTGCCGCAGGTGCTCGCCGAGATTCGCCGCGTGCTGCGGCCCGGCGGGCAGTTCCTGTTCCTCGAACATGTGCTGAGCGATGATGCTGCCGCGCGGCGCTGGCAGGGGCGGCTCAACCCGGTGCAGAAGGTGGTGGGGGTCGGCTGCAATCTCGATCGCGACAGCGCGGCGCTGGTCCGCGCCGCCGGGTTCACGCTGCCGCCGGTGCACCAGGAACTGGAACCGGCCTTTGGTGCGATGGCGAAACTGACGCCGCTTATTGCGGGGGCAGCGGTGCGGGCGGCGTAGCGGCGGCGGTGGGTGCCGGGGCTTCGGCCGGCGGGATTTCGCCGTCGTCTTCGGGCACATAAGGCGGGTTGCCATCCCAGATCTGGCCGAGCCGGCGCTGCAGATATGCCGATTTGACGAGTGTGTATTCGTCAAGGCTGCCCGCCAATATGGCATCGCCGCCCTGTTCGCTTACGCGATCGCGCAGGTTGACGATGCGCAGCGAAATCTGGCCGGCGCGCCAGAAGATGCTGGGATTGGCGGCAACTTCGCGGGCAATGTCCGACGGATGGACGACGAAATCGAAGCCGAGCCCGAAACTGTCGCGCAGCGTCGACGGTCCGAACAACGGCAGCATGACATAGGGGCCCGATTCGATCCCCCAGGCAGCAAAGGTCTGGCCCCAATCTTCGGGTTCTTCGGGCCGGCCGAGATCGGTGGCGTTATCCGCAAGCCCGCCGACGCCGATCGTCGCATTGATCAGGAAACGATCGACCGAACGAAAAGCCTGCTTGATCTTGCCCTGCATCAGCGCGTTGATGAAGTTCAACGGCTCGTTATAGGTGCTGTAGACGTTAGTGATACCGTGGCGCGCCGCCGTGGGCACCGTGGAGCGATAGACAGTGGCGGCCGGCTTCAGGGCATATTTATCGAGTTTTTTGTTGAACGCATAAATTTCGCGGTTGGATTTTTCCCAGCGGTCGGCCTCCGCAACCTCCAGGCCACCAGCGCGCGGCGTTGCACAGCCGGTGAGTGGTAGCAATATGAGAGCCAGGCCGGCCAGCGTGCGGCCGGGCCTCGCGCTGTTCGGAAAAACACGCATGACGTTCCTTTTTTGCAGCATTTGAGTCGCATACCGTCGGCGAGCCGGCAAGCCGCAATTTGCATGACGCGCCAATGCGCTTAACAGTTTGCCGCAGACCGCTTGACACATATAAAGATATCTTTATGTCCCATGGGCAATGGATGCATTGCTGACCATTTTTCGCGGCCTGGCCGACCCCAGCCGGGTCCGGATCCTGTTGCTTGTCCGGCGCATGGAGCTTTCGGTCGGCGAACTCGCCGCGGTGCTCGGGCAAAGCCAGCCGCGCGTGTCGCGCCACATCCGCATCCTCGCCGATGCCGGGCTGGTGCGCCGCGCCAAGGAAGGCGCCTGGGTGTTCGTGCGGCTCGGCAAGGCGGCGCTGACCGCGCCGGTGCTCACCGCGATCGATGCGCTCGGTCCCGAGGTCGGTGCCGCCGACCAGGCGCTGCTCGCTGCGGTGCGCGCCGAACGGGCGGCCGCTGCCGATGCCTGGTTCGCCGCCCATGCCGAGGATTGGGACCGCGAACGCGCTCTTCATATCGCCGAATCCGCCGTGGAAACCGCCATTCTCGCGACGTTGTTGCCCGATGCCTCGGTGTCGCTTGGCCGGCTGGTGGATGTCGGTACCGGTACCGGCCGGATGATCGAACTGCTCGGCCATCGTGCCGACAGCGCGCTGGGCATCGATCGCAGCCCCGAAATGCTGCGGCTGGCGCGTGGTCGTATCGAAGCCAGCGGTCTTGCGCGTGCCGAAGTGCGGCGTGGCGACATGTATGCGCTGCCCGGCGCCGATGGCAGCGTCGATACGCTGGTGCTCCACCAGGTGCTGCACTTTGCCGATGATCCGGCGGCTGTACTGGGGGAGGCGGCGCGGCTGCTCGCCCCCGGCGGCCGGCTGCTGATCATCGATTTCATGCCGCACAAGCGCGAGGAATTGCGCGAACGCCAGCGCCATCTCCGGCTGGGCTTCGGCGATGCCCAGGTCATCGACTGGCTGGACGCGGCCGGGTTGGCGGGGCGCGTGGCGGCGCAATTGCCACCGCCGCCGGGTGCCGATGACCGCACGCTCGGGGTCAGCCTGTGGCTGGGCACGCGCGATGCCAAAAGCGAACGAAAGGCTGCCTGATCATGGTCCCGTCCTCCGAAAATGCAGCGCTGCGCCCGTCGATCTATGCCGATCTGCCGGGCGATATCGCCATCAGTTTCGAATTTTTCCCGCCCAAGACCGAAACGATGGAAAAGACCCTGTGGGAATCGGTGGAAACACTGACGCCGCTGGCGCCGCGGTTCGTTTCGGTGACCTATGGCGCCGGCGGTTCGACGCGTGAACGCACCCATGCCACCGTGGCGCGCATCGCCCGCGACACGCCGATCCCGGCGGCGGCACACCTGACCTGCGTCAATGCCAGCCGCGCCGAAATCGATGCGATCGCCGATGATTACTGGCAGGCCGGCGTCCGCCACATCGTCGCGCTGCGCGGCGATCCGCCGGCCAAGGATGCGCGGTTCGAGGCGCGCCCCGATGGCTATGCGACCTCGGCTGAACTCGTGGCGGGCCTCAAGCGCCGCCATGATTTCGAAATTTCGGTCGGCGTCTATCCCGAAGTCCATCCGGAAGCCACCAGTGCCAGCGCCGATCTCGACGCGCTGAAGGCTAAGCTCGATGCCGGGGCGACACGCGGGATTTCGCAGTTCTTCTTCGAGCCCGATACGTTTCTGCGCTTTCGCGACAAGGTAGCAGCGGCGGGGATCAACGCCGAAATCGTGCCGGGCATCCTGCCGGTGACCAATTTTGCCAATCTGCAGCGCATGGCGGCACCGTGCGGCACCGATGTGCCGGCATGGATGGCGCATCTGTTCGCCGGGCTCGATGACAAGCCGGCAGCGCGGCAACTGGTGGCGGCAACGATCGCGGCCGAACTGTGCCGGCGCCTTTATGCCGGCGGCGTGCGGCATTTCCATTTCTACACGTTGAATCGCGCCGAACTGGCCTACGCGATCTGCCACATGCTCGGCGTTCGCCCGATGATGAGTGAAGCTGCATGATGACGCCCAGTACAGCCGCTGCCCGCTTCCGCGCCGAAGCCGCAAAGCGCATCCTGATCACCGATGGTGCCTGGGGCACGATGATCCAGACCTTCGGCCTGCAGGAAGCCGATTATGCCGGCACGCTGGGGCTGGCGCATGAGCAGAAGGGCAATAACGACATGTTGTGCCTGACCCGGCCCGATATCATCGAAGCGATCACCCAAGGCTATCTCGACGCCGGGTCGGATGTCGTTTCCACCAACACCTTTTCGTCGACGACAATCAGCCAGGCCGATTATGGCGCCGAACATCTGGTGCGCGAACTCAACCTCGCTGCTGCCGGCATCGCCCGCCACCTCGCCGACGCGGCAGAAGCAAAGGATGGCCGGCCGCGCTTTGTCGCCGGCGCCTTGGGCCCCACCAACAAGACCTTGTCGCTTTCGCCCAAGGTCAATGATCCCGGCTTTCGCGAAGTCGATTATGATCAGGTCAAGGCCGTCTATACCCAGCAGATCGAGGCGCTGATCGATGGCGGCTGCGATTTCATCCTGATCGAAACCATCTTCGACACGCTGAATGCCAAGGCGGCGATCATGGCGGTGCTCGAGGAAAGCGACCGGCGCGGCGTTGAAATTCCGGTCATGCTGTCGATGACGATCACCGACATGTCGGGGCGTAATCTGTCGGGCCATGCCATCGACAGTTTCTGGTATGCGGTGCGCCACGCCCGGCCGTTGACGATCGGGCTCAACTGTTCGTTCGGTGCCGATCTGCTGCGCCCGCATGTGCAGGTGCTGGCGGGCATCGCCGATACGCTGGTAATGGCCTATCCCAACGCCGGCTTGCCCAATGACCTGGGGCAGTATGACGAGGCCGCCACCACCACCGGCGCGCTGGTCGAGCTTTGGGCCAAGGATCACCTGATCAACGTCGTCGGCGGCTGTTGCGGCACGACGCCGGCGCATATCAAGGCAATGGCCGATGCGGTGCGGCCTTATCCGCCGCGCGCCATTCCCCGGCTGCCCTCGGTTACCCGGTTGACCGGGCTTGACCCCATGATTCTCGCGGCCTGATTTCATGACAACATCTTCAAGTGCCATGTTCGTCAATATCGGCGAACGGACCAACGTCACCGGCTCGGCCCGGTTCAAGAAACTGATCATGGCGGGCGATTATGCCGCTGCGGTCGAAGTCGCGCGCCAGCAGGTGGAAAGTGGCGCGCAGATTCTGGACGTCAACATGGACGAAGGGCTGCTCGATGCCCATCATGCCATGACGACATTCCTCAAGCTGATCGCCGCCGAGCCCGATATCTCCCGAGTGCCGATCATGGTCGACAGCTCGAAATGGAGCGTCATCGAAGCCGGTCTGAAATGCGTTTCCGGCAAGCCGATCGTCAATTCGATTAGCATGAAGGAAGGCGAAGCGAGCTTCCTCGAACAGGCCGCCAAGGTGCAGCGTTATGGCGCGGCGGTCGTCGTCATGGCGTTCGACGAAAAGGGGCAGGCCGATACCGGCGCCCGCAAGGTCGAAATCTGCGAACGCGCCTATAAATTGCTGGTCGCCAATGGTTTCCCGCCCGAAGACATCATCTTCGATCCCAATATCTTCGCGGTGGCGACCGGCATCGAGGAGCATAACAATTACGGCGTCGATTTCATCGAGGCGTGCCGCGAGATCCGCAGGCGTTGCCCGCACGCCCATATTTCCGGCGGCCTGTCGAACCTGAGTTTTTCCTTCCGCGGCAATGAACCGGTGCGCCGCGCGATGCACTCGATTTTCCTGTATCACGCGATCCCGGCCGGGCTCGACATGGCGATCGTCAATGCCGGGCAGCTCGATGTCTATGACGCGATCGACCCCGAACTGCGCGAGGCCTGCGAGGATGTCGTCCTCAATCGCCGCCCCGATGCAACCGACCGCCTGCTGGAAATTGCCGATCGCTTTCGCGGCGATGGCAGCGTCGTCGAAAAAGCCACCGAGGTGTGGCGCGAACTGCCGGTCACCAAGCGGCTGGAGCATGCGCTGGTCAAGGGACTCGATGCGTTCGTCGTCGAAGATACCGAGGAAGCGCGATTGCTGGCCTTCAACACCGGCGGCCGGCCGATCGATGTCATCGAAGGGCCGCTCATGGACGGCATGAATGTCGTGGGTGACCTGTTCGGCAGCGGCAAGATGTTCCTGCCCCAGGTGGTGAAATCGGCGCGCGTCATGAAGAAGGCGGTGGCGCATCTGCTGCCCTATATCGAAGCTGAAAAATCTGCGGGATCGAGCTCGAAGGGCAAGATCATCATGGCGACGGTGAAGGGCGATGTGCACGATATCGGCAAGAACATCGTCGGCGTCGTGCTCCAATGCAACAATTTCGAAGTCGTCGATCTGGGTGTCATGGTGCCGTTCCAGACCATCCTGAAAGCAGCCCACGACGAAGGCGCCGACATGATCGGCCTGTCGGGGTTGATCACGCCGTCGCTCGATGAAATGGTGACGGTCGCTGCCGAAATGCAGCGCACCGGCATGACCATGCCGCTGCTGATCGGCGGGGCGACGACCAGCCGCGTGCATACCGCGCTGCGCATCGCGCCGGCCTATGCTGGCCCGGTCATCCATGTCCTCGATGCCAGCCGCGCTGTCGGGGTGGCGGGGACGCTTGTTTCGGACACGCTGAAGGACGAGCTCGTCCGCGCGACGGCGGCGGAATATGAAGATATCCGCATCAAGCGCGCCGGCAACAAGCAATCGGAACTGGTCAGCATCGCCGCTGCCCGCGCCAATGCCTATGTGCCCGATTTCGCCGCGCACCCGCCGGTGCGGCCGGCGTTTACCGGGGTGCAGGCCATCGACGATGTGACCGTTGCCGATCTCATTCCCTATATCGACTGGACACCGTTTTTCCAGGCGTGGGAACTGGCCGGCAATTACCCTGCCATCCTGACCGATGTGGTGGTGGGCGAAAGCGCCACCAACCTGTTCGCCGATGCGCAAAACATGCTCGGGCAGATCGTCGACGAAGCCTGGCTGCGGCCGCGCGGCGTGGTGGCAATCTGGCCGGCGCGGCGTGAAGATGACGATGTTGTGGTCTACGAGGGCGATAACAGGGCGGAAGCGGTTGCCCGATTCCCGTTCCTGCGCCAACAGATTGCCAAGCGCGAAGGGCGGCCGAACTCGTGCCTTGCCGATTTCATTTCGCCCGATGGTGACTGGCTTGGCGGTTTTGCCGTGACAGCCGGCGACGGTATCGAGCCGCATCTGGCCCGTTTCAAGGCGGCGCATGACGATTACCAAGATATCCTTTTGAAAGCGCTTGCCGATCGTTTGGCCGAAGCCTTCGCCGAATATCTGCACGAACGCGTGCGCCGCGAGATCTGGGGTTACGAGACGACCCCGAAACAGTCGAACGTCGATCTGATCCGCGAGCAGTACAAGGGCATCCGCCCGGCGCCGGGCTATCCCGCCTGTCCCGAGCATAGTTTGAAAGCGCAACTGTTCGACCTGATGGCGACGACCGACCGCACCGGCATCACCCTGACCGAAAGCTTTGCGATGCTGCCGACGGCGAGCGTTTCCGGTTTTTACTTCGCGCACCCCGAATCGAGCTATTTCGGCGTCGCCCGCATCGGCCGTGACCAGCTTGCCGACTATGCCGAGCGGCGCGGGGTCAGCATCGAACAGGCGGAAACCTGGTGCCGGCCTAACCTGGATTAAGCGCGAAACATGACCGTCACCCCCGCGAAGGCGGGGGCCCATCGCCTCCCCGTTCAGGTGATTGGCCCCTGCCTTCGCGGGGGTGACGGTTAAAGATTACCCCTTCGCCGCCAGCACCTTGTCCTGCGTTTTGGTGTCGAAATCGCTGGCATCATGGCGTTCGTGGAGCTGGCTGGCCGGGTCGCCCTGAACCCGGTTGACCATGCGGCCGCGTTTCACCGCCGGGCGTTCCGCGATCTGGTCGGTCCAGCGCTGGACATGGGTGTAATCGGCAACCTGCAGGAACTCGCCGGCTTCATAGACCAGCCCCTTCACCAGCGCGCCATACCAGGGCCAGATGCCCATGTCGGCGATGCTGTAGTCGCTGCCGGCCATATATTCGTTTTCGGCGAGATGGCGGTCGAGGACGTCGAGCTGGCGCTTCACCTCCATGGCATAGCGGTCGATCGGATATTCGAACTTGGCCGGCGCATAGGCATAAAAATGCCCGAAGCCGCCGCCGAGAAAGGGCACGGCGCCGACATGCCAGAACAGCCAGTTCAGCGCTTCGGTGCGGGCGCGCGGTTCGGTCGGCAGGAAGGCACCGAATTTTTCGGCGAGATACAGCAGGATGGCGCCCGATTCAAAAATGCGCTGGGGCGGCGACACGCTGTGATCGACCAGCACCGGGATCTTGGAATTGGGGTTGGCCGCCACATAGCCGCTGCCGAACTGGTCGCCGGTGCCGATATTGATCAGCCAGGCATCATATTCGGCGCCGCCATGGCCCAGCGCCAACAGCTCCTCGAGCAGCACGGTCACCTTGACGCCATTGGGGGTGCCCAGCGAATAGAGTTGCAGCGGATGCTTGCCGACCGGCAGTTCCTTGTCGTGCGTCGGGCCGGCGATGGGTCGATTGATCGCGGCGAAACGCCCGCCGTTTTCCTTGTTCCAGGTCCAGATTTTCGGCGGGGTGTAGTCGGTCATAACGGGTTCCTCGCGGTCGGTTACGCAGGGTATTAACGAAACCCGGCGGTGCGGCCCAGCAACGAAAGCTTGCGGTCGCCCTAGTCGGGAAGGGTGCAAAAATCAAGAAAGTCACGAAAGTCACGCCCTATGGCTTTTTTGCGCTAATTTTCGGGCGAGTTTTGTTTCTGTAATCGGTTTTTTCGATCAATTGCGCAGGTCATCTTTCCCCGGGATAACCGATCCGGGGCGTGTAGGACAGCGCCTGTCCCTCCTCCCTGCGCGAGCGGTGTGGGGGTTCGCGTGTGGCCCCATGAGCAACCCCCACCCCGCTCAGGCTGCGCCTGAGTCGCCCTCCCCACAGGGGAGAGGGACGACGGGCTCAATCGTCGAGCGCCGCGTACACCATGGTGCGCACCTCGCGGCGGACGGGGTAGGTGCTTGATGGCATCAACTGGGTCATGAACACGCCGACCAGGTCTTCCTCGGGGTCGATCCAGAAGAAGGTGCTGGCGGCGCCGCCCCAGAAGAAATCACCATCGCTGCCGGGCATCAGGGTGCGGCTTGCCTGCATCGTCGTGGCAAAACCGAGGCCAAAGCCGATGCCATCATAGGCCGCTTCGCTGAACAGCGATTTCGACATCGATGCGATGCTGCCGTTGCCGGGCAGATGGTTGGCGGTCATCAGGTCGAGCGTCTTGCGGCTGATGTAGCGATGGCCGTCGACGCTGCCGCCGTTGAGCAGCATCTGGGCGAATTTGAGATAATCGCCGGCGGTGGAAACCAGCCCGCCGCCACCCGAGATGAATTCGGCGGGCTTCAAGAAGCTGCTTGTCGCGGTATCATCCTGCAGGTCGATCCCGCCGGTTCGGCTCGGCTGGTAGCAGCTCGCAAGACGGTGGCCCTGGCCTTCGCGGACATGAAAGCCGGTGTCGACCATGCCCAATGGCTTGAACAGGCGTTCGTCAAGGAAATCCTCGAAATTCTGGCCCGAAACGACCTGCACAAGCCAGCCGCAGACATCGGTGGCGACCGAATAATTCCAGGCATCGCCCGGCGAGAATTCGAGAGGCAACTTGCCGAGCGCAGCGATCATGTCGGCAAGCGTGCCGGCCTTTTCGATCTCGCCGATCTTTTCGCGGCGATAGGCTTCATCGACATTGGAGCGCAACTGGAAGCCATAGGTGAGCCCGGCGGTGTGGCGCAGCAGGTCGACAACCTGCATCGGGCGCTTTACCGGCGTGGTCTGGAAGCCCAGCTTGTGGGTGCCGGCGACGAAAACGCCCAGGTTCTTCCATTCGGGGATGTAGCGATGCACCGGGTCTTCAAGGGCGATCCGGCCTTCCTCGACAAGCATCATCAGCGCCACCGACGTGACCGGCTTGGTCATCGAATAGATCCGGAAGATGGTATCTTGTGCCATCGCCAGCCCGCGTTCGACATCGGCATGGCCGGTCATCCCCAGATGGGCAATGTCGCCATGGCGCGCCACCATGGTCAGCGTGCCGGGCAGCTTGCCCGGGGTGACATATTTTTCGGCCAGGAAGCGATCGATACGGGCAAGGCGATCGGGGTGGAAACCGAGTTGATCGGGCATGATGGGGTTCCTGTCTGGGAGATTATTTGCCGCGGCTGAAATCGATGACGGCGGTTTCGAAGCCATCGACCCGGATGAAACCGGCGCGGGGATATTCGAGATCGATGGTGACATAGATGGCGCCGGCCATGATCAGCGCGAAACTGACCGGATGCACGAACGGCCAGCGCCGGTTGGTCGCAAGCCCCAATCCGGCGAGAAAACCCGATACCGTCGCCAGACCGATCAGCATGATGTGGATGACCGCCGGCGGATGCATCATCGTCGCAAAGGCACGCGTCGCGGTCAGGTCGATCATCTCGTTGAGCGCCGGCAGCAGCAACTGGTTGCTGCCTGGCGCCGCTTCGGGGCGCTTGCCGGCAGCGACCGCGAGCGCCCAGATTTCGGCCTGGATCGCGCCCGATTTGCGCAGCTCGATCCGCATGGCAGCGGCGTTACCGATCCGATCATAAACCGCAACACGCGAGGCGACATAGCGACGGAAGGCATCGCGCAGCGCCGGCTGGGCATCGGCAGGCAACAGATCGATCCGCAGAAAGGCGGTGCCGACGGCATTGGCTTCGGCGACAATCAGGTCACGGCGATGTTCGAAGCGGCCGGCAGCGCCAGAAAAGCTGAAGGCGAGGATAAGGCCGAGCAGCGCGAATACAGCGCCGTTGATGGCACCGGTGCCGGGCGAATCCTCGGCATGGGCGGCGCGCTTCAACCCGATATAGCGCCCGGCGTAGATGGAAAGCAGCAGCAGGCCGAACAACAGGCCGCAGGCGAGATAGGGTTCGGCTACCAGGCTGGCGAACAGGCTGTTGTCCATGGTGATAGCCTCAGAGCGTCGGCTGATCGAAACGTCGCGGGCTGATTTCGCCGTGCAGCTTGAGGATCGCATCGCTGCCGGCGGTCTTGCACAGGCCGGGGACAAGGCCATGAACGAAGCATTTCAGCGATGCGGCGAACAGCCGGCCGCCAACCGAAAAGGCGGCGCCCATATGTTCGCCATAGCTTTCGTTCACCGTGCGCGGGTGTTCGACGAACAGGCGGGCAAACATCGGCATTTCACTCCCTTGCGATCTGGTGACGCTTATTCCCGAAAATTCATGCTGCCGCCAGCCCGGCAAAGCGCGCCCGGCCACCCATCAGCCGGTTGAGCAGCAGCGCGACGCCGATGCACGCGAACAGGGTGATGACCATCAGATGGATGTAATGGATCGGCGTCCAGTAAAAGGTGAACACCGCATAAAGCGCGACGCCGAAGCCCAGCGCCGCCATCACCGCGCCGGCCTTCACACCGCGAAACACCAGCCCGACGATGAAGGCCGACAGGATCGGCATCGATGACAGGCCGTTCAATTGCTGGACGAGATTGATGATCGACACCGCGCCCGAATAGACCGGCACCAGCGCGATCGACAGCGCGACGAACCCGATTGAGATCCAGGTGTTGAGCTTTTTCACATCGGGTTTGGCGTCGATGTAACTTTCATGGATGTCGCAGACATAAAGCGTCGTCGTCGAATTGAGAATCGAGGTATAGTGGGTAAGGACCGCAGCGCACATGAAGGCGGCAAAGGCCCCCGACGCCCAGGCCGGCAACAGCGCCGCAACGACCCGGCCATAGGTGGCATCGCCGGTCACGCCGAACAGTTTATAGGCGGCAACCCCGGGCAGCACGACAATGGCGGGCACGATCATCAGCCGGATGATGCCGGCGGCGAACACGCCCTTTTGCCCTTCGCGCAGATTGGGGGCCGCCATGGCGCGCTGGGTGATCGTCTGGTTGGTCGACCAATAGAACATCTGGATGAAGATCATGCCCGTAAGCAGCGTCGGCCAGGGGATCGGCGAGTCGGGTCCGCCCGCCATGGTCAGGCGTTCGGCCGGGATGCCATCGAACGACCAGCCGATCGCCGACATGGCAAGCCAGACAACCGCGAGCGCGCTGCCGAGCACGCCGACACCCGCAATCGTGTCATAGACCGCGACGGCGCGCAGCCCGCCGAGAATGGCGCAAAGCGATCCGGCAATGCCGAGCACGGAGGCAAGTGGCAGCAGCGGCAGATCGACCCCCGACACGGTGCGCAGGAACAGCGCGCCGGTATACAGCGCGATCGGCAGATAGATCAGCACGTTGCCGGCCAGGAACAGCCCCGACACCAGCGCGCGCAGGTGCCTGGAGCCATATTTCTTCTGCAAAAGCTCGGTCGTCGTCGTGCAATCATTGCGATAATAGATCGGCAGGAAAATCAGCGCGAGCATGGCCAGCCCCGCCACCGCCGACAATTCCCACCACGCCAGCAGCAGCATCTGATTGCCGTTCATGCCCACCAATTGCTCGGTCGACAGGTTGGTGAGGGTTATCGAGCCGGCGATGAACGGCCATTTCAGCCCGCCACCCGCCAGGAAGAATTCGCGGTTTGAATTGGTATTGCGGCCGCTTTCACCCGCGGCGCGCGCCATGCGGCGGGTCTGCCACCAGGTCGCCAGCGCCATGACGAGCGTGAGCCCGGCGAAAACGCCGATCTGCACCAGATTCACCTGTACGACCCCCCGCTTGGTTATTGCTGCCACCGTTGCACAGCGGCCCGGGGCGCGCTAGGGGCACGCAGCCCGGATAGCGGGGCGATTAGCTCAGTTGGTAGAGCGCTTCCTTTACACGGAAGATGTCGGCGGTTCGAGCCCGTCATCGCCCACCATCCCGGAGGCAGAAGCGCTTCGAAACTGTTGCTGCAGCGCAACAGACGGCTCCTATCGACAACTGTCACAGCATCCTCACCCGACTGTCACGGAACTGTCATATTAGCCCAGCAAAGGACAGGCATCGATTCGACTGACGGGGCTTTTTCCGTCGGTTCCAATATCGTCACGTCATCTTCAATTTTGTCATCCGGCCAACAGGGGTCTTTTACCATGCGTCATCTTCGTATCGGTTGCGCGATTGCCGCGCTCATCGCGCCAGCAGCGGCACTGCACGCCCAGGAAACGTCGGCCTCGATCCGCGGCCAGGTGACCACCGATGCCGGTGTTTCGGTGCCGAACGCCACGGTCGTCATCACCCACAAGCCGTCGGGCACGCGCACGACGCAGATGACCGATGCGGACGGCAATTTCAATGCCAGCGGCCTGCGTCTCGGCGGTCCCTATGATGTCTCCGTGACGGCACCCGGTCTTGATCCGGCTTCGGAAACCCTGCCCAATCTGCTCGCCGGCACGCCGCAGCGTGTCACCGTGCTGATGGCCGAACTGGGCCAGACGATCAACGTTGTTGCCGGTCGCGAGCGTTCGACGATCTCGATCGCCAGCGGCCCTGCCACGGTGCTGACCGCCGATGACATTCGCGGCATTTCGACCGTCAACCGCGATATCCGCAACCTGGCCGTGCGCAACCCGCTGGTGTCGCTTGATCCGACCAACGGCGGCGCCATCTCGATCGCCGGGCAGAACAACCGCTTCAACCGCATCTCGGTCGACGGCGTGCAGTTCGGCGACCCGTTCGGCCTCGAAGCCGGCGGCCTTGCTTCGGCACGCGGCCCGGTGCCACTCGATGCCATCGGCGAATTCTCGGTCGAAATCGCGCCGGTCGATATCCAGCAGGGTGGTTTCCAGGGCGGGGCGATCAATACCCAGCTCAAGTCGGGCGGCAATGATTTCACCGCGCAGGGCTTTTTCACCTATTCATCCGACAGCCTGGCCGGCGACACCACCCGCGGCGTGACGCGTCCGCGTAATTTCGAATCCAAAATCTTCGGCGCGCAGCTCACCGGCCCGATCATCAAGGACAAGCTGTTCTTCGCCGTCACCTGGGAGCGGCTGCGCGACACGACGCCGTCGAACGTGCAGGCCATCGACCTCGGCATCAGCCAGGCCCAGATCGACCAGGTCAACGCCATCGCCGACACGCGCTACCGCTTCGATGCTGGCGACGTTGCCGCCAATGTTCCGGAAAATGACGACAAGGTCGTTGCCAAGATCGACTGGAACATCGCCGACGGCCACCGCGCCGCCTTCACCTATATCTACAACAAGGGCGATCTGCTCGCCGGCCAGACCGGTACCAACGAAGTCAACGCCACCAACCCGACGCTGTCGCTGTTTTCGAATAATTACACGCAAGGTTCCACCAACCATTACGGCGTGTTTCAGCTCAACGACCAATGGAGTGACAGTTTTTCAACCCAGCTCCGTGTGAGCTACAATGATTATGTGCGCATTCAGCAGCCTTTTGGTGATCGCACGTTCGGGCAGTTTCAGGTTTGTTTGCAGCCGAATGCCACGATCGGTGGTGCGAATCCGGCCTGCCCGACGGCGGCGTCGAATGCCGGTGCCGCCATCCGCCGCATTCAGTTCGGCCCCGATGTTTCGCGGCAGGCCAACGAGCTTTCGGCACAGACGCTGGGGATCGAGTTCCAGGCGCAGCTCAAGATGAACAACCACACGGTGAAGTTCATCGCCGAGCGCCGCGCTCAGGATTTCAACAATCTGTTCGCGCAGAACGTGTCGGGCAATTTCCGCTTCGATTCGCTGGCGGATCTGAGCGCCGGTCGCGCCAACCAGCTCATCTTTGCAGCGCCGATCCGTGGCGGCATCGACACGGCGCGGGCGCTTTTCTCCAACAATGTCTTCACGGTCGGCCTGCAGGACGTTTGGGATGTCAACGACACGCTGACGTTGACCGCCGGCTTCCGTTGGGACATTTATGAAACCCCCGATGAGCCGGTTTTCAATGGTGATTTTCTGGCGCGAACCGGATTTCCGAACAATTCCACGCTTAACGGTCGCCAGGTCTTCCAACCGCGCATCGCCGCTTCATGGGCGGCCAGCGATCGCCTGAAGGTTCGCGCCACTGCCGGCTTGTTTGCCGGCGGCAACCCGAACGTCTGGATTTCGAACAATTATTCCAACCCCGGCCCGACGCTGGGTTCGGTTACCGTGGCGCGCGGCGCCACCGGTGTGTTTGCGATCACCGGCGTCAACACCACCGGTGTCGATGTGCAGGCGCTGGGCGCGGCGACGCTGAACAATGTCACCGGCGGTACCGGCGTGCCGGCGCAGTTGACGCAGCTCATCCAGGGTGCCGGCTCCGCCGCCGCGCCGACGAACGCCCTTGACCCCAATTTCCAGATTCCGTCGCAATGGCGCGTGTCGGGTACCATCGACTATGCTGCCGATCTGGGCTTTCTGGGCGATGACTGGAACTTTGGTGTCGATGTTGTGTGGTCGCGCGTGAAGGACGCGCTGACCTATACCGATCTGCGGTCCGTGCCGAACACCGTGGCCGGCGGGTCGCTGACTCCGGATGGTCGCCAGCGTTACCAGGCGTTCAACGCAACGGCCGGTTCGAACACCGATCTTTTGCTGACCAACACCGACCGCGGTTATAGCTGGAACGTGGTAGCCCGTGTCGATAAGGAATGGGAAAGCGGCTTCCGCGTCGGCGCTGCTTACACCTTCCAGCGTGCCAAGGACGTCAATTCCGGCACGTCGTCGACGGCCGGTTCCAATTATGGCAATGCGGCTGCCGGTATCGACCCCAACAATGGCGCCTATGGCACATCGAACTATCAGATCGACGATGCCTATCGCCTGACGCTGGGGTATGAAAAGGCGTGGTTCGGTGACAACAAGACCCGGATCGAACTGTTCTTCAACAGCCGCGCCGGCCAGCGGTTCAGCTACACCTTTGCCGACACCACGAACAATTCGGCAACGGCGAACCGCTCGGCGGTATTCGGTACCGTGCAAAACAATACGCGCTACCTGATTTACGTGCCCAATGTCGCTTCGGCGACGGCTGATCCGCTGGTCCAATACGCCCCCGGGTTCGATTTTGCCGGCTTTCAACGAGTTGTTCAATCAACCGAGCTCAACAAGTTTCAGGGCAAGATCGCACCAAAGAACATCGGCCGTGCGCCGCGTTTCAACAAGCTTGATATCAGCGTGAAGCAGGAACTGCCGTTCGTGTTCGGTGGCAAGATGGAAGTCTTTGCCGATATGGAGAATTTGCTGAACTTCATTGATAGCGACTGGGGCTCGCTGCGGCAGGTCGCGTTCCCGTATTTCGGTACGCTGGTGAACGTCTCCTGCGTGCCGTCGGTCGGCTCGACTGGTGCTGCTAACAACAGCCCGGCCCAGCCTTGCGCCCAGTATCGTTACAGCAACCGCAGCGGCGCCACGGTCACGGCGCCAACGGAAACCTTGTTCCAGAATCAGTCGTTGTGGCAGATCCGCGTGGGTGCGCGGGTTAAGTTCTAGTCGCAGCGCCGCGCGCGGCTAACGCGCAGCGTTAGCCGCCGACAGGCGCAAGACCGGACGGCGAGCGAAAAAGGGTGCCCCCAAAGGGCACCCTTTTTTGACTCGTTCGACGGCGCGGCCTGGCCGCGCTCTTTCTTCCTACTTCCTTCGACACATCAGCGGACTCGGCAGCTTGCTGCCGGCCGCAGGGCAGGGCGCGTGTGGCAGCGGGTGCCACCCCTCTCCCGGCTCGGCTTCGCCGAGTCCGACCTCTCCCGCAGGGGGAGAGGTTTTAGTCGACCGGCACGCCGGGCCGCGACAGCGACGTCCTGATCACGAAGCTCGTCTTGACGCTCTCCACATTCGGCGCCGGTGTCAGCGCGCTGGTCAGGAAGCGCTGGAATTCCTGCAGATCATGCGCGACCACCTTGAGCATGAAATCGATTTCGCCATTCAGCATATGGCATTCGCGCACCTGCGGCAGTGCGGCGACATGGTCTTCAAAGGCCTTGAGATCGGCTTCAGCCTGGCTTTTGAGCGACACCATGGCAAAAATGGTAATGCCATAGCCCAGCGCCTGGTGATCGAGATCGGCGTGATAGCCCAGGATCGTGCCGTTTTCTTCAAGCGCGCGCACCCGGCGCAGGCATGGCGGCGCGGTCAGGCCGGCGCGTTCGGCAAGATCGACATTGGTGATGCGGCCTTCGGCCTGGAGATGACGGAGAATGACGCGGTCGATTTCGTCGATCGGCAGTCGTGATCGATGCATTCGGCGAAACTCCATATCTCAATCAATCGAATTCTAATAACAATATTGCGGCAACTTGCAAGTTGCCGCACCACTTGCTGCGCATTGCAACCGTGCCGGTTGGGGGTGCAAAAGCGCGTCGCAATCGCTAACTGAGTCATAGAATCCAAAGGAGCCATCGCCCGTGTCCGAACCCCGCTCGACCCAGGTCCTCATCATCGGGTCCGGCCCGGCCGGCTATACCGCTGCCGTCTATGCGGCGCGCGCCGCGCTGAACCCGGTGCTCATCGAAGGGCTGCAACCCGGCGGCCAGTTGACCATCACCACCGAGGTCGAGAACTGGCCGGGCGATGTGACGGTGCAGGGCCCCGAACTGATGGTGCGCATGGCCGAACAGGCGCGTCATGTCGGCACCGAACTGGTCAACGACATTGTCACCCATGTCGAAACCGGCGCCCGGCCCTTTGTCGTCACCTGCGATTCGGGGGCGGTCTGGCATGCCGAAACGCTGATCATCTGCACCGGCGCCCAGGCGCGCTGGCTGGGGATTGCCGGCGAAACGAAATTCCGCGGTTTCGGCGTTTCGGCCTGCGCAACCTGTGATGGCTTTTTCTTCCGCAACAAGGTGGTGACCGTTGTCGGGGGCGGCAATACCGCGGTCGAGGAAGCGATGTTCCTGACCAATTTTGCCTCCAGGGTGCATCTCGTGCATCGCCGCGGCGAATTGCGGGCGGACAAGACCAACCAGGCGCGGCTGTTCGCCAACCCCAAGGTCGAGATGCACTGGAACGCCGAGATCGCCGATGTCGAAGGCACCGAGGCGCCGTTGACGGTGACCGGCGTGGTGCTGCGCGACACGGTGACCGGCGACGTCCGGCCGCTGGCGAGCGACGGGCTGTTCATCGCGATCGGCCATCTGCCGGCGACGCAGTTGTTCGAAGGCACGCTGGCGATGGATGACGAAGGCTATCTGATCACCGCGCCGGATTCGACAGCGACATCGGTGCCGGGCATATTCGCGGCAGGCGATGTGAAGGACAAAGTGTATCGCCAGGCCGTCACCGCCGCCGGCATGGGCTGCATGGCGGCGCTGGAGGCGGAACGCTTCATCGCGCACAAATAGGGTTTGCTTCTGCCCTCCCGGCACGGGAGGGGTCGGGGGTGGGTCGTGCCGCTGGTGCCGCATTCCGCATTTGCGGGACAATCGTGGCCACCCCCCCCCCCCCCCCCGAGCGGGGGGGGGGTGGGGGCCGAGGGGGGCAACAGATTAAAAAAGACAGGGGAAAACATCGCCGGGTTGTAAAAGTTTGCCAGGGCCGCACCG
>JBBRVH010000062.1:0-19438 GCA_038246995.1 Sphingomonadales bacterium
ACCACCCCGCTCGGCCAAGTGCCCGCGTCGCCCTCCCCGCAGGGGGGAGGGAGGGCTCACCGCAATTGATCCCATAGCGACAGGTTGCTCGTCTGCACGAAACTCGCCTGTGCCGCCCTCACCACGGTCAGCAGCCGTTGCAACCGCGCGATGCCTTCGGTCAGGTCGAGGCTTTCGAGCCTGGTCAGATCGGTTTGCGCCGCCAGGCTGGTGCGCGCGATGCGTTCGGTCTCGCTTTCCAGCCGCGCCAGCCGCGCCCCGGCGGTGGCGCGCGCCGTCGCCAGCCGGGTGACATGGCCATCGATCTCGCCCAGTGCCGTTGTCATGGCGATGTCGCGTTTGGTGTCATCGGGCTCGGCCAGCGCGGTGCCAAGCGCGGTCAGCGTTGCGAACAGGTCGCGGCTGGTCACGGTCGTCACCGGCGGCACGCCGGCAACCGTCGCTGTGTTGACGCCAAAGGCATCGGGCCCTTCGATGCCGCTGGCGACACTGGCACCATCGATGACCACCGCCGGCGCGCGGCCGGCGCCCTGCCATTGCAGCACGCCGTCCGCATCGGCAGCATAGGCCGGCCCGTTGGCGGCGGCCCCCCCGAACAGCCGCTCGCCATCGCTGCCGCGCGTATCGGCAAGGCTCACCGCCGCCGCCAGCAATTCGCCGACTTCGGTGGCGAGCAGGCCGCGATCCCCCGCCGACAAGGTGCCGTTGCTGCCCTGCAGTGCCAGTTCGCGGGCGCGCTGGACGATTTCGGCAATGCCTTCCAGCGCGATATCGGTGGCATTGAGCCGGCGGCTGGCGGCATCGATGCCGCGCTGCGTCGCGCTGGCGGCGGTATCGGCGCGGCGCACGACAGCGGTGCGGGTGAAGGCGATGGGATCATCGGCGGGCGCGGTCAGCCGCTTGCCGGTGGCGATCTGTTCCTGCGCCTGATCGGCGGCGCGGTTGAGGCTGGTCAGCCGCGCCACCGCGGCAGCATGGGCGGCGCGGGTGTTGATTGCCGTCACCGTGCGATGCCAAGCAGCGTGTCGAGCATGTCGCGGGCCGCGGCAATCACCTGGGCATTGGCGCGATAGGCGGCCTGGAGCCGCGTCAGTTCGGCGGCTTCCTGGTTGATGTCGACCCCCGAAACGGCATCGCGGGCGCGGGCGCTGTCATCGCGCACGCCTTGTGCGGTTTCTGCCAGCCGGTCGGTTTCGGCAAGGCGCGAGGCGATGCCGGCAAGGCTGGCATCGAGGCTGGTTTCGAGCGTGCCGCCCGCTGCGGTCGCATCGCGCACCAGCGCCAGTGCCCGGGCATTGCCATTATCGCTGCTGCCGGCGCTGGTGGCCAGCAGCCGGAAACTGTCCCCCGCCACCGGCACCCCCGCCAGGCTGAAACCGAAACCGGTGCCGGGGATGAAGCTGCCGTCGAGCGCAACGGTGGCGATTATCGTGCCGGTAACCGGATCGGAAATATCGGCGCTGCCGCTGCCGGCGGCAAAGGCGGTGACGGTGATGCGCAGCGGCGGGGCGCCGACAAAGCCGGCCGCACCGGCATCGGGACGCGCGACGAGCCGGGCATTGCCGCGGTTGCCGGCGCCGGCATCGCTGACGAAGCGATCGGCGACTGCCAGCCGATCGGGGCCGATCGGGCGCAGCGCCAGGCCGATGGCGCCGCCAACGGGGTCGAGCCGCCAGCTGTCGCCGGTCTTGGCGCCGGCGCGCGGGGTGACCGTCAGGCCATCGAGGACCAGGGTGCCCGCGCCGCTGATGCTGGCGCTGCCATCGTTGCGCGCCAGCGTGAAGCCGGTGGCATCGCGGACGAGGCGATAGCCATCGGGGGCGGGCGTTGCGCCATCGGCAAGGGTGACTTCGATGCCCGCGCTGCCGGCATTGGCGGCGCCGGCGGTGACCGCGATCGTCGTTGTGGAAAACAGCGGCGTACCCGGATCACCAAGCGCGTCGCTGCCTTGTTGCGCCCAATCATTGACCGAGGTCGCAAAGCGCGTCGCCAGCGCATCGATGGCAAGGCGCGCGGCGGCGACTTCGCGCTGTGCCTCGACCAGCCCCGCCAGGCTGCCGCTGGCCGGCAGGCGCACGGCGACGGCGCCATGCGTCGGGTCGAGCACCAGTTCGGGGCCGGCGCCGATATCGCGCACGCCGATGCGCACGGCGCTGCCGTTGGCGGGCACCAGCACAGCGCCGCCGCCGCCGCTGCCGAGCGTTACCGTCACCGCGCCGCGCGCGCCTTCGGTGACGGTCACCCGCACGCGTTCTGCAAGGGCGGCGAGCAGGGCATCGCGGCTGTCGAGCAGGCCGTTGGCGGCGGCCCCGCCCGCTTGGGTGCGGCGCAATTCGTCATTCACCCGCGCCAGCCCGGTGGTGATGGCGTTGATCTCGGTGGTCGTTGCCGTCATCGCGCTGCCGATATCGGCGTCTAGCCGGGCCAGATCGGCGCCCAGCGCGGCAAAACCGCTGGCAGCCTGGTCGGCGCGATCGAGAAAGATGGTGCGCGCCGCGGTCGATGTGGGGGCGGCGGCGAGATCGACCCCGGCATCGAAAAACCCGCCGAGCCGCGCATCGAGCGCGCTGCCCGTCACGCTGTCCTGCAGCCGCGACAGCCAGTCGCTGCGCGCCGCAAAGCGTTCATGGTCGCCGGCCGCAATGCGCGCGCCATTGGTTTTCAAACTGTCGTCGGCGCGGGTGATGGCGCCGGCGATGACGCCGCCGCCACCGCTGGTTTCGCGCGCGAAGGGCGATCCGGCACCGGCGGGGGCGCTGGTCAACGACAACGAGCGGCGGACATAATTCTCGGTATCGGCATTGGCGACATTGTCGCCGGTAACGGCGAGCGCGGCCTGATAGGCGCGCACGCCCGAGGCACCGATGCGCAGCAGGTCGGTCATCTGGCGGCTTCCGCCGCGCTGCGGCGCGCATCTTCGGCCGCCAGCAGCCGGGCGATGCCGAGCGGCGCCGCCCGGGCGATCGCTTCGGCGCGGGCATGGTCGATCATGGCGCGGACATGGTCGCCGCTGCCGCCGCTATCTTCGCCGAGGCCATCGTCACCCAAGCCGGCGGCACGCGCCGATTTCAGCAGGCTTTCGGCGATCAGCGCTTCGAAGCGCTGCGCCACGGCGGCGGTATCGGCGGGCGGTCGCGGCGCGGTGGCAGCGCCGGGCCAATCGGGGCGGACGCGCGCGGTGGTGGGCGCGAGCATCAGATCACCGTCAATTCGGCGCGCAGGGCGCCAGCGGCCTTGAGCGCTTCGAGGATCGCCACAAGATCGCCCGGTGCGGCGCCCAGCGCATTGACGGCGTCGACGATGTCATTCAGCCGGGCACCGGGCTGGAACATTTGCATGCGCGCCGGGGCTTCGCCGGCTTCGACGCTCGATTGCTGGGTGACGGCGGTGGTGCCGCCGGCAAGGGCATTGGGCTGGCTGGCCTGCTGATTTTCGGTGATCCGCACGGTCAGATTGCCGTGCGCGATGGCGGCCGGCAGGATGCGGACTTCACCGCCGATGACCACGGTGCCGGTGCGCGCATTGACGATCACGCGCGCCGGCGGCGGCGCCAGGGAAACATTCAGGCTTTCGATCCGCGCTGCCAGTGCCATGCGCGCGGCGCCATCGGCGGGCGCGCGGATGGCGATCGTCGCGGCATCGAGCGTCGTCGCCGCGATGCCGCCAAGCGCGGTATTGATCGCATCGGTGACGCTGCGTGCCGCACTGAAATCCTGTTCATTCAGATCGAGATGCAGGTCGGCGCTGCCGGCAAAGGGCGATGGCACGCTGCGTTCGACACTGGCGCCGCCCGGAATGCGCCCCGATGAGGGCGTGCCGACGACGATCTTGGAACCATCACGGCCTTCGGCGCCAAAGCCGCCGACCGCCAGATTGCCCTGCGCCAGCGCATAAAGCTCGCCATCGGCGCCCTGCATCGGCGCCAGAAGCAGCGTGCCGCCGCGCAGCGACTTGGCCTTGCCGAGCGCCGATACCGTCACGTCGAGGCGCTGGCCGGGCTTGGCAAAGGGCGGCAATTCGGCGGTCAGCATCACCGCGGCGGCGTTCTTCAGCCCCGGGTTGATGTTCGGCGGCAGCACGACGCCCAATCGCGCCGCGGCGGATTTCAACGATTGCACGGTATATTCGAAATTGTCGTCGCCGCTGCCCGACAGGCCGACGACGATGCCGTACCCCGTCAGCGCGTTGGCGCGGACCCCGGCAAAGCGCGCGATGTCCTTGATGCGCTCGGCCTGGGCGGGCGTGGCGAGGATGAGGGCGAGGACGCCGAGGAGGAAGATGAGCAAACTCCCTCCCCCCCCGCGCAGCGGAGAGTGGGGAGGGCTGGGGTGGGGGGCTTGGACGCGGGTGGCCAGATCCCCCACCCCGGCCCTCCCCACTCTCGGTTCGCTGCGCTCACCGGGGGGGAGGGGGAAGATCGGTTTCGTCACAGCGGCACCACTTTGGCAAAGAAGCGCGCCAGCCAGCCCTGGCGGCTCTGGTCCGCCACCTGGCCGCTGCCCGAATAGCGGATGCGGGCATCGGCGACGCGGGTGGAGGGAATGCTGTTGTCGGGGCCAAGATCATCGATGCGCACCAGCCCGGTCAACTGCACCTGTTCCTCGCCGCGGTTGAGCGTCAGCCGTTTTTCGCCGGCCACCATCAGCACGCCGCCTGGCAGGACACGAGCCACGGTGACGGTGATCTCGCCCGACAACAGATTATCTTGCGCGGCCGTGCCGCTACCCCTGAAGCCCTGGATCGAACCGCCCTGGGTCAGTCCTTTGGGCACAAGAGAAAAGGGCGGCGCATCTGGCAGTGTGACGCTGGTATTGCCTTCGCGATTACTGTCGGCGGTGGCGGACTTGCGCGCCTGGGTGCGCTCGACCAGCCGGATGGTCAGCAGATCACCGACGCGGCGGGCGCGGCGGTCGCTGGTCAGGCCGGTAAAGCTGGCGGGGTTGTACAAGCTGCCGGTTGCGACGCTTTCGGCACTGGCCGGCGGCGGCAGGGTGGCGGCAACCCCGGGGACACGGCCAAAGCCTTCGTCGGCACAGGCGGGGAGCAACAGCGCGAGCGCCAGCAGGGGCAGCGCTCTAAACATTCTGCGTCACATATTGTGCCATCTCGTCGGCGGCCTTGATGACCTTGGCGTTGACTTCATAGGCGCGCTGGGTCTCGATCATGTCGACGAGTTCCTGCACCGTCGACACGTTCGAGCCTTCCAATGCGCCCTGCCGGATGCTGCCGGCGCCATCGATCCCGGCGATGCCGGTCTGCGGCGCGCCGCTCGCTGCCGTCTCGCCGAACAGGTTTTCGCCGCGCGCCTCCAGCCCCGCCGGGTTGAGGAAGCGCGTCACCTGGATCTGCCCGGCCTCGACCGGCGCGGCTTCGCCCTGCAGCGTCGCGGTTACCGTGCCATCGGGCGCGATGGTGATGTCCTGTGCGCCTTCGGGAATGGTGATCGCCTGCGCCAGCCGCAGCCCGGCCGAGGTGACGACCTCGCCCGTTGCCGACAGCTTGAATGACCCGTCGCGGGTATAGGCCTGGCGGCCATCGGGGGTGAGCACAGCGAAAAAGCCTTCGCCTTCGATGGCGAGATCGAGCGCATTGTCGGTCTGGGTGAGTGCGCCCTGCGTGTGGATCCGCTCGGTACCGCCGACGCGCACGCCGGTGCCGGTGCCCAGCCCGGTGGCATATTGGCTGTCGGCACCCGAGGGCGATCCGGCCTGGCGGCTGTCCTGGTACATCAACGACACGAAGGCCGCGCGGTCGCGCTTGAAGCCTGTGGTGTTCACATTGGCAAGATTGTTCGAAATCGTCCGCATGCGCTGGTCGAGCGCATCGAGGCCCGAGCGGGCAATTTGCAGGGCGCTGGTCATGTCATCGGCTCCTAGCTGTCGAAGGCCATCAAGCGGGCGGTGCGTTCATCGATATCCTTGGCGACGCCGAGCAGCCGGGCGTTGACTTCGAAGCCGCGCGATTCGGCCACCAGTTCGGCCAGCGCCCCGGCTGTCTGCACATTGGCGGCCTCGAGCGCGCCGCTGGTGATCCGGGCATCGGCATCGAAGGCCAGCGGTTCGGGCGGGGCAAACAAGCCGTCGCCGGCCTTGTCGAGATTGCCGAGCCCGCTGCCGTCGACGAGTTTCAAGCGCCCGATGCGGGTCGAGACCTCGCCCACGCGCGCTGACAGGCTGCCGTCGGCGGCGATACTCAATTCGGCGCCCGCCGGCACGGTGACCGGCGCGCCATTCTGGCCGATCACGGCGCGGCCATCGCCGTTCTGCAGCACGCCCGTCGCGTTGACCTGCAAGTCGCCGCGCCTGGTATAGGCTTCGGTCGGTTCGCCCTTCACCACCGGGCCCTGCACCGCCAGCCAGGCATTGCCGCCCATGGCGATATCAAGCCCGCGGCCGGTGGGGGAAACCCGGCCCGGTTCCTGCGGCGTCGCCAGGCTGGGGGCGCCGGATTGCACGCGGCTGGTGACGGCATTGCCGGCGAAATAGCGCCCTTCGGCGGCTACCAGTTCGCGGCGAAAGCCGGTGGTGGCGGCGTTGGCGAGGTTGTTCGCCGTCACCGTCTGCGCCCGGCCGCGGGCCGTCATGCCGGTCAGCGCGGTGTAGATGAGGCGGTCCATCGCTCAGGCCCTATTGGCGCAGGTTGATGATGGTTTGCAGCAGCGTCGTGTCGGTCTCCATCGCCTTGGCATTGGCCTGGAAATTGCGCTGCGCCGCGATAAGCCCGACGAGTTCGAGCGTCAGGTCGACATTCGAGCGTTCAAGGCTGCCCGACAGGATCGCACCGATGCCGTTGCGCCCCGCCTCGCCGGTGATCGGCGTGCCCGAATCGGGCGTCGCGACATAGCTGGCGTCGCCGGTCTGTTTCAGCCCCTGCGGATTGGCGAAGATGGCGAGCGCCACCTTGCCGAGCGTCTGGACTTCGCCGTTGGTGAAGCTGGCTTTCAAGGTGCCGCTGCCATCGACCGCGACGCTTTCGAGCTGGCCGGAAGGGAAGCCATCCTGTTCGATCGTGGCGCGGCTGAAGGCGCCCGATTGCTGGGTTGTGGCGATGCCATGGTCGATGGCGAGCGCGATGACCTGGCCACCGCTCGCCGGGGTGAAGGCATCGAACTGGAACGGCGTTGCCGGTGCCGTCAGCACGCCGCCGGTATCGAAGGTCATCGGGATGCCCTTCACCCCGGCGACTTCAAGTTCGGTGGTGCCGACCAGCACATGTGCGGTCCATTTATGGGTCGGATCGGCCACCGTCGGCACCGCGGTCTTCACATAATAGATGTTGGCGGCGAGCGGATTGCCGAGCGAATCGAAGATCGTCACCGAGGTCGAATGGTTGAAGGTCGTCGGGTCGCTGGCGTTGAAGACATAGGGGTTGAGCGCGGTAAAGATCGGCTTGTCGGGGATGATCGTCGCATCGGCGGGCAGGTTGACCGCCAGCTTGATGGCGGCGGTCGCCTGCGGCACGCCCGACGTCAGCGGCAATCGCGCCGAAACGGTGGCCCCCAGATCGCTGGACAGGATGCTGCCGTCGCTGGTTGTCGGGAACAGTTGCAAACGGCGGCCGGCGCTGTCGATGACATAGCGGTCGGCATCGACGGCAAAGCTGCCGTTGCGGGTGAAACTGGTCTGGCCGTCGCCGCCATTGCCCTTCACCGCGAAAAAGCCCTGGCCCGAAATTGCCAGATCGAGCGCGCTGTCGGAGGAATCGATCGGCCCCTGGCGGAATTGCTGGATGACCCCGCGCACGCTGGTGCCCGAGCCGACGACCCGCGCGGCGTTCTGCAGCGGCGAGTTGGAGATGATGTCGCCGAACGCCACCCGGCTGCGCTTGAAGCCGTTGGTGCCGACATTGGCGATGTTGTTGGCCAGCGTCGAAAGCTCGGTCTGTGCGCCGGCAAGGCCGGAAACGGAGGTGGAAAAGGCCATCGGTTCAATCCTTTGGTTGCGGGGTGGAAGCGGCGATGAGGCTGTCGAGCTTGGCGGCGATGGTGGCGAGCGTGGTGTTGCTCCGGGTGAGCGCGCTGTTCATCGACTGGATGCCGTTGACGGTCGAAAACTGCGCCATTTGCGCCACATATTCGCTGTTATCGACCGGCTTGGTCGGGTCCTGGTTCTTCAATTGCGCGCTCATCAGCGCCAGGAAATCGGCCTGATCGAGCGTCGTCTTGTGCGCCTTGGCGCTCGGCCTTGCCGCCGGGATGCCGCTGGGCAGCAGCGCTGAAATCGGGTCCGCCATGATCAGCGGCCCAGCCGCAGCGTATCGAGCGCCAGCGCCTTGGCGGTGGTCAGCACTTCGACGTTATTGGCATATTGCCGGGCGGTTTCGACCATTTCGACAAGCTCCTGGTTGGGATCGACGGCGGCGACCCAGATATTGCCATCGGGGTCGGCAAGCGGGTGGCCGGGTTCGTTGCGCTTTTCCGGCGTGCCCGAGCGCGTGATATCGGCGACATCGACTGTTGCCGTGGCGCCGGCATAGCGCGTCGCGAACACCGGTTTCAGGGCGCGATAGGCGCCGGCCTCGGTGCCCGATACCGCGCCGGCATTGGCAAGGTTCGACGCGGTCGTGTTGAGCCGCACCAGTTGCGCCGCCATGGCGCGTCCGGCGATCGCGAAGGTCGACAGCGGCGTTGAAAGCGGCGGCGCCATCACTCACCGCCTTTCAAGGCGGCCATCATCGTTTCGATGCGGCCGGACAGGAAGCTGAGCGTGGCGCGATAATCGAGGGCGTTTTCGGTGAAGGCGGTCTGTTCGGTGGCGAGCTCGACCGTGTTGCCATCGAGCGAGACCTGCACCGGTACGCGATAGCGCAAACTGTCGCCGCCACCGGCACCGCGCGCCGCGCTGTCGAGCGCGCTGCGGAAATCCAGGTCGCGCGCCTTGTAGCCGGGGGTGGCGGCATTGGCGATGTTCGACGCGATGATATCGAGCCGTTGCGACCGCAGCCGCAGCGCATTGGCGTGGATGCCCAATTGGCGATCGATGAGGTCGGGTCCGGTCATGGCCATCGCAATGCAAGCGCCGTGCCAAGCGGTTTTTGCAGCGCTGCGCCGGGTTTCGGGCCGCCAGATCGGCAAACCCCTGCCGGGCAGGCGGCAAGACCTTGCCGCTTCCGGCCGGCGCAAACCCGGCTTCACGAGGGAACGGCCGGTTGGCGCGAAACTTGCTTGGGGGTTTTGGCACGCTGTCGTGCCGGAGGCTTTTCCCGATGCGTTTCTGTCTATGCCTGGCCCTGGTTGCTGCGCCTGCCACCGCAGCGCCGATGATCGAGCCGGCGCGCTTGCAGGCCGCCGCCGAAATGTTCGCCGGGCAGGCGGTGGTCGTCGATCCGCGGCTGTTGCTGCCCGCCTGCCGTGATCCGGCGATGGCATGGGGACCGGGGGGGCGCAGCGTTGCGATCAACTGTGCGGCGCCGGCCTGGCAGGTGTTCGTGCCGCTCGCCGCTGGCGCGTCACAAGTTTCCGCTGGCGCGTCACAAGTTTCCGCTGGCGCGTCACAAGTTTCCGCTGGCGCGTCACAAGTTTCCGCTGGCGCGGTGCCGGTCGCCGCGCCCGTGCCCGCCGGGGCGGAGCGTCCCCGCATCAGACGCGGTGACCGGGTGACGGTGGAAGCCGCCGGCCCGGGCTTTGTCATCGGCATGGCCGCAGTTGCCGATGCCGATTCCCGCGATGGCCGCGTGCTGCTGCGCCCCGATGGCGGCAGCCGGCGCATGACCGGGATCATCGGCGATGACGGCCGGGTCCGGCTTGGCGGCTTAAGTACCTTGGTAAATGGCCGTTAACCGCAAAGCACAAGCTGCGTCGGCCGTTCTGAAGCGACCAGCAAGATGAGGAGAGCAGGATGATCGATGGCATTGGCCGCAGTGGCCCGCAGCGCCCGCCCGTGACGGCAGGCGACAGCGTGGCGAAACCCGCTGATCTGCGCAGCCGGATGGAGGTGCGTTCCCCCAAGGCGGCGGTACCGGCGCAGATCAGCGGCATCGCCCGCGATCTGGCGGCGTCACCGCCGGTCGATGCCGCCCGCGTCATGGCCTTGCGCAGCGCCATCGCCGGTGGCAGCTACAAGCCCGATCCCGACCGGATTGCCGCAGCGATGATCCGGCTCGAAACCGGATCGCGCGGCTGATCATGGCGGCGGGGGCCGAACCAGTGGCGGGCGACGATGCACGCTTTGCCGCGCTGGTTGCCGCCATTCGCACCGAGCTGGCGGCGCTGGCAGCCGAAGATGCCCCGGCGATCGAGGCAGCGACGGCGGCCAAGATTGCCGCGTTGCAATCGGTAGCCGCCGCGGTGGCCGATGGTGTGCCGCCGCCGCGCGCCTTGCTCGAACAAGCCCGCGATCTCAATGCCGAAGCAGCATTGCGCGCGCGCGCCAAGATCATCGGCATCGAACGCCAATTGGCGGCGCTCGGCGATCGCGCCGGCCGGCCGGCGGCGTTGGTCTATGGCCGCGACGGGCGCTGGGCATGACGACGGTGCTTGCCATCGCCCCCGCCCGGGATGCTGCCATCACAACGGTGGTACGCGACGCGGCGGCGCGAACGGGTGTCGATTTCAACTTCCTGTTGTCCCAGGCCAGGGCCGAATCGGGCCTTAATCCGGTGGCACAGGCCAGGACGTCGAGCGCGCGCGGGCTGTACCAGTTCACCAGCGGCACCTGGATGGAGATGGTCCGCCGCCACGGCGCCGACCATGGCCTTGGCTGGGCCGCCGACATGATCAACCAGGGCGCCGCCAAGGCCGGCAGCGCGGCCCGCGCCACTATCCTGGCGCTCCGCGACAATGCCGAAGCCGCCGCCTTGATGGCGGGCGAATTTGCCGGTGATAACGCGGCGATCCTCGAAAAAAAGCTCGGTCGCGCGGCCGGGGCTGCCGATCTCTACATGGCGGCGTTCCTTGGCGCCGGGGGGGCCACGCGCTTCCTGACGGCAATGGCGCACAGCCCGGGGGCAGCCGCGGCGAGCCTGTTTCCCAAGGAAGCCGCCGCCAACGCCTCGATCTTCTTCGCCCGCGATGGCAGCCCGCGAACCCTGGCGCAGATACATGCCAAAATGGCGGCCAAGATCGGCAGCAGCGCCGCCCCGGTGGCACGGCCTGTTGCCGTCGCGGCCGCCGCCCCGGCCGTGCCTGTCGTCGATCTCGCCCGCGCCCGGCTCGCTTATCTCCTCCTCGCCGAACTCGGCGGCTAGCGGCGATGGGGGGCCTGTCCTTGCCGAACCTGCGCGCCGCGCTTGGCCGCGCCGATCCGCGCGCCGCGTTGCTGCCGGTGGCGATCCTGTCGCTGGTGCTGCTGATGGTCGTGCCGGTCCCGCCGCTGCTGCTCGATCTGTTCTTCATCCTCAACATCGGCATTTCGCTCGCCGTGCTGATGGTCGCCATCAACACGCGGCGGGTGCTCGATTTTTCGGCCTTCCCGACCGTGCTGTTGTTCGCGACCTTGCTGCGGCTGTCGCTCAACGTCGCCTCCACCCGTGTCGTGCTGGTCCACGGCCATGAAGGCACGGCGGCGGCGGGCCATGTCATCGAGGCTTTCGGCGCTTTTCTTGTCGGCGGCGATTATATCGTCGGCATCTTCGTCTTTGCCGTGCTGATGATCATCAACCTGGTGGTCATCACCAAGGGCGCCGGGCGGGTATCCGAAGTCGCGGCGCGCTTCACCCTCGATGCGCTGCCGGGCAAGCAGATGGCGATCGATGCCGACATGAACGCCGGGCTGCTGACCGCCGACGAAGCCCGCGCCCGCCGCGCCGAAGTGACGACCGAGGCGGATTTCCACGGCAGCATGGATGGCGCGTCGAAATTCGTGAAGGGCGATGCCGTTGCCGGGGTGCTGATCCTCGCCATCAACATCATCGGCGGGCTGATCCTCGGCACTGTCCAGCACGATCTCGCCATCGGCGACGCGGCGCGGGTCTATGTGTTGCTCGCCATCGGCGATGGCCTGGTGGCGCAGGTGCCGGCGCTGCTGCTGTCGATCGCCGCTGCCATGGTCGTCACCCGCGTCGGCAGCAATGACGCCAGCGATGACGGGCTGGCGGGGCAGGTGACCCGGCAGTTTTCGGGCGCCGGCAGCTGGGCGCCGGTCGCGGTCATCCTCGCGCTGCTGGCGGCGCTGCCGGGGATGCCCCACCTCGTCATCCTCGCTGCCGCCGCCGGTGCCGCGGCGATTGCCTGGAAACTGCGCCAGCGCGACACCGCGCCCGCTGTCGACGCAGCCCCGGCCGCCGACAGCGCCAGCATCGCCTGGGCCGATGTGTCGGATACCGCCGCCGCCAGCCTCGACATCGGTTTCGGGCTGGTGCCGCTCGTCGACGACAGCCGCTCGGCACCCTTGCTGGCGCGGATCACCGCGATCCGCCGGCAATTGTCGAAGCAACTGGGTTTCGTGCTGCCGCAGGTGCGGGTCCGTGATGATCTTGCGCTGGCGCCGTTCGCCTACCGCATCGCCATCGGCGGCGTGACGGTGGGGGAGGACATGGCCTTTCCCGACGATGTGCTGGCCATCGCGGCGGGGCCGGTGACGGCGGAAATCGCGGGCCGCCCGGTCCATGATCCGGCCTTTGGTTTGCCGGCGCGCTGGATTTCGCCCGAAGAAGCCGATCTGGCGACCGCGGCGGGCTATACCGTCGTCGATGCGGCCTCGGTGATCGGCACCCATCTCAATCATCTGCTGGCCGCGCACGCCCACCGCCTGATCGGCCAGGACGAAGTGCAGGCGATGCTCGACACGCTTGCCGAAACCGCGCCGGCGCTGGCCGGCGGGCTGGTGCCCAAGCTGTTGTCGCTCGGCACCGTCACCCAGGTCATCCAGCGGCTGGTTGAAGAAGCCGTGCCGGTGCGCGATACGCGGGCCATCGTCACGGCGCTGATCGGCCATGCCGGGCGCTCGCAGGAGGCGACCGAGCTGACCGAACTGGTCCGCCCGGCGCTGGGGCCGGCGATCATCCAGACGCTGGCGGCCTTGCGCGAACCGGTCACCGCCATCGCGCTTGATCCAGCGCTGGAAAGCCTGCTCGCCGGCGCCGTGCGCGCGGCGCCGGGCAGCCAATGGCCCTTCGATCCGGCGCTGGGGCAACGCGTCGGCGAAGCTGTTTCGGCCGCCTCCGACGAAGTGATGGCGACGGGCAAGCGCTTTGCCGTCGTCACCACCCCGCCGGTGCGCCGCGCACTCTGGCAGTTGCTGCGCGTGCGCCTGCCGCAACCGGTGGTGCTGTCCTTCACCGAAATCCCCGACGACCGCAGCGTCGATGTTGTTGCCGTTGTCGGCGGCACGCACTCCACCCCCGAACCCGCAGGAGCCTGATCGCATGGACGCTCGCCTTGGCCTTGATCCGGCGCTCTATGCCCCGGCCCGTCTTGTCCGTACCGATCCGGAGCGGCTGGTGTCGTCGCACCTTGGGCTGGTGCGCAAGATCGCCTGGCACGTCCATGCCCGGGTTTCGTCGGCCATTGATGTCGAGGATCTGGTGCAGATCGGCATGATCAGCCTGATCGAGGCGGCGCGGGCGTTCGAGGATCGCGGCCATGCGGCGTTCGCCACCTATGCGACGGTGCGCATTCGCGGCGCGATGATCGACCAGTTGCGCAAAGGGGCAACGCTGGTGCGATCGGCGATGCGGCGGCGGCGCGAATGGGGGCAGGTGCGCGCGAGCCTCGAAAACGGCCTGGGCCGCGCCGCGACCGATGAGGAAATGGCCGAAAAGCTGGAAATCACCGTGGAGGCGTTTCGCACCGCCATGGCGCAGACCCACGCCACCCACACCGAATCGATCGACGATGTCTATTCCGATCACAACGACTGGTTCGCCGACGATACCCCCGATGCCCATGCCCAGTTGCAGCAGAAATCGATGCAGCAGGCGATATCGGCGGCGGTCGGCACGCTGCCCGAACGCGAGGCGATGGTGCTGCAACTCTATTTCGTCGAGGAACTCAATCTGGAAGAAATCGGCCAGGTGCTCGGCGTCGGCGCGGCACGGGTCTGCCAGATCAAGAAGGCCGCGCTCGGAAAGCTGCGCGCCCGGCTGGGCGGCTGGGAAGCCGATTGAGGCGACGCGCGTTTCTGCCCCCGCGCGCCGCCTCGTACCGCCTCAGGCGGTAACACTTGCCTTGCGACGGCGTGCCATGACGCCGACGAGGCCGAAGCCGCTGAGCAGCATCGCCCAGGTCACTGGCTCGGGCACGCCGCCCGGGCCGGGGCCGGGCGGGGGCACCGTGGTTTCGGACAGCGACCAGTTCGCCGGCACGTAGTTGCCGTTGAAGACATTGAAGAGATTACCGTTCAGCGCGGCCTGTGTCGCGACCTGGTTGCCGCCGCCGTTGGTAAAGGGAATGATGTAGAAAACATCGTCATCCTGTCCGATCGCCGGCGGCCGGTTGAGGAACAGGAAGTTGTTCAGCAGCGGATTGAACGACACCGTCGCGGCATTGAGGACAAAGTCCGCCGGCGTGGTCGAATTGGGGCCGCTCGGGCCGTTATAACCGAAATAGCCATTAGGCATTGACGGTGCCGTCGAAGGGTGTGCCATCGATCGACACGGAGATATCGGTGATGTCGGTGACGATCCCGGTGAGGAGATCGCCGGTCCGGTTGCCCGAGAAACCCCCGGCGAAAACAGTGCCAGTGTTCGACGTATAGCCAAAGGTGAAATCGGCGGCTGCGGCAGGCGCCGCCAGACCCATCGCCAGCGCGGCGAAGATAGTGATTGGCTTGATTGACATGCGAAATTGCCCCCTTTTTGCCACTTTGCGATCGCGCGTGGCGATCCGCAGACCTGGCTTTGCCCGCAGATCTGTGCCAAGGTTACGCAGGGGTTACCTGCGCGTATTGTCAAAGTTCGCCACGCTCCTGGCGCTGGGCCTCAGGCAACCGGCGGCGGCGGCAATTCGAACGACAGCGGCACCCCGGCGCGGATCTGCGCTTCGGCGGCGGCGGCCATCAAGGGTCGCGGCGCGCTGAAATAGGCGCGCGGCGTCATCCCCAGGAAATCGCGAAAGTCGCGATAGAAATGCGATTGGTCGAAATAGGCCGGATCGAGCGCTTCGCCGAGCGCCTCGCCGACCGCGGTGCGCACCCGCCCCATCGTATCGAGAAAGCGCTGGCGCCGCATCAGCCGCTTGGGCGGGAAACCGAACGCAGCGAGGCAGATGCGGTGCAGCGTGCGTTCCGACACGCGGGCGGCCTGTGCGAACTCGGGCGTCGTGGCGGGGCGGGTGCGCAGCGCACGATCGGTCGCCAGCACCGCCGCGCCAACCGGCGGTCGGCGGTCGAGCAGGCCAAGCAGCAAGGCTTCGAACCGCGCGACGCTGTCGGCATCTGAAGGGTAGCTTTGTAACTGCGCCCGCAAGGCCATGCCGTCGATGCCAAGCCTGTCGCCCAGCGGAACGACGCGGTTGGCCATGCCGCCGGCATCATGGCCGATCAGCCGGTGCCAGCCGATCGCCGACAGGCTGAACCCCACTGTCTTGCCGCCATCGGCGATGATGCGGCCATGCCGGTCGGTCGGGCCGAACAGCACGGCATCTTGCGGCGCCGGATCGTCGAAGCCGGGATTGGTCACATGCCAGTTGCCGCTGATCATGAAGCGCACGGCGCCCCATTCCGGATAGAGAAAATCAGTCAGCGGCCCGGATGCTTCGATGAAATAGAAGAAGGTGACATAGGGCTGCAGGCGCTCCTGCGGCACGTAGAAACGGGCGACGACATCGCCTTGCGTAGCGGGTGCGGGCAGGGCCGAGTGTTGCTGATCATCCATGTGCGCTGTCCCCGATGCCGCCGCCTTGTCCCCGGGATAGCGGCCGCAGCCCCGCTTCGGGTTGTTGTTGCCGACCAATCTTGCCAAGCGCGCCCGGCCGCGCAACGGTATTTTTTGTAAAGCCCCGTCTTGGGGTTGCAACATGTCTCCGGCAAGTGGCTTCGCGCCCGGACCGGCAGACGTTGAAAGGGATGCGAATGACCGACAGCCTGCGCCCGCGCCGATCGGTGCTGTATCTGCCGGCCAACCGTGAAAGCGCCATCGCCAAGGCGCGGACGCTGGCCAGCGATTGCGTCATCCTTGACCTTGAAGATGCCGTGCAGCCGGCGGCCAAGGCGCAAGCCCGGGCAGCGGCGGTGGCAGCGGCGCAGGCCGGTGGCTGGGGGCGGCGCGAATTGCTGTTGCGGGTCAATGGCATGACGACTGCGCAAGCCCCTGCCGATTTTGCAGCGGCGGCCGGGGCCGGCTTTGCCGCGATCGTGGTGCCCAAGGTGGAAAGCGTGGGCGAGGCGCAGGCGGCGGTGGCCGCAGCGGCCGGCGTGCCGGTCTGGGCCATGATCGAGACTCCGCGCGGCGTGCTGGCGGCGGCGGACATTGCTGCGGTGCCGGGTGTCGCCGCGCTCGTCGCCGGCATGGCCGATCTCGCCAAGGATTTGCGCTGCCGGCCCGATGCGGCACGCACGCCCTTGCTGTATGCCCTGTCGGCGATCGTGCTGGCGGCGCGGGCAGGGAGCGTGCTGGTCTTCGACGGGGTGTTCACCAACCTGCAGGACAGCGAAGGCTTTGCCGCCGAAGCGCGCCAGGCGCTGATGCTCGGCTTCGATGGCAAGACGCTGATCCACCCGTCGCAGATCGATCCGTGCAACGCGGTGTTTTCACCAGGCGCCGCCGAAGTGGCCGAGGCGCAAGCACTGGTTGCCGCCTATGACGCCGGGCTGGCAAGCGGGGCGGGGGTAACGACCTACAAGGGCAAGATGGTCGAGATCATCCATGTCGTCGAAGCACGGCGGGTGCTGGCGCTGGCGAGTGTCGTGGGGTGAAGCACCTTCCCCGTCTGAAACGCTGGTCCTGGTAAAAAATCCTGTCCTACACGAACTTCATTGGTTACATGGTCCCGCCGGACGCTCTTTGACATCGCTGGAAGCAACCACGCAGCGTTGTTGTTGAAAACGGCGTTTGGCGTGACTTTCGTGACTTTCGACCCGGCGTCGTTGCCGCCCCGCAGGCATGGCAGAGCGGCGCAAAGGCGGTTTTGCCGGCGCGTCAGATCATGTGCCGGTGTAGGCGCGATACCAATCGATGAAGCGCGGGATGCCGGCGGCCAGCGATGTCGCCGGATCATAGCCAAGGTCGCGGCGCGCCGGGGCGATGTCGGCCCAGGTCGCGGTTACATCGCCGGGCTGCATCGGCAACAGGTCGAGCCGGGGTTCGATGCCGCAGGCCTTGCCGATCAATGCAACGAAATCGATCAACGCTTCGGGCTGGTCATTGCCCAGATTATAGACGGCGTGCGGCGCCTGCGAGCCGCCGGGCTTCGTCGTGCCATCATCGGCAGGCGGCCGATCGAGCGCTGCCACGACGCCGGCGACAATATCGTCGATATAGGTGAAATCGCGTTGCATCCTGCCGAAATTGTAGATCGGCAGCGGCACCCCCGACAGCACGCGCTCGGCAAAACGCCACGGCGCCATGTCTGGTCGCCCCCAAGGGCCATAGACGGTGAAAAAGCGCAGGCCGGTCATCGGCACGCGGTAGAGATGGGCATAGCTTTCGGCCATCAGTTCGTTGGATTTCTTGGTGGCGGCATAAAAACTCACCGGCCGGTCGGCGCGCGCTTCGGCGTCGAGCGGCAAGGTCGCGGCATCGCCATAGACCGATGATGACGAGGCATAGACGAGGTGGCCCACCCCGGCGCTACGGGCGAGCTCGAGGATTTCGAGCTGGCCGACCAGGTTGGAATGGACATAGTCGCGCGGCGCCTCGATCGAATGGCGCACCCCGGCCTGCGCGCCGAGATGGACGATGGCATCGACCGTTTCGCCGCCCAGTGCGGCTGCAAGTGCCGCCGTGTCGGCGAAATCGGCAAGGGCAAAGCGGAACCCCGGCGCCGCGCCGATCAGCCGTTCCAGCCGCGCCTGCTTGAGCGCGACAGGGTAATAGGCGTTGAGATTGTCGATGCCGATAACCCGGTCACCCCGGTCCAGCAGCGCCCGGGCGACATGCACGCCGATAAAGCCGGCAACACCGGTGACAAGGACCAACATGACGCAATTTTCTCCGCGATAGCTGTCATACTTGCGTTGGAAAGCCGTTCGCGGCTAGGGAAATGCGATCGCGGTTACCACTTCGGGGGTAACGGGCGAAAATAAAGGACGGCTGAACTTGTCCATTGTTGCGCTCTGCGCCGTGACGGCCGCCCTGGCGCTGGTGATCGCGCTGCTGGTCGGCGCCAATGCCGGCCGCATCGGCAGTTTGCTGGGCTTGCTCGATTACCCCGATACCGATGGTGGCCGCAAACGCCATGGCAAGGTAACGCCGCTGGTCGGCGGGCTGGCGGTGGCTAGCGCTTCGGTGGCCGCCGCACTGATCATGCGCGCCGTGCTGCCGCCGCCGACGCTCCACCTCGCCTGGCTGGCCGGTGCGGTCGCCGTGATGTTCATGATCGGCGCCATTGATGATCGCTATCATCTCTCGCCGATCCTGCGGCTGGGCGCCGCGCTCGCCGTGCTGGTGCTGCTGATCAGCGATGTGCCCGATTTCAGCCTGGCGTTCCTGCGCTTTGCCGGCCAGGATCGCCTGTGGCTGCTCGGTATGCTGGGGCCGGGTTTCACGTTGTTGTGCCTGCTCGGGCTGCTCAATGCGGTCAATCTGGCCGATGGCAAGAACGGCATCGTCGCCGGCATGGGGCTGGTCTGGACCGTGGTGCTTGCGGCGCATGTGCCAGTGTCGATGCTGCCGTTGCTGGCCGCGGTGGGCGTGGCGTTGCTCGTCATCGGCGGGTTCAACATGGCTGGCCGGCTGTTTCTGGGTGATGGCGGTTGCTACGCGATCTCGACGCTGTTCGGTCTGCTCGCCATTTATGCCTACAACCATGATTTTGAAGCGATGCGTGCCGATGATGTGGCGGTGATGTTCGCCATTCCGGTGTTCGATACGGTGCGGCTGATGGCGGTCCGCCTCGCCCGCGGTCGATCGCCGTTTGAAGGCGATCGCGACCATCTCCACCACCACCTGTTCGATTGGGTGGGCTGGCCACAGGGTTTGGTCGCCTATCTCGCCATTGTGGCGCTGCCCAACGCCGGGGCGCTGGTCTGGCGCGGCACCGGCCTGTTCTGGCTGCTGGTGTCGCTGGTGCTGTATGTCGGCATCCTGGCGTATGCCCGGCTCGTCGCGACGCAAATCGACGCCCGCCCGGCGGAATGATGCCGCACCCGCCACTTTTCGGGTTGCCGCAGCCGCTGCCGTGACTTAGGTGCAGCCGTTCGTGCGATGGGGCGTCGCCAAGCGGTAAGGCACCGGTTTTTGGTACCGGCATTCGTAGGTTCGAATCCTGCCGCCCCAGCCAATCTACGGCCTAAACGGCGACCGTTGCCGGGTCGTAATCGAACAGTCCCAAGTCATCTTCGCTGCGGTTGAGGCGCGGGGAGCCGCTTTGCAGGCGGTCGGCGCCAGCCGCGGATTCGGCCTG
>JBBRVH010000063.1:0-19361 GCA_038246995.1 Sphingomonadales bacterium
ACCCCCACCCCGCTCGCGCAAGCGCGCGAGTCGCCCTCCCCGCAGCCGTAGGCGACGCCTTCGCGTCAATGGGGAAGGAATTCAGCGCCGCCAATAGGCCAGCCCGGCCCCGATGGCGCCGGTAACCGTCGAAGCGCCGGTACCGAGCAGCAGCAGGCTCGCCGGCACGTCACCGAGCAAAACCGAAACCGCAATCCCCAGCGCCGCACAAACCCCGCCCGCCACCGCCCCGCCGCCAAGCGAGGCCGCAAGCCGCGCAGACCCAACCGACAGCCAGCCCGCCACCGCCGACAAGCCCATGCCGCCAATGGCAAAACCCGGATCGCGCAAGCCCGGCACGAAATGCCCCGCCACAACCATCGCGACCTGCAACGCCGTGCCGATCGCGGTGGCGCGGACCAGCGGGTTCACTTCGCCGCTCCATAGGTCGTGTTCATCTGCGCCAGCACCTGCGCGTTGCCCTTCTCGAAAAAGCTGTACATCCCCTTGGCGGCAGCATCATCGCCCCAGCCGGTTTGCGACAGCGTCACCCGCGTCTGCCCGCCGCCGAGCGGGGTGAATTCGAGGATCGACACCACCTTGGCAAAGGCTTCGCGGCCCTTCAGCCCGGGTGGCGCCTGGATGTTCTGGAAGACCAGCAGGCGCTCGGGCAGATAGGTCAGGATGCGGTGCCGGATGTTGCCCGGGTCGCCGATCGGCCTGGCGGCATCATAGCTGGCTTCGATGCTGCCGCCGGTGCGCAGGTCGATCGCGGCGACCGGCGCGCTCCATTTGCGGAACTCGGCGGCATCGGCAAAGGCCTTCCACAAGATCGCCACCGGCGCCGCGATGGTGATCGATTGTTGCAACGTGCGGCTGCCGTCGGGGGCTGTGAAGCTGCTATCGACCACCGCCGCCGGCAGCGGCGCGTTATGGACATCGCCGGTCATCGGCGCTGCCCCCGCCGGCACGGCGAACAGTAACGCCGGCGCAGCGCACAGCAGCGCCAGCCCGATTGCGATTGTCTTCATGCCGCGTCTCCGTTGGCCATGGTCTGCAACAGGGTGAAATAATGGCGCAGCGCCGCAACGCCGGCATCGAAGCCGGCGAGGTCGCGATGGGTGCGCGCCTGCATGACCCCGCCCTCCATCACGCTGAGCACGAGTTGCGCCAGCCCATGCCGGTCGGTGCCTTTGGGCAGCCGGTCACCGGCAGCATCGAGGCAGTGTTCAACCGCCGCCACCCAGCCGCTGAAATTGGCGGCGAGCAGTTCGCGCACCGGCGGGTCGGGTTCATGAATTTCCAGCGCCAGGCTGCCGATCGGGCAACCGAACAGGCAATCGGTAATGGTCAGCGCCTGGCGATAGAAACCGAGCAGCGCAAAGACACGCTCGATCGGATCGCCCACCCCGGCAAAGGCCGGGGCAAGCAGCATCGGCTCGATTCCCTCGGCATAACGGCGCAGCACCGCGATCAACACGTCCTGCTTCGTTGGGAAGACATGGTACAGGCTGCCCGAATTGGCATCGGCCTCACGCAGGATGTCGGCAACGCTGGTCGATCCATACCCCTTTTCCCCGAACAGCGTCATCGCGGCCTGGACGATGCGGTCGGCGGTGTTGGGGATGGGCGCGGACATGGGTTTCGCACGACTCGCCTTGATTGATCGTTCAAGCGTGGCGCGTGTTGAATGATCAGTCAAGCCGGTTACACCCCCTCTTCCCCCTGCCCCCATGTGAGCGCAGCGAACATAGAGTGGGGAGGGCCGGGGTGGGGGATTTGGAAACATGTAACCACGACCCCCACCCCGACCCTCTCCACCCTACCGCCTGCGGCGGTGGGGGGAGGGAGCAGAGTGACCGCGTTTTGCGCAGAACGAGCAATGGCCGAGTTTGGGGAATTGCGAAAAGTCAAAATTGAATTCTCTAAACGTGGCGGGCTTCACTACAGCCAGACCATAGCATATCACGAGTATCTGCGCATACAGCAGCAGGGAGACAAGATATTTCTTCAGAAACGTGAGCCGGTGTTGAAGATGTTACACCACGAATTGATGATCGAATACCCACATTATATGCGGGCAGGCCTACAACTTGCTGACGTAGTGGCAAGTGCATTTTACCAAGCAGCAGACGCGCTTGGCCCTGGTCAATGGTCAACTGGCCCCGCGATTGCCTTGGAGCCGATCATGGCAAAGGAAAAAGGACACGTGCGTGATTTTGGCGTTGCTCTCTTCCCTACGCCTGATTGGCGGGGCGAACTCACAAACGAACAGCAAGAGATATTCCAAGACTACGGCTACGGGTTTGTAAGGTGGTAGGCCCCGGACCCCGTTTACCTTCTCGCGGTTAGGACGCCATCCTATGGGCGACCGTCGAGGGGGCTGCGACCCGTTCTTTTCTCGGGTTGCTGGGGTTTGACCCGGCGTAGCCTACCAAAGCCTTCTTACGCCTATTTTTCACTTCGTGCAAGATTCCTTGTGTGATTCCATGAACTTAAAGCCAAGCTATTGATAAAGATTCTTTTTTTGGGAATTAGGGTGACAGTGCTCAAAACTGAAGAAAAGCCGGGCTCCGCATCGAGACCGGGGTGAAAGGCAAGAGCAAGCCTTCGCCTTGACTTTTGTCACCTATTTGGTTATATGATTGGGTGTTTTGTTCTTTGACATCGCCGGTTCCACCATGATCCCTGAAGCAAAGATATATCTTTGCAGCGCAAAACAGCGATTGGCGTGACTTTCGTGACTTTGTAAATTTCCGTTAATGTTTGCGGCACGCACGCCGACCGTTCGAAATGCAAAAAAATGGCCGCCCGCGGCCGACTTCCCGCCGCCCGACGGCCGGCCTAATCGACCTTCCCCGCGAACCCGTCGCGCAATTCGCGTTTGAGCACCTTGCCGATGTGACTGCGCGGCAGTTCGTCGACGAGGACGAGGTCGGCGAGGCGCTGGGTCTTGCCGACCGCGGCGTTGACGCTGGCCTGCAAGGCGCCGGCATCGGCGCCGGGGGCGACGACAAAGGCCACCGGGGTTTCGCCCCAGCGGTCCGACGCGACGCCGACGACGGCGGCTTCGACGACGCCGGATTGCGCCAGGATCACCGCTTCGATATCGCTGGGGTAGATGTTGAAGCCGCCCGAGATGATCATGTCCTTGGCGCGGTCCATCAGCGTCAGGAAACCATCGGCGTCGATGCGGCCGATATCGCCGGTGCGCAGCCATTTCGAACCATCGGGCGCGGTCCAGAACGCCTTTTCGGTCAAATCGGGGCGGTTCTTGTAGCCGTTCATCGTCGCTTGTGACTGGCCGACGATCTCCCCCGGGGTACCCGGCGGCACATCCTGGCCGTCTTCATCGATGATCCGCACGGCATGGCCGTCGCTCGGCCGGCCGACGGTGTGCAGCTTGTCGGGGTGCAAATGCGCCGGGAAAACAAAGCTGACCCCGCCTTCGGTCATGCCGAAGAATTCAACGAGCCCGCCCGGCATGCGGCGCAGCACTTCGGCCTTCAGTTCGGCGGGGAAGGGCGCCGAGGTGCAGAATTTCATCTTGAACGACAATTGGTGATCATCGAACCCCGGGTCGGCGAGGACGCGGCGATACTGGACGGGGACGAGCATCGTGTAAGTCGCGGCATGGGTTTCCGCCAGTTTGAGCCAGGCGCTGCTGTTGAACTTGGGTTGCAGGACGACCGTGCCGCCCCAGGCCAGCGTCGGCAAAAAGGCGACGAGGGTGGTGTTCGAATAAAGCGGGGTCGAGAGCAGCGAAACGGTGTCGCCAGCATAGCCGAGCACCTTGCCGCCGATGATGTGCAGCGACCGCATCGCCGCCGACTGGACGATGCCCTTGGGGGTGCCGGTGGTGCCCGACGAATAGATGATGTTGAAGGCGGCATGTTCATCTAGCGGCGCCAGCGGCGGGACCACGGCGCCGGTGTCGATCCAGCCTTCGAGGTGATCGAGATCGACGAGCGACACGTTGGTCAGCACGCCGGCAAAATCGGCCCGCGCGGCGGCATCGACGAACACCAGCCGGGCGCCCGAATCGGTGACCATCGCGGCGATCTGGTCGGCGGTGGACGACGGTGCCAGCGGCGCGACGGTGGCGCGCAACCGCAAGATGCCGGCCCACATCACGGCATAATCGACCGAGGAAGCGGCGATGATCGCGACCGCATCGCCGGCCGCGGTGCCCAGCTTGGCCAGTGTCGCTGCAACCGCGTCGGCGCGGGCGGCGAAATCGGCATAGCCGATCCGCTGGTCACCGCAGATGACGGCGATATGATCGGGACGCGCCGCGGCATGGGCGGCGATGGCGGCGGGAAAATCGAAACAGGTCATGGCGGCCAAGGTGGCCCGCCGCGGCGGCGCTGTCCAGCCGCCGTTCTTGTCAGGTCAGGCCGCCTTGGCGTCGGCGTTTGTTGTTATGCCGCCTTCGCGTCGGCGGGGGCGATTTGGGCAAAGGCGGCGCGCTGATAGGCGAGCTGGCTGGCCAGGCGTTCGCGCTGTTCGGGGTCGTCGCTGCGCTCGATCGCGGTGGTCAACGCGGCGATGGCATCGCGGTGAAAAGCGACGCGGCCATTCATGCGGCGGGCCAGGCGTGACGGCGCCAGCTTGATGAGCGGGAACATGATAACGGCAAAGGTGATGATCGTGAAGGCGATCGCCATGTAGGTGGTAGTCGAATAGTTCATGATGTCGAGATTCATGACAGGCCCCAAAGCAAACAGCGGCACGCAGCCGATGACGCCGACATTGCCACAAACCGCGGCGGAGTAAAGTGCCGCGATGCCGCGATGACCCGGCCGGCACGCAAAAAGGGCGGCCCCGGCGTGTGCCCGGGCCGCCCCTGATGTGCCAAGCTTTGCCTTACAGCGCGGTAAGGTTCACGGCAGCCTGCTTGCCGCGACGATCTTCTTCCAGCTCGAACGAGACGCGCTGGCCTTCGTTGAGGTTGGACATGCCGGCGCGTTCGACGGCCGAAATGTGGACAAAGGCATCGGGACCACCGTCTTCACGCTGGATGAAGCCAAAGCCCTTTTGGCCGTTGAAGAACTTGACCGTGCCATCGACGCGCTGGCCGTTGGTGGCAGGGGCGGCTTCACGATCGCGCTGCGGGCGCGCCGGGCGATCGCCATAGGCGGCTTCGCGTTCGCGCGGCGGGGCACGATCGGTCACCGGCAGCGCTTCGCCATCGATGACCAGGTCGGTTGCCGACACGCGACCGTTACGCTCGGTGAGGGTGAATTCGAGCGGCTGGCCATCGGCCAGGCCGGTCAGGCCAGCGGCTTCTACCGCCGAGATATGGACGAAAACGTCTTCGCCGCCGTCATCGCGGACGACGAAGCCGAAGCCCTTTTGGCCATTGAAGAATTTCACGATGCCCTTGGCCGTGCCGAGCACGACGCCGGGGCCCATGTCACGCGGGGGGCGCGGACCACCGAAGCCGCCGCCACCGGGGCGACCGCCAAAGCCGCCACCACCGCCGCCGCCACCGCCGAAACGGCTACCGCCGCCGCCGCCGAAGCGATCACCGCCGCCGCCGCCGCCGCCGAAACGGTCACCGCCGCCACCGCCGCCGTAACCACCGCCGCCGCCGCCGCCGAAACGGTCACCACCGCCGCCGCCGTAGCCGCCGCCTTCAAACTGGTCGAACCCGCGCTCACGCTTGTCGAAACCACCACCACGCCCGGAACCGCGTCCGCGTCGATCAAAGCTCATTTTCTGTCCAAGTCTTCCATAGTCAGTACAAGTTGGTGCCCGTCGGCGGCGATGCGGTGAAGTACAAGGCGTCGTAACCGAAATTGCTCCAAGACTGTCCCTACAGGATTTTGCACGAGTCGGCGAGAGAGATTCGCAGTTGCTGGTTTCTGCCCGACTTCAGGCATTTATCGTCTCGAAAGCCGCCTTCAGTGGCGCCGCATGACCAGGCTGGCCGCCAGCCCGGCGAGCAGCGCGGCGACGACCGCGGCGATGCCATAGGCCAGGCCCTGTTCCTGGGCCATGACATAGATCCAGCGTTCGAAACCCGATTTGCCGATGCTGATCGGCACCGACGAACTGGCGATCACCCGGCCCTTGCGGATGAGGTGGATTTCGGCGGCATAATCGCCCACCGGCACGATGGCGGGGATGGCGATGCGGGCGCGATAAAGCACCCCGCCGGTCACCGTCACGGCGCGGGCATCTTCGATGAACAGCCGTGCCTTGCGCTTGGCCGCGATCAGTCCGGCTTCGAAGGCGCGGGTTTCGCCTTCGCTGGCACCGCTGGCCGGAGACAATTGCAGGTTGCGGATGCCGATTTCATAGATGGCGGTGGTGCGATCATCGGCGAGCTCGGCGATCGGCCGGGTGGTGGCGACGGCGTAGAAGCCCGGCACGCTTTCGAAACGGATGCGATCGGTGTTGAGCCAGATGCCCGCCACGCGCGCCTTGCGGCGCACCGTCACCGGCTCGGCGGGGCCGCGCACCACGATGGCGATGTCGGGGGGCGCATCGGGAACGGCGCCGGCGGGATACTGGATGGCGCCGAAGACCAGCAGGTCGGCGCCCTTGAACGTGGTGTTGATGTCGATCCGGCTCTGGCTGAGCGCGCTGATCAGCGAGGTCGGGGCGGCGGCGCCGAGCAGCAGCCAGAGCAACAGGGCGAAGCACAGCCTCATTTCGGGCCATACAGCGTGTAGAGCGATTGGGGTTGCACCGTCAGCCCGAACAACAGCCCGGCGGCAACCGCCAGCACGATCACCGCCAGTGCCAGCCGCAGCTTTTCGGGCTTGAGGCGCTGTGCCGCCTGTACACCCAGCTGCGCGCCGGCCACCCCGCCGACGAGCAGCAACAGCGCCAGCACGATATCGACCGATTTCGACGAGGTGGCATGAAGCAGGGTGGTTGCCGCGGTGACGAAGATGATCTGGAACAACGAGGTGCCGACCACCGCGCTCGCCGACATGCCGAGCAGGTAGATCATCGCCGGCACCATGATGAAGCCCCCGCCGATGCCCATGATGGCCGTCAGGATGCCGACGACGCCGCCGAGCAGCAGCGGCGCCAATGGCGAGATATAAAGCCCCGATTTGTAGAAGCGCGTCTTGCCCGGCAGCGCCGAGATCCACGGCACATGACGCCGCAGCCGCGCCGGCGGGCGGGCTTCGCCAGCGGCGATGCGGCGTTCCGCCTGCAGGGCGGTGACCGCTTCCTTGAGCATCAAGGTACCGATGACGCCGAGGAAAAGCACGTAGATGATGTTGATGCTGACATCGATCTGGCCGATCTTTTGCAGCTGGCGAAAGACGATCTGCCCGAGCCCGGCGCCGATGACGCCGCCGATGACGAGCACCACACCCATCTTCACATCGACCTGGCCGCGCCGCCAATAGGCCAGAGCGCCCGAAACGCTCGATCCGGTGATCTGGGTTGCCGATGATGCCACCGCGATTGCCGGCGGGATGCCATAAAAGATCAGCAGCGGCGTGGTCAGGAAGCCGCCGCCGACGCCGAACATGCCCGACAGGAAACCGACGCCGCCACCCAGCAGGATGATGACGATGGCGTTGACCGACATTTCGGCGATGGGCAGGTACAGATCCATCGCCCAAGGTCATAGCGCTGCCGGGGGTGGCGCGTCACCCGGTCAATTGCGCCCTGGCGGCGCTGGTCGTCCTATTTTTTCGCCGCTGCGCGCCTGGCATCCATGCGCTTCTTGAAATAGGTCCAGCTGGTTTCGTTGGGCCGGGCATCATCGGCGGGCGGCGGCGCCGTGTAGATCGGATAATTGGCAGCGATTTCATCGGTGATGACCTTGGGCAGGCCGTTGATGCCATCGGGCAACGGCTGGCCCACGGCATTGAAGACCAGCACGCCGCCGCGCCCGCTCATTTCCATGAACGGCAGCCATGGCGACATGCGTACCCAGGCGATCGAGGCGTTGGCGCGGGTCTTGCTCGCGTCGGTCAGATCGGCTTCGTCGGCGACGAAATCGAAGATCTCCATCGAATGATACTGGTTGCCGACATAGGCCTGGTAATCACCGCCCATCGGGTTGGTGTACCACAAGGGGATCACCGCCGGCATGAACACCCGGCCGTTCTGGACCCGGGCGTTGAGGCTGAACGGCTTGCCATCGGCGCCGATCGGGAACTGGGGCCCGCGCATGTTGACCGGATCATTGGCGACATGGACGACTTCGACGGTCTTGCCGGTCCAGGGGTTGGTCCAGTTGCGGATGATTTCGCCGGTCCCGGGGTCAGTGTAGAACATCAGTTCGCGGCTGACCTGGCGGAAACCCTTGCCGCGCACCGGGTCTATGGCGGTCATGCAACTGCGCACATTCATGCCCTGCAGGTTGAACAGATGCTTGTCGGGTTCGCCTTCGACGCGTGAATAAACCTCGCCGACCCAATGGTAGACGACGGGTTCATTGTCCTTTGTCGAGCATTGCACCTTGCGAAAGGCGGTGACGGCATCCTCGGGCCTGGCCAGGTCGAGTCGCTTGGGGGCCGCCTGTGCCGTGGTGGCAAGGGCCAATGCCAGGCCGGCGAGCAGTAGCGCTTTCATGATGACGAACCCCCAATGATTGACTTGCGGTGATTGACTTGCAGCGTTTGACGGGGTGATTTGTCCGGACAAAACCGGCAACGTCAAGGGGAGCATGGATGCGGCGGGGCGTTATCGAGGTCGGGCCGCAGCGCTATCGCGAGACCTATGGGCGGGCCTTCGAGGAATTCTGTGTCGGCGATGTCTATGAACACCGCCCGGGACGGACGATCAGCGAGCAGGACAATGTCTGGTTCACCCTGCTGACAATGAACACCCATCCACTGCATTTCGATCATGTCTATGCAGCGAAGACCGAGTTCGGCAAGCCGCTGGTGGCGTCGCCGCTGACCGTGGCGATCCTGGTCGGGATGAGCGTTTCGGACGTCAGCCAGAAAGCGGTGGCCAACCTTGGCTGGCGCGATATCCGCATGACGGCGCCGGTCTTTGCCGGGGACACGCTGTATGCCGAGTCGCTGGTGCTGGAAAAACGCCTGTCGAAATCGCGGCCCGAACAGGGTCTGGTGACGATCCGGACCACCGGGCGCAACCAGCATGGGGTTATCATCTGCGAATTCGAACGCACCATGTTGATCTGGAAACAGGGGTTCGGCCCGGTCGACGACTGATCATTCGGGATATTGCTGCGCCATCCAGGCCAGCGAACGGGTGATCATCGCTTCGAGGACGGCAAGATCGATATCGGCCAGCCGCCGGATATACAGGCAGGCCTTGCCGGTCTTGTGGCGGCCGAGCAGCGCCAGGTCGGCGGCGTGATCGGCGTACCCGTCCATGAGATAGAGCACGGTCTGGCCCTTGCGCGGGGCAAAGCCGATACGGAACGCGTCGCCCTCGCGGCCGCTTTCGTAGCGGTAATGGTAGCGCCCGAAGCCGATGATCGAGGGCCCCCACATCACCGCCGGGGCACCCGTGAGCCGGATCATCAGCGCGCTAAGGGTGCGGGCGTCGGCTTGTTGCCCCAAGTCGGTGATGGCGGCGATGAACGCGGCGGGGTCGACCGGGGTGGCAATCGTCTTGTTGGTGGCGGCCATGGCGTCTCCCCCGGTCCCTGCGCCGCCGATATTATGCCGCGCGGCCGGGGGTGGCAACGTCGCTGCCGGGGCCAAGTGCCGGCGCTCGGCTGGTCACTTCGCGGAAGATGGCGCGATACTGTGGGTGTTCGGTGCCCATCATGCGGTCCCACCAGGTGAAATACAGGCCGAAATTATGGTTGAAACTGCCATTGTGGTGGAGATCGTGATGGGTCGTGGTGGCGAAAAGCCCCCAGAACCAGTGATCGGCAAAGCCCCGGGGCAGCAGTTCGACGCCGGCATGGCCCATGACATTGCGCAGGATCATGATGCCAAGGAAGCTGAATGTCGCGGCAAAGGGGGTGGGAATGAAGGCCACCCACAGCGAAACGAACAGCGCTTCGAACACGGCTTCGGCGGTATTGAAGGCATAGGCGGCGAACGGCGTCGGCGTCACCGAGCGGTGATGCAGGCGGTGGAAGCGCTTGAACAGCCGCGGATCGTGCATCGCGCGGTGCAGCCAGTAGAACCAGGTGTCGTGCGCGACGAGCAAGGCACCGGTGAAGGCGGCGATTTCGGGCAGTGATGGGGTCCCGGTGTAGAAGCCGGCGGTGTATCCGTTGGCGGTCAACCACAGGGCCGGGGTCGATACCAGGGCATAGATGACAACGCTGCGCAGCGATGCCGACAGCTCGCGGTGCAGGTCGGCGCGGCTGGCGCAGCGGTCCTGCAACCGCCTGACGCGCCACGGCGAGCGCATGACGAGGGCAATAATGGCGGTCATCAGCAGGGTGGCGACGACATAGCGGCCGCCATCGAACAGGAAAACATTGGGAAAAACCCGCAGCGCGGCGTCGGCAAGGGTCATTTCGGTGGGCATTATGGCGGCTCCTGCGGCGTTGCGGGCGGGTCAGGAGGGGTTTTTGACGCGAAACCTGCGCGAAAAGCGCGGCGGATTCACGGTTTCGACCGGTCGATTTCGCAAAATCGATCAGGCGGTACGGGGTTTGTCGGCAATACGGGCGCGAAATTCGCTTGGCGTGCAGTCATGGGCGAGGCGAAAGGCGCGGTTGAAGGGCGCCAGGCTGCCGAAGCCGGCATCGAGCGCGATGGTCAGGATCGGCACGCCGCGCTGTTCGGGATCGGCGAGCGCCGCCTGCGCCTCGGCAATGCGGAAATCGTTGAGATAGGCGTTGAAGTTGCGCGCCCCCAGCCCCTGGTTGATGGCGCGGCGCAGGCGATATTCGGGGACGCCCAATCGCGCCGCGACGGCGGTGATGGTCAGCCCGTCCTGCCGGTACAGGCGTTCGGCGCGCATTTCCTTTGCCAGCCTTGCCAGCAGCCGCGAATCATCGGCTTCGGGTGCCGACGGTGGCGGCTTGGCCGGCGGTATCAGCAGCGCGGCATCGCGCCAGCCGAACACCGAAAACGCCGTCGTCATCGTCAGCAGGAGCAGCGCTGCGGCGTTGACCAGTCGCCAGCCGTCGCGCGGCGGCCAATCATCGACGCCCAGTTCGGCGGTGACGACCACGGCAATCAATCCGCCGATGGTCAGCGCCAGCGCCAGCCGGATGCGACGTCGCGCCTCGACCAGATCATTGTCGCGCCCGCGCAGCGCGGCGGCAATCCCCAGCCCGATGCAGACCAGGCTGGGAATCGGCCAGAAAGCCGATAGCACAAGCCGCGGCCAGTCCTGGCGAAAGCCGACATAGCTGCTGACCGCGCCGGCCGCGACCAGCGCGATCACCGACAGATAATGCACCGGGCGCAGTTCGAAATCATCGTCGAACCAGCTGGCGGCAAACAGCCAGAACAACCCCGGCGCCGCCATCCCGGCGAGGTGCGGCGGCACCCGCCACCAGGCGGTGTTGTAGGTGGCGGGCAGCGCCGGCAGATAGAGGTAGCAAAGCGCCGAGCCGGTGAGCAGCACCCCCAGGATCGCGGTGAGCGACGCGTGCCGGCCGCGCCAGAAATTCCACGCCAGCAGCAGCAGCAGCACCGTTGTGCCGCCGCGCAGAACGCCATCCCAGAACATGATCCCCATCGCCTGCCTGTGTATCGGTTGCGGCGGTGGCTGTTATGGTCTTGCCGGCGGCTTTTATATCGCCGGCTTTGCCTGTAGCCTTTGTCGTGATGGAAATTGCCCCTACCTATCTGGTCGTCATCGACCAGAGCGCCGAAAGCCGCGTCGCGCTGCGCTTTGCCGCGTTGCGCGCCGGGCATGTCGGGGCGCGGCTGGCGCTGGTGCATGTCGTGGCACCGCCCGAATTCATGCAATGGGGCGGCGTGCAGGAAGCCATGGCCGCCGAAGCCCAGGCCGAAGCCGAAGCCTTGCTGGCCGCGCTCGCCGATGAAGCTGAAACATTGGCCGGGGTGCGCCCGGTGACGATCATCCTGAAAGGCGATGCCGCGCCGGCGATTTTCGATCATGTGCGCGGCGACAGGGCGGTGCGCGCGCTGGTGCTGGGTGCCGCCCCCAAGGGCGCGCCGGGGCCGCTGATCAGCTTTTTTGCCGGCGAACGCGCCGGGCAATTGCCGTGCGTCGTCATCATCGTGCCGGGCGGGCTCGATGCCGATCGGCTCGAATCGCTCACCTGAGCGCAAAACCGGACAAAATTCGTACGATTTTTGCGGTGGTGGCCCGGCAGCGGCTTGATTCCTGCCGGCGAACCCGCCACATCGGCTCGGCAAACGCTGCCCAAGGGTTCCCCGACATGTTCATCGAAACCGAACGCACCCCCAATCCCGCCACGCTGATGTTCCGCCCGGGGCGCAGCGTCACCGATGGCACCACCGCCGATTTCGCCACCCCCGAAGCCGCCGCCGCCTCGCCGCTCGCCACTGCGCTGTTCGGGCTTGGTGATGTCGAACGCGTGTTCTTCGGCGCCGAATTCATCAGCGTCACCAAGGCCGAAGGCTCGGCCGACTGGGCCGAACTGAAAACTCAGGTGCTCGGCGTGCTTGTCGATCACTTCAGCTCGGGTGCGCCGCTGTATTCGGCCACCGCCGCCACGCCGGCGACCAATGATGATCCCGCCGATGCCGAAATCGTCAGCCAGATCATCGAACTGATCGATACCCGCATCCGGCCGCAGGTGGCGGGCGATGGCGGCGATATCGTCTATCGCGGTTTCAACAAGGGCACGGTGTTCCTTGAAATGCAGGGCGCCTGCTCGGGCTGCCCGTCCTCGACGGCGACGCTCAAGATGGGTATCGAATCGCTGCTCAAATATTATGTGCCCGAAGTCACCGACGTTCGCGCCATCTGAAAGGCCTTTTGATGCCCGGTTCTCCCCTCGGCGCTGGCGCGCTCGATTTGTTGTTTCGTGACGCGCGCACGCGTAATGGCTGGTCCGATGCGCCGGTGACGGGTGATGACCTGCGGGCGCTGTACGACCTGGTGAAGATGGGCCCGACATCGGCCAATTGTTCGCCGGCGCGGTTCGTTTTTGCCTCGAGCCCCGATCACAAGGCGCGGCTCGCCGAACTGGTATTGCCCGGCAACAAGGCCAAGGTGCTGGCCGCGCCGGTGACCGCGATCATCGGTTTCGACAATCTGTTCTATGACCGCCTGCCCGAATTGTTCGCGCACGCCGATGCGCGCAGCTGGTTCAGCGGCAATGCCGCACTGGCGCGCGAAACGGCGTTTCGCAATTCGTCGCTCCAGGCCGGCTATTTCATCCTCGCTGCCCGGGCGCTCGGCTGGGATACCGGGCCGCTGTCGGGCTTTGCCAAGCCGGCGGTCGATGCCGCGTTCTGGGCCGGCACGACGGTGGAAACCAACATGCTGGTCTGCCTGGGCAAGGGCACCGACGAAGGGCTGTTCCCGCGCTCGCCGCGCCTGTCCTTCGAGGATGTTGCCACCATCCTGTGACCGGCCTGACGCTCGGCCTTTCCACGGCCTCGCCGGCGCTGTCGCTGGCGCTGTTCGATGGTGACCGCCTGCTGGCGCATGATCATCGCATCATCGGCCGCGGCCATGCCGAAGCGTTGCTGCCCGGCATCATCGCGCTGCTGGCTGGCCGCCGGCCCGATGCGATCGTCGTCGATACCGGGCCGGGCAGTTTCACCGGCATCCGCATCGGCATTGCCGCGGCGCGCGCGCTTGGCCTCGCCTGGGATGTGCCGGTGACGGGCTGCGAAGGCGGCGCGCTGGTGGCGGCGCGGGCCTTTGCGCTGGCGCCCGGGTTGGCGGCGGTAACGGTGCTGATGGATGCCGGGCGCGGCCAGGTGCTGCACCAGACCGTGTCGGCGGCATTCGACCTTTCCGCCATCGCCACGCGGACGGCGGCGACGCTGGGGCTGGCCGCCGCCGAAGCCACCGCGGGGGCGATGGCGCCGGCCGATGCGGGCGACCGGGTGCATGATGGCCACCCCGACATGGCCGACCTGATGCGGCTGCCGGCGGCGCAGCGCGGCCTGCCACCGGCGGCGCTGTATGTCCGCCCGCCCGATGCGGTGTTGCCGCTGTGATCGCGGACGCACATCACAAGGTTTGACTCGGCTGCAACAGGCGCGGCAAGACGTCGACCGCATGAGCTCCCCCGCTGCCCCCCCCGTACCGCCCGGCGGTGCCCGCGTTCCGCCCGGCGCGGGCCGCCTGCTTTCCCCGGGTGTTGCGCCCGCGATCGTCGGCGCCGATGCCCGTCATCTCGAAGCCTTGATGGTGGTGATGCGCGCCAGTTTCGATCCGGCCTTCGGCGAAGCCTGGTCGGCGCTGCAACTCGGCGGCACGCTGGCGCAGGGCACCAGCTTTGCCCGCCAGGCGATCGATGCCGCCGGCGTGGCGCAGGGCTTCACCCTCAGCCGCAGCGCCGGACCAGAAGTTGAACTTTTGTTAATAGCGGTGCATCCCGGCCAGCGCGGCCGCGGCTTCGGCCGATCGCTGCTGCACACTGCCTGTCACGATGCCGCCCGGCGCGGTGCCGAGGAAATATTCCTCGAGGTCCGCGAAAATAACCAAACAGCGCTGGCGCTATATCGTCAGGCCGGGTTTCTGGGGGTTGGTCGTCGGCCCGATTATTACGCCGGTGCCGCGGGAGCGCGTTTTGCCGCACTGACCATGCGGCGACGACTTGACAATTCGCCTGCTTGATTAGCGGGTATTGCCTTTTTCCGGAATCAGGATCATGGCCTTGGTTGCGGAGGAGGGATCCGCAAGTAATTTACAAGGACGTGAGCATGAATGAGAGTGCACAGATTCACAATGATCTGTTGGCGTTGACGGCCGAGATCGTTTCTTCGCATTTTGCGAACAACACGGTGGCGCCTGCAGACGTTCCCGGCGTGATCAACAGCGTTTACGCCACGCTGGCGCAATTGGGTTCGCCGGTCGAAGCACCGGTGGTGCGCCAGGAACCCGCCGTTTCGGTGCGTTCGTCGATCAAGCCGGATTTCATCGTCTGCCTCGAAGACGGCAAGAAGTTGAAAATGCTCAAGCGCCACTTGATGACGCGCTATGGCATGACACCCGACCAGTATCGCGCCAAATGGGGCCTGCCCGCCGATTACCCGATGGTCGCCCCCAACTATGCCGAACAGCGCCGTACGCTGGCCAAATCGATCGGCCTCGGCACCAAGCGCGTTGCCAAGGTGGGTGGCAAGCCCCGTGGCCGGCCGCGCAAGGTCGTCGCCTGAACCAGTCGCGTAACCGGCGCGGCACGCGTGTCGCGACCGGTTGCATGAAACCCGACTTGTTCGATCTTCGCCGTCCGCCTATCTGAAGGTGGGCGGCAGGAGCGTTTTGGCATGGGCGGAAAAATCGATCTCGAAGCGCTCTGCCTGAAAAAGGGCCTGCGCATCACCGAACAGCGGCGTGTCATCGCGCGCGTGCTCGGTGATGTCGACGATCATCCCGATGTCGAGGCGCTGCATCGCCGCGTCGCCGCGGTCGATCCGCGCATTTCGATTGCCACGGTCTATCGTACCGTCAAGCTTTTCGAAGAAGCCGGGATCCTGGAACGCCACGAATTCCAGGGCGGTCGCTCGCGCTATGAAACCGTGCAGGAAGATCACCACGATCATCTCATCGATGTCGAAAGCGGTGCGGTGATTGAATTTCACGATCCCGAGATCGAGGAATTGCAGGCGCGGATCGCGGCACGGCTGGGGTATCGCCTCGTCGATCATCGCATGGAACTGTACGGGGTGGCGCTGCTGAAGCCCGAAAAGTGACGGCGCCGTGATCGAACCGACCGCCCTGGCGCGGGCGCAGCGTGGCATTCGCTTCCAGCGGTTCGGCGCCACCAAGGGGGTTGCCGGCGCGCTGACCACCGCCTCGATCATCGTGCCCGCCGAATTGATGCTGCGCACGGTGTTGCGCACCCGCAAGGCGCATTTGCCGATCGTCTTTCACCGCGGGCTGGCGCGGGCGCTCGGCATCCGCATCATCTGCCATGGCCGGCCGGCGCGGCCGAGCCGGGTGTTGTTCGTTTCCAATCATGTATCATGGGCCGATATCCCGGTGCTCGGCGCGCGCATCCGGGCGGCGTTCGTGGCGAAATCCGAAGTCGGGGGCTGGGGCATGGTGGGCTGGCTGGCGACACTGGCGCGCACCGTCTATGTCGAGCGCGCCCGGCGCAGCAGCACCGGCGAACAGCGCGACGTGATCGCCGACCGGTTGGCGCGCGGCGACAGCCTGATCCTGTTTCCCGAAGGCACCAACAGCGATGGCACCCGCGTGCTGCCGTTCAAGACATCGCTGTTCGCGGTGGCAGATGGTCATGACGATGTGCTGATCCAGCCGGTGACGATCGCCTATACCCGCGTCAACGGCCTGCCGGTAACGCGCGAACGCCTGCCCGATCTCGCCTGGATCGGCGATACCGAACTGATGCCGCACGCGCTGGCCTTCATGCGGCTGGGCAAGGTGCGTGCCGAAATCATCTTTCACCCGGCGGTGCGGTGGGCGGATTTTGCCGATCGCAAGGCGCTGGCGCGGCATTGCGAAGCGGTCATCGCGACGGGTTATCGCCAGTTGATGCGGGGATGACCGCGCCCGCCACAGCGGCTATGAAGGAGGAATTGTCTTCGGAGTCGCTGCCGCTCGTGTCCCGTTATTTTGTCAAATCCTTCGGCTGCCAGATGAATGTCTATGATTCGGAACGCATGGGCGACCTGCTCGCCGGCGAGGGTCATGTGGCGGCCGATACGGCGGAAACGGCCGATATCGTCGTGCTCAATACCTGCCATATCCGTGAAAAGGCAGCCGAAAAACTCTATTCCGATATCGGGCGCTTGCGCAAACCCCGCGCCGATGGCTCACGCCCGGTGATCGTTGCCGCCGGGTGCGTGGCGCAGGCCGAAGGCGCCGAAATCGGCCGGCGCGCCCCTGCCGTCGATGTCATTGTCGGGCCGCTGGCGTATCACAATCTGCCGGCGCTGCTGAAACAGGCCGCCGCAATTCCCGAGGATGCGCGCGGCGCGCGCTGGGGCCGCGCCATCGATACCGACATGCCGGTCGAACCCAAGTTCGACAAATTGCCGCCGCGTCGCCACCAGGGCGCCAGCGCGTTCCTGACCGTCCAGGAAGGCTGTGACAAATTCTGCACCTTCTGCGTCGTGCCCTATACCCGCGGCGGCGAAACCTCGCGCCCACAGGCCGATCTGGTCGCCGAAGCCGAAGCGCTGGTCGCGGCGGGCGCGGTGGAGATCACGCTGATCGGCCAGAATGTGAACGCCTATGATGGCGGGTCGGCGGGCACCGACAGCCTGCCCGGCCTGATCGCGCGGCTGGCGGACATCGCCGGGTTGAAGCGCATCCGCTACACGACCTCGCACCCGCGCGACATGACCCGCGCGCTTATCGAGGCGCATCGCGATATCCCGAAGCTGATGCCGTACCTCCATCTGCCGGTGCAGTCGGGCAGCAGCCGCATCCTGAAGGCGATGAACCGCGCCCACACCCGCGAATCCTACCTCGCGACGCTCGCCGAACTGCGCACCGTCCGCCCCGATATCGCGCTGTCGGGCGATTTCATCGTCGGCTTTCCGGGCGAGACCGAACAGGATTTCGAGGACACGCTGCGCATCGTCGCCGAAGTCGGCTACGCACAGGCGTACAGCTTCAAATATTCGCAGCGTCCCGGCACCCCGGCGGCGACCATGGCCGACCAGGTGCCCGAGCCGGTGAAGGAAGAACGGCTGGCGCGCCTGCAGGCGGCGATCACGGCGGGCGCCCATGCCTTCAACAAGGCGAGCGTTGGCCGGCAGACCGAGATTTTGCTCGAACGCCCGGGCCGCAAGCCGGGGCAGTTGATCGGCAAGACGCCGTGGCTGCAATCGGCGGTCGTCGAAATTCCGGGCGCGAAGATCGGCGATCTGATCGCCGTCGAGATTACCGAAGGCCAGCCCAATTCCGTCGAAGCAAAGCCCCTCCCCAAATCCCTTCTTGCAGAAAGAGCAGCCGCCTGATGTCGAAAAAGCCCGTGCGCTCCCCTGTCGCTGCCAGCGACCGCGTCAGGCTCGAGATCGAATTCGAAAAGGCCTATCTGCTCGGCGCGCTGTTCGGTGAATTCGACCAGAATCTCATCGCGCTCGAAGGCCAGTTAGGGGTCTATATCTCGGCGCGCGGCAACAAGGTGCAGGTGGAAGGCGAAGCCGATGCCGCCGCGCGGGCCCGTGACGTGCTGACCGGCCTGTACAACCGCCTCGCCCATGGCGAAAAGATCGATCAGGGCGATGTCGTCGGTGCCGTCGCCATCGCGTCGGACCCCTCGCTCGATGGCCTGGTCAGCGCCGATTCAGGGCTGGCCAGCACCGCGGTCATTCGCACCCGCCGCAAGACCATCGCGGCGCGCAGCCCGACCCAGGTGCGCTATATCGAGGCGCTGGCGCGTGACAGCATCATCTTCGCGCTCGGCCCCGCCGGCACCGGCAAGACCTATCTGGCGGTGGCGCAGGCGGTCAGCCAGCTCATCGCCGGCTCGGTCGATCGCCTCGTGCTGTCGCGCCCGGCGGTGGAGGCCGGCGAACGATTGGGCTTCCTGCCCGGCGACATGAAGGACAAGGTCGATCCGTATTTGCGGCCGCTTTATGATGCGCTGTACGACATGCTGCCTGCCGAACAGGTCGAACGCCGGCTGGCGTCGGGCGAAATCGAGATCGCGCCGCTGGCCTTCATGCGCGGCCGCACCCTCGCCAATGCCTTCATCATCCTCGATGAAGCCCAGAACACGACGCCGCTGCAGATGAAGATGTTCCTCACCCGCTTCGGCGAACGCAGCCGCATGGTCGTCTGCGGTGATCCCAACCAGGTCGATCTGCCCAACCCGGCGGCGTCGGGTCTTGCCGATGCGGTCAAGCGGCTCGATGGCATCGAAGGCATTTCCGTCTTGCGTTTTTCCAGTCGCGAAGTCGTGCGCCACCCGATCGTCGGGCGCATCGTCGATGCCTATGAAGGCCCGCCGCAAGATGGTTGATGCCGGGTGCTGATCGTTGAAACCGATGTCGTCGCGGGTGACTGGCCAGCGCTCGCTTGGCCAGCGCTGGCCGATGCGGCGGTCCGCGGCGCGCTGGCGCAGACGCCGCATGGCCACCTCGCCGGTGGCGCGATCGGAGTCGAGGTCGGCATCCGCCTGACCGATGATGCCGAAGTGCAAACGCTCAATCGCGACTATCGCGGCAAGGACAGGCCGACCAATGTGCTCAGCTTTCCGATGGTGCAGGAAGACCTGCTCGAAGGCCTGGCCAACACCGATGACGGCGAAGTCCTGCTCGGCGATATCGTGCTTGCGGCTGAAACCTGTGCGCGTGAAGCCGCCGAAAAGGGCTGGGCACTGCCCGATTATGCCCAACACCTGATTGTCCACGGCCTGCTTCACC
>JBBRVH010000064.1:0-19098 GCA_038246995.1 Sphingomonadales bacterium
CGGCTTCACCGAGGCCATGATGTCGGTAATCAGCGTCATTTCGGTGCTGCGATGGCCGAAATCCTCGCTCAGCGCCGCGACCATCCGGTCCTTGTTGTCGAGCACCACGGCGAGCGCGCGTTGCAACCGCGCCTTGCGGGTGGCAGCGGTCACCGGCAGCTCGGCGGTTAAGGCGGCGCGCTGGCGGTCCAGTATCCCACGCATGGCGGCGGCGTCGCGCGCGTCCCAGCTTGCTGTGGTGGCCATATGTGATCCCCTTTAAGTTTCCACCATCCTAGCCTTGGGTAGGCCATCCGCCAACCTGTGCCGAATTTCAGTAGCACCGTGCGTTGAAACTGCTCGAATTACTCCGAGATAATCTGGTGTGAATCTATGCCGCGAATCGCCTTTGAACGGAGCTTGCGTCGTAGGTGTTCGTTCTCTTTTTGTCGCCTGTGGATAAACCCGCGGTCGGAACACGGGAGTTCAGTTCGATCATGCCAATAGCTACGTGTTGCATTCGGTTCAAAAATTTGATAACGACCTGTCGTTATCAACGTTTGACATTCCTGCCACAGTTCGTCGCAAAAGTGGACATATCAATCGCCAGGGCTTGTTTTCTCTGTCCTACATATGCAACTGCAGTTAAAGAAATCTGGGGATACGGCGTACATGGCCCTTGACTTCGACGTTGTTTTTGCGGGTGGCGACTTTCGTTCATCCGCTGTTAGTTTGCTAGGTTTATAGTGCGTATTAGTGTTAACAGTCAGGCACGTCCTGTCGGCGCAATCGACCATGCTGTGCTGATTGGTCGGATCGCTACAGCGGAAAGTGTGGAGGATGGTTACCGCCAGATCCCTTGAGGTTGGGCAGGCAGCGTTGTTCGTCCCACCAGTGTTTTGTATGAAGTTCGCCGAGAAGTTGCTGATACTGCCGCCCGGGCGTGATGGAAGGAAGGGAGTGCGTCATGAGTGAAGAACGCGTTGTATGCCCCTTTTCTGGGCATGACGGACAAACCGTTAATGTTCGGTTTTTTCGTGGAACTCGGAACGATGTGATATTGGCTGAAGAGATTGAAGCGCAGGTTCGTCATGCGGTGCTGCAGCAAAAGACGGGAACTGCCCTTGTGTCGCGTGAAGCGCCGCGCAGCCCGAATCGCGTTGTGAATGTGAACGAGTTAGTCGCTAGCCTGTAGCTAGTTCCAAATACAGTTTGAGCGTGTTAAGCCCGGGTTTCCCGGGCTTTTCTCATTAGGCTACACATGCGCATAGGTGAACTTGTTGCGATATTTCAAAATGGTTTAGATTTGCCTGTTGATGTCAATCAAGTCTTGGCGGCAATAATCTCTAGCGGTGTTGAAGTTGAAACAGAATTCATCGGCGTTGAGTTGGATACGTTAATTCTAAGAGGAAAATACAGACTATTTCACTGGCCAAATGGGTTTTACGGCGGCGATCCCAATGTGATGGCTAAAGTTTATTATCATCGTAATGATGGTTCAGACTGGCAGCGTATAGTCTGTTGTAAAGAAATAATCCATCTTTTGGACCCCGTTAGTTCGTTTTCGAATACAAGAGAACAGCAAACTGCACTTGCAGAAAAAATGGGACTTCCTTTCCATCTCCAAGATCCCACAAAGGCTCCAATGGATGTCAATATCGATCTTGTAGCTGAATACATTGCGACGGCCGTGTTATTGCCACTCGTCGCTCGCGAGGCGTTTTTAGAGCCTTTGAAATTAAAGAAAATATCAATTGATGACATAGCTTTGATTGCAGATATTCCATCTCGATATGTTTCTATTGTAATGAGCGCGACATGGCCCAGTATTCATGAAAAACTGCTAACCCTCTGAATAGAATAGGACATATGCGGTAGTCCTCCCCGTTCTCTCGGGCGCCATAAACATCATCATTTTTTCATGAAACCGACCGCCTTCTCGTGGCAATCAAGTCCCCCCGCATGGGCGCAGTGTGCTAGCGCCATCATCGCCTAATGCAGCCCAAGCCACTGGCGCCGTCGGCGCAATTCGGCTTTTATGCCGCTAATAACAAAGCCATGGGGACCGCCGATGAACGATAACGCCACCTGGCCCGCGATGAGCATCGCCCAGGCGCATGCCGCGCTCACCGCGCCCGGATCGCCGCTGGAGATGGAAACCGTCGTCATCCGCGGCCGGCCGACGCGGACCTGGAAGAATGCCCCGCCGACACTGCGCGATGTGTTTCTCGCCGGGCGGGCGCATGGCGACAAGGTTTTCCTCGTCCTCGATGATGAACGCGTCACCTTTGAAGATTTCGCCCGCGCGACGCTGCGGCTGGCGGCGCAGTTGCACGCCGATGGCGTGGTAAAGGGCGATCGCATCGCGGTTGTAATGCGCAACCTGCCCGAATGGCCGGTGGCCTTTTTCGCCGCGAGCCTGTGCGGCGCCATCGTGACGCCCTTGAACGCCTGGTGGACGGGCGGCGAGCTTGAATATGGCCTGGCCGATTCGGGCGCCAAGGTCCTGCTTTGCGACAATGAACGCCTTGCCCGCATCGCCCCGCACCTGCCCGACCTGGCGGCGCTGGAACGCATCTATGTCACCCGCGGCACCGAGGATGCGCTTGGCGATCCGCGCGAGGTGCGATTGGAATCGATCATCGGCGGGCCGAAGACCTGGGGGACGCTCGCCGACCGGGCGCTGCCGGCGGTCGACTTCGAGCCCGAAGACGACGCGACGATTTTCTATACCAGCGGTACCACCGGCAAGCCCAAGGGGGCGCTCGGCACGCATCGCAACATCGTGTCGAACATCATGGCGAGCGCTTCGTCCGCCGCGCGCTCATACCTGCGCCGCGGCGAGATGCCGCCGGCGCCCGACCCGGATGCGCCGCAAAAGGGCACGTTGCTGTCGGTGCCCTTCTTCCACGCCACCGGCTGCCACGCCATTCTGTCGCCGTCGCTGTTTTCGGGGGCCAAGCTGGCGCTGATGCGCAAATGGGATGTGCTCGAAGCCATGGCGCTGATCGAGCGTGAGCGGCTCACCGGTGCCGGCGGTGTGCCGACGATCGCCTGGCAGATCCTCGAACACCCCGAACGCGGCCGCTTCGACCTGTCGAGCCTTGAAAGTGTCTCCTATGGCGGCGCGCCATCGGCGCCCGAGCTCGTCCGCCAGATCGCCCGGCAGTTCAAGGCCGCCCCCGGCAATGGCTGGGGCATGACCGAAACCAGCGCCACTTTCACCCACCACATGGCCGAAGATTACGAGCACCGCCCCGACAGTTGCGGGCCACCCGTCGCCGTCTGCGACCTGCAGGTGCGCGATCCCGACGGCAAGGTGATGGGGCCGAACGAAGTGGGCGAGCTTTACGGCTTCGGCCCCAATGTCGTGAAGGAATATTGGAACAAGCCCGAAGCGACCGCCGCGACCTTCATCGACGGCTGGGTCCGCACCGGCGATCTGGCGCGCATCGACGACGAAGGCTTTTGCTTCATCATCGACCGCGCCAAGGACATGCTGATCCGTGGCGGCGAGAACATCTATTGCGTCGAGGTCGAAAACGCCCTGTACGAGCACCCGGCGATCATGGACGCGGCGCTGGTTGGCCGCCCGCACCGGACATTGGGCGAAGAACCCTATGCCTTTGTGACGCTGAAACCCGGCACGACCGCGACCGAAGACGAACTGCGCAGCTTTGTCGCGGCGCGGCTGGCGGCATTCAAGGTGCCGGTGGCAGTGCAATTCTCGCACGAACCGCTGGTCCGCAACGCCAATGGCAAGATACTGAAAACCGAGTTGAAGAAGCTGGTCGGTGCCTGAACCTGCTTGTGAAGCGGCGACATTCGAGGTAATTTACAAATCAGGGCAGCCAGACTTGCCGGAGTTTCGTGATGCCCCGCCTTGCTTTTGTGTTGCTTGCCGGCCTGTTGGCTGCGCCTGCGCTTGCCGTGCCGGCGCCTGTTGATAGCGATAGTGACACCATCACTGTCACCGGCGAACGGCTGACCCGTCCGCAACTGCGCGCCCGCAGCCTCGAATTTGTCCGCACCGCGCTCGCCGATACGACGCATGGCCAGCATGCCCGCTGGCAGGGCAGCATCTGCCCGCGCGTGTTCGGCGCGCAGCCGGCGACCGAGGCGCTGTTTCTCGAACGCTTCCGTACTGCTGCCGATGTGCTCGGGGTGCGCACCGAAGCGCCGGGGTGCCAGCCCAATATCGTCGTCTGGTTCACCGCCGATGCCAGGGGCCTGATGCGCACGATCAGCGCGCGATCGCCGAACAACCTTGAAGACACGAGCACGGCTGACCGCCGCCGCCTTTTCAATGGCGATGATCCGGTGCGCTGGTTCTACAGCACGAAACCCGAAGGCAGTTCGGGCCAGACCATGGGGGAAGGCAGTGCCGCCATCGGCGCGCAACTCGGCACTGCCAACACGCCCGTCGTCAACAACCGCCTGACCTCAAGCCGGCTCAGCACCGGCACGCGAGTGGCGCTGACCGGGGCAACGATCATCATCGACGTGCCGCTCGCCGAAGGCCATTCGCTCGAAGCACTGGCGGCGCAGGCGGTGATGCTGGGTTTTGCGCGCACCCGCCTCGGCAAGGAGCGCCCGGCCTCGACAAGCATCCTCACCCTGTTCAGCCCGCGCCTGCCCGAAACCCGGCCACGCGACCTCAGCCCGATCGACGATGCGTTCCTGGTGGCACTCTACAAGGCGCCAGACGACAAGGAAGCCAATTGGCAACGCGCTTTTCTGGTCAGCGCCATGGTCGACGATCTGTTCGGCGAACGCCGCGACCCGCGCTGAATCGGGAACTTCGCAGCACACCGCACGTTCAAGCTCGGTTGAGCAAAGGAGTCCCGAATGGGCAAGGGTTGTCTGCTGTGGATGGTCGGCGTGCCGATCCCGGTCATCATTCTGTTGTATCTGTTCGTCTTCAGGTGATCGAAAGCGTTCGGCCCGCCCGGCAACGGGCGGGCCGAAACGTTTCAGCCCGGGTGCGCGGCGCGCCATTCCTTGACCGCCGCCAGCGTCAGTTCGACATGGCCCTTGTAGCTGAGGTTGCTGTGGACAAAGGCGATCTTGCCATCGGGGGCGATGACATAGGATGTGCGGTTCGACTTGGCGACGAGCGGCATCAGCTTGACATCATATTCGGCAATCACCTTGGCGCTACCGGCGGCAACCGCGAACTTGTTGCGGCATTCCTCGACCGAAAAGCGGTTGAGCGTTTCGATATTATCGGCCGATACCCCGACGACGGTGGCGCCAAGCTTTTCGAAACTGTCGGTCGCTTCGGCGAATTCATGCGCTTCGGCGGTGCAGCCCGTGGTGAAGGCGGCGGGGAAGAAATACAGGACAACCGGGCCTTTTTTCAGCGCGGCGGCGAGATTGAACGGCATCGGCTTGCCGGCCAGGCTCGCTTCGGTGGTGAAATCGGGGGCGGTGGCGCCGACCGGCAGCGCGGCAAGGGCCGGGGCGGCGAGGCCGAGGGCGAGCGTGGCGGTGATGACGATGTTGCGCATGGCGGGACTTTCACGAAAAACAGCCCCTTCTTTTGCGCGCTTCGGCGCGCAAAGACCAGCCGCTGCGACGTTATGCGAAAGCCGGGCGGGCCATTGCCGGTTCATCTTGCCCGGGCGATAGTCCAGCCGGTAACCGGGGAGCGATGCGATGCGGGTGATGATGGGTGTCTTGCTGCTGGCCACGGCCGCGCCGGTGCAGGCGCAGGTGCCGCCGGCGGAGTTGGGCGCGCGCTATGTCCCGGCGCCATGGTGGATGCGTGAGCCGGTGATCGCGTCGGTCGGCATGGTCCGCACCGAGATTGCCGCCAACCGCGCCAGTTTTTCGGCGAGTTTCGACGCGGTGGCAAAGACGGCCGATGCGGCGCTGGCCGAAGCCGCCGGCAAGGTGCGCGAGATCGATGCCGCCTTGCGCAAATCCGGGCCGGAACGGGTGCGCATCGCCACGACCTTCCAGACCCAGCCGCTGTACGAACAATATCGCGACAAGGAGGGCAATTTGCAGACCAACGCCCGCCCCGACAAGATCGAGCGCTATGCGGTGACAGCGCGGATCACGCTGGAAGTGCGCGACCTCGCGGCGCTGGAGCCGGCCTATGCCGCGGTGGTCGCGGCCAAGCCCGAATCGATCAGCCCGGTGAATTTCAACCTCGAACCCGACAATGCCGCCAAGACCTGGCTGCAGACCGAAGCGGTAAAGGACGCCGCTCGCCGGGCCCGGCAAGCCGCCGAGGCGGCCGGCGCAAGGTTGGGAACGGTCAAGGTCATCGACCCGAGTGGCCGCGCCTGCCAGACCGATGTGCTCGCCGGTTGGCCCGGCTATGCCAGCAACCCCGAACAGCGCAGCGATGTGCAATATTCGGCGCGCGCCATGGACATGCCGGCACCGGCGCCGCCGGCGTCGATCATGATGTCGGGCAGTCGGGCCGAAAGCCAGCAGGTGCAGGTCAGCCTGCAACCGCCGCAACTGCCGCTGACCGATGATGCGTGCGTCGTCTATGGGCTGGGGCCGGGGTGAAATCCCACTCCCTCCCCCCTGCGGGGAGGGCGACTCGGGCGCAGCCCGAACGGGGCGGGGGTGGCGCCTGTCGTTACCAAGGGTGCCACCCCCACGGGCCGGCTGCGCCGTTTCTCGCCCTCCCCGCAGGAGAGAGTTGCTTATTTTCCCGGCAGCTTCTGCTGGAACCCGACAAACTCGCTGTAGCGGTCCGACAGCAGCGCCAGCCGCGCATGGACCTTGGCCGTCCCGATCCGCCGCATGACATCGTCGGCGAGCAGGTTGAGCAACGATGCCAGCGCCGTATCCATGTCCCAGAAATGGCCAAGGCTGACTTCGGCGGCAAGGATGTGCGGGGTCAGGTCACGCGCCCAGGGGCAATAGGGGTCGGTCACCACCACCACCGGCACGCCCGCCGCCACGGCGCGTTCGGCGAGCAGGCGGAAATGCCGCGAATAGCGCCGGATATCGACGAGCACAAAGACATCGCGCGGGCTCGCCTCGAGCATTTCGGCATAAAGCCCCGACGCGCCATCGAGGCTGTGCACCCCGGGGCGAACATACAGCAATTGATGCGCAAAGCCCGACGCCAGCCCGCGCTCGCTCTGGAAGCCGGCAACATAGACATTGGGCGCGGTGGCGAGCAGCGCGACGATCGCTGCCCATTCAGGCGTCTGCGCCAGCCGATAGACATCGGCAATTGCGGCGGTTTCGGCCTTCAACCGGGAATCGGGGCCAGCGCCAGCGCGTGGCGGCAACAGCCAGGGCGCATCGCCCAGTTCGCCGCGCAGATCGTCTTTCAGCGCGGCCAACCCCGAATAGCCCAATGATTTCAGAAAGCGCGATACCGTCATCGCCGAAACGCCGACGCGCTGCCCGATGGACGCGGCGGTTTCGAAGGGAATGCTCGCCATGTTGTCGAGCAGCCAGCCGGCAATCATCCGTTCGGCGACGGTGAACTGGTCATAGCGTTCGCGAAGCTGCTGGGCGACCTTGTTGGGCATGTTGCAGGGCTAACATGCACCGTGCATTGAGGGAAGCGCACCACCGGAGCGCCCGCGCATGGACATTCGCCTGCCCTATCTGATCTTCCTTGGCGCCGTCACGTCGGTGCGCGACGCCAAGACCGGGCTTGGCGTGCGCGACTGGCGGCCCGAGGCCTGTGCCGGGCAATGGCGGCTGCCCGGCTGCGCGGTCGATCTCGGGCTGCCCGATCTGGCGCCGGCGGCGGCGGTGGCGGCGGGCGCGCGCAGCCTGTTGATCGGGGTGGCGCCGGTCGGTGGCCAGATCCGGCCCGAATGGGTGCCGGCGCTGGTCGCGGCGCTCGCCGCCGGTCTCGATATTGTCAGCGGCATGCACACGCGGCTCGGCAGCGTGCCCGAACTGGCAGCGGCGGCGGCGCAGCACGGCCGGCAACTCATCGATGTCCGCCATGCCGACCGGCGCTTCCCGGTGGGGACGGGGGTAAAGCGCGCCGGCAAGCGGCTGCTCACCGTCGGCACGGATTGCGCGCTCGGCAAGAAATATACCGCGCTGGCGTTGACCCGGGCCTTCACCGCCGCCGGCCATGACGCGACCTTTCGCGCCACCGGCCAGACCGGGATCATGATCAGCGGCGGCGGTATTGCCATCGATGCCGTGGTCGCCGATTTTGTCGCCGGCGCGGCCGAAAGCCTGTCGCCTGCTGCGGCGGCCGACCATTGGGATATCATCGAAGGGCAGGGCTCGCTGGTGCACCCGGGCTATGCGGCGGTGTCATTGGGGCTGCTGCACGGCTCGCAGCCCGATGTGCTGGTGCTGTGCCATGATCCGGCGCGGCTGGAGATCGACGAATATCCAGGCTTTGCCATCCCGCCGCTGGGCGCGGTGATGGACCTGCACCTGGCGCTGGCGCGGCGGACCAATCCGGCGGCGCGTTTCGGCGGCATTGCGCTCAATACGTCGGCGCTCGACGCGGCAGCGGCGGCGCGGCTGCTCGGCGAGCATGAAGCGCAGCATGGCATGGCGTGCTTCGATCCGTTGCGGTCGGTGTTGGCGCGGGTGGTGGCGGGGTTGGTTGGCTGAGTTAGTCCAGAGCGTCACCCCCGCGAGGGCGGGGGCCCATCGCCTGAATCTGCCCGCACGTGACGAAATTCAGGCGATGGGCCCCCGTCTTCGCGGGGGTGACGGATCAATTCAATCCGTGTGAGATCGCGTTCAGAAACGCTGCCCGAACTTGATCCCCAATGTCCGCGGCTGGTTGACGATCTGATAGGTGATCGCCCCGCACGTCCCCGGCGAACATTGCGAGAAGCGGTTGAGATTGCCGCGTTCATCAAAAGCGTTGTTGAGGTAGAATTCCGCCGTCCAGCTGTCACGCCGCAGCCCGATCGAAAAATCCGCCACGGTATAGGCCGGCATCCGGCCCAGAATATCGCGCTGGTCGGTGCGCAGCGCGGCCCAGCGCGCGCCGACATGGTTGACCGCGCCCTGCACAAAGGCGTCGCCGCCCATCATCCCGAATTCATAGCGGCCGATGAAATTGCCGTTGAACTTGGCAGTGACCGGCAATTGCTGGCCGATGGGCGCGCGGACGAAATTGGCTTCGCCATTGGGACCGAGCATGGTGCAATCGGGCGAATTGGCGATGCGGCAATAATTCGTCGTCAGCTTGGCATCGTTATAGGCGCCCGAGACCGTAAGGGTCAGCCCCGGTGTCGGCGCCAGCGTCGCATCGAATTCCAGCCCCTTGATGCGGGCGTTGCCGGCATTCTGGATTTCGGTCAGCCCGTTGCCGCCGAGGAAAGCGAGCTGGATCGATTTCCATTCTTCCTGGTAAAGCGCGACGTTGACCCGCAAGGCGCGGTCCATGAAACTGCCCTTGAAGCCGAGTTCATAGTTGGTCAAAAAGTCCGAATCGAACGGCGGCAGCGTACCGCGGCGGTTGAGCCCGCCGGGGCGGAAACCGCGCGACCAGGTGGCATAGACCAGCGCATCGGGGGTCGCCTGCCACGCCAGGTTGAGCTTGTGGGTGAAGCCATCGCCCTTGGCTTGCTTGGGCAGGATGGCGCCGCCATTCAGCACGCCAAGGTTGGTGCACGGCGCGCCATCGGTGGTGGCCGGGCCGAAGCACAGGGATTCCCCCGGGCTGCCGAGCGGATTGCCGGCGCCGAAGCCGAAGAAACCGATCAGCGTATTGTCATATTTGAAGAAACGCCCACCGCCGGTCAGCGTGAGGTTTTCGACGATATCGAAGGCGGCCTGGCCGAACACCGCATAATCGCGATCGACGCGGTCCTGCTTGGTCAGCCACCAGACCCCGGGCTTGGTCGAGACGCTGAGGCTGTTGGCGAGATTGTCGATGACGTAATTCTGTTCGATATCGCGCGTCTGGCGCTGGTAGAAGGCACCGGCGATGAAGCGCAGGCGCTTGTCCTGCGGCGACGAAATGCGGAACTCCTGGCTCAGCTTGGTAAAGCGATCGCGGCCGACAACGGTTTGCGACGGGTCGATGAACTGGCCGGCGTTGTTCTTGATGAAATCGACATAGCTTGTGTAGAACGCATCGTAAAAGAAGCTGTAATCGGAATAATCCGAGCTCGAATCGACCTTCCGTTCAAGATACGAGCCGGTGTAGACCACATCGAAATCGCTGATCTTGCCTTCGATGGTCAGCGCCGCCTGGTACCAGTCATCCTGGGCGCGTTCGGGCCGGTAGTGCCGCACCGCGAGGTCGCCGACATTGGGGTCCTGCCCGAAAAAGCCGCGTGATTTCTGGGTCTGGCCCATGATCGACGGGGTGAAGGTCCAGTCGTCGCCCGCCGCCACCCGCAGTTGCGCGCGGCCGCCGATGGTTTCGACGCTGTTGTAATCCTTCTTCACCAGCGCATTGTTGTTGATGGTGATGCCCGGCACCGAATAGGTGCGGGTGCCCGGGACATTGTCGATATAGCCGGCGTCGCGATCGTACCAGCCGACGACGCGCAGCGCGGCATTGTCCGACAGCGGCACATTGACAAAGGCTTCGGCGACGCCCCCCCAGCCGCCACCGGTGCCATCGGGCGCGATCTTGTTGACTTCAAGATTATAGCCGGCGCTGAACTTGCCGAATTCGGGCTTGTTGGTGATGTAGCGGATGGTGCCGGCCTGCGACGACGCACCATAAAGCGTGCCCTGCGGCCCGGCGAGGGCTTCGATGCGGGCGATGTCGTAGATATGCAGGTCGAGCGTGCCGCCGATCGTGGTGATCGGTTGGTCATCGAGATAGACGCCGACCGACGGCAGCGGCCCCGAATGGTTGCCGTCGCCACCCGAGGCGACGCCGCGGAAATAGATGTTGGCGGTGCCTGGCCCCGCCGTCTGGAAGCTGAGCGAGGGCAGGAAGCGCGCGAAATCGTTGAAGCTTTGCACCTGCAACTGGTCGAGCTTGGCCGTGCCGAGCGCCGTGATCGCGACGGGAACCTTTTGCAGGCTTTCGGAGCGGCGTTCGGCGGTGACGATGATTTCGCCGGCGACGGCATCATCGGCGGCGGCAACCGGCGTCTGCGCCAGCGCCGGGGTGGCGGCGAGCGCCGCGCCGAGCAGCAGTGCCGTGCGCCGCCGCGATGGCCGGTCGAAAAAATCATTATTCTTCATCATGTTCACCCTTTTGCCCTGTGAACGCCAGGGCAGGATGTGACGCCCGCCGGCGAAGCGGGTCAAGCGCGCGCGCCGGTCGCAGCGCTGTCTTGTGACACTATCGTGGCAAGTGTGGCTTTCAGGTCACCCAGCCAGGGTTCGTAATGTCGCCACTGGTCGAGCCCGGCGGCGGTGATCGGTTGGCGCACCTGTTCGGAACTGGCGGTGCGTACCGGGCGCTGGTTCCGGTGAAATTCCAGGCAGCCGGCTTCGAATTCGAGCCCGCAATGCGCCAGCATCCGCCGCACTTCGCCTTCCGTATCGCTGACCAGCGCTTCATGATCGACGCGCAGCACCCGGCCGGGCAGGACGCGCTCGAAATGCGCCATCAGCCGGACGTAATCGGCATAATAATGCCCGAGTTCGACAAGATCATAGGTAAAGCTCTGGCCGCGGGCAAAATGCTGTTTCCAGGCTGAAAAACATGTCGCCAGCGGGTGGCGCCGCGCGTCGATGATGATCGCTTTGGGCAGCATCAGGTGGATCAGCCCGGCATAGGCGAAATTATTGGGCATCTTGTCGATGAAGAATGGCCGATCGGTCTTGCGCTGGATGCGGGTGCGGTCGAGATAATCCTGCCCGAGCGCGGCGAGTTGATCCGGCCCGGCGGCGGCGAGCGCATCGAGATAGACCAGCGAGCTTTGCCCCGGCACCGTGTCGGACAGGCCGCGCGCGATGGCGGCGACATCGGGCAACTCCATCGTGCCCTCGACCTGGCTGTGGCTGGCCAGGATCTGTTCGATGAGCGTCGAGCCCGAACGCGGCAGCCCGACGACGAAGATCGGGTCGGGCGCCGGGCAACCCTGACCGGCGCGCGCGGCGAAGAAATCGGCGCTGAACAGGCGTTCGTTGGCCACCACATGCGCGCGGTTGGCAGCGCCGTCCCAGCGCAACTGGCTGCGGCGCAAGCGGTTGCCGGCAGCATAATGCGCGAACGACGTTTCGTACGCCCGGGCATCCTCGAGCGCCTTGCCGAGCGCGAAATCGAGGTGCAGCCGGTCATCGTCGCTGATCCCCGGCGTCGCCAGCGCAGCGCGCATCGCTTCGAGATCGGCCGCTGCGAAGCGATAGGTCTTGAGGTTGGCAAGGCTCCACCACGCCTCCCCCAGCGTCGGCGCCTGGGCAACGGCAGTGCGATAGGCGGCGATGCAATCCGCCGCGCGGCCCATGGTTTTCAGCGCATGGCCATGGCTCATATGGCCGCGCGGATTGACCGGGAACTCGGCGAGCAGCCGGTCATAGATCGCGATGGCGCCACCATAATCGCCGAGCCGCGCCAGCATGGCAGCCTTCAGGTTGCGATAGCCGGGGTGCGTTGGCGTGGTGGTGAGCAGCCGCTCGATTTCCGCCAGCGCGGCTTCGCTTTTCGACTGGCGGTGCAGGATAAGGGCATAGTTGAAACGTGCCGCATCGAAGCCCGGCGCCAGCACCAGTGCGCGCGCCAGCAGCTTTTCGGATTCGCGATAGCGCCCGAGCCGGCCGAGCAATTCGGCCATCATGCGCAGGGCGTAAGGGTCGGCGGGATGCTCGGCAATCCACGCCGCCAGCGCCGGCTCGGCCTCATCCAGCCGGTTTTTCGCGAGCGCATCGGCAGCGCGCAGCAGGCGCGGATCACGCGAAGGCGGGGGCATGGTCACACCCGTGTTGATGGCGCGATGTCCGCAGGGTGGCAAGGGCGGCGCTGGCGGCTTTCGCGAAAGGACGCCGCGGCTTAGAGGGGGAGCGAGCGCATTTCAGCGCCCCTCTCCCGCAGGCGGGAGCGGGGTAGAAACAAGAGGAGTCCCCCCATGACCGACATCATCGGCACCCGCATGGCCGACGACGACCGCACCGCCCGCCAGATCTTCGACGCTGTCATGGCCAATCCGGCGCGCGCGCGCTTCGGCTTCGGCACGAAGCTGGCGATCGTCAATGTCGATTTCCAGAACGCCTATACCCGCATCGATCGCTACAAGACGGCGTATGAAACCGATCCGCGCCAGATCGAACATACCAACACCATCAGCGCCCTGGCGCGCGCCGCCGGGATGCCGGTGGTGTGGAGCCGCGTCGGCTATGCCGATGATGCCAGCGACGCCGGCGTATGGGGCACCCGCACCGATACGCCCGACAGTCTGCAGAACATCAAATATGGCAGCGACCGCCACGCCTATGACGAACGCTGCGACATCCGCCCCGGCGACACGCAGTTCACCAAGCGCATGCCATCGGCGTTTTTCGAAACGCCGCTGCAATCGCTGCTGGTCTGGCACCGGGTCGATACGGTGGTCGTGACCGGCGGCAGCACCTCGGGCTGCGTGCGCGCCACCGCGGTCGATGCGCTGTCGCGCGGCTATCGCACCATCGTGCCCATCGAAACCACCGCCGACAAGCTGGCGAGCTATCACTGGGCGAACCTGACCGACCTGCAGCTCAAATATGCCGATGTCGTGCCGGTGGCGGATGTTGTCGGCTGGCTCCAGGGTAACCATAACGCCGATTAACCACCGCTGCACGCTGCCGTTACCTCGCTTGACCACCACGGACAATCGAGGAGCCAGGCCATGCAGACACACCATCTTTTCGGAGCTGTTGCCACCTTTGTCGGCGCGCCGCTCCTGCTCGCCATGATGATCGAGCTGGCGGCACCGCCATCAGCTGACACGCCAATGGTCATGCCGGCAACTGTCGGGCACACCGCCATCGCGGCCGCTGCCGCCGGCACCACCGCCGCCGCCGCCAGCCCTGCCGCGGCACCGCTTGCCCCGGCGCCGGCGGACATCGCGACGCGCTCCCGCACCCTGCCCGGCCTCGCCGATGTCGGCCTGGCGCGTGCGGGCACCGGCGCTGCGGCAACCGAAACCGGCAATGCACCCTTGCCGGCCGGTTTTTTCCAAAAGCTCGGCTATGCCGGGTCGACCGATGATGCCTATGCCAACGCCCTGCCGGAAAGCGATTTTGCCCTGCCCGCTGACGGCCTTGCCCTGCCCGCTGGCGGCTTCGCCCCCGGTGGCCCGGCGGCTGCATCCGGTTTCGGAGCGCTGCCCGCGGTCAACACCGACCTGCTGTTGTTGACCGGCTTTGCCCCCGGCGTTGGTGCGGGTGGTGGCAATGCCGGCGGCCTGCCGGTCTTTGCCGCGACCGAACAGATGCAATTCGTCAGCGGCGTGCCGGAACCGGCGAGCTGGGTCAGTTTCATCGTCGGTCTCGCCCTGGTCGGCTTCAACCTGCGCGATCGCAGCCGCATGCGCCACGTGGTCTGTTAGCGCCGAAACCAGCCGATCACGACCATTGCCATCCCGGGCCAGAAGCTGATCCCCGCCAGCAGGCCCGGGCCGATGGGGTTGGGATCGGGGTCGGCGAGCAGGCCGATCCGGGCCGCGACCAGTATCGCCAGCAACGGCCCGCAGCCGATGACCAGCGTCGCAATCCCCCAACCCAGCAAGCGTGATTTGCGCATGGCATGTCTCCCTTGGCGTCATCCTATCGCCAGGCGGTCAGCGCAAACAGCCCCTCCCATTTACCCGGCGGGCTGTTATTGTCCGGACAAATGATTTCCGATCCCGGCCTTTATGATCCCAGCCCGCTGGCACCGCCGCTGCGCTGGCCGGGCGGCAAGACCTGCGCGGTCTGGGTCGCCCCCAATCTTGAATATTATGAACTCGACCCGCCGGCGCACCCGCGCCGCAAAAGCTGGACCCGGCCGCACCCTGATGTCGTCGGCTACAGCCACCGCGACCATGCCAACCGCATTGGCCATTGGCGGATGGCGGACGCCATGAGCTGCCACGGCTTTCCGGGGTCGGTCAGCCTGTCGGTGGCGCTGTGCGATCATATCCCCGACGTTGTCGCCGATGCGCGCGCGCGCGGCTGGGAATTCTTCAGCCATGGCATCTACAACACCCGCTACGCCTATGACATGGACGAGGCGCAGGAACGCGCCATCATCGAGGACAGTATCGCCACGGTGCAAAAGGCGACCGGGCAACGCATCCGCGGCTGGCTTGCTCCGGCGCTGACCCACACCACCCGCACGATGGACCTGATCGCCGAATATGGCCTCGATTACACCTGTGACCTGTATCACGACGATCGCCCCGGCCGGGTGAAAACCGCGGGCGGTGACCTGATTTCCATGCCTTACAGCCTTGAAGTCAACGACCATTATGGCTTTTTCATCTACAATATGAGCCCGCGCGATTACGCCGATGCGCTGATCCGCCAATATGACCGGCTGGCGCGCGAGGGGGCCGTGTCCGGCACCGTCATGTGCATCCCGCTGCACAGCTATCTCATCGGCCAGCCGCATCGCATCGGCCCGTTCGAGCGCGTGCTCGAACACATTGCCGCCGACGGCCGGGCGTGGATCACCACCGCCGGCGCCATTGCCGATGCCTATCGGGGGCAGAGCGCGTGAGCCTTGATCTGGCCTATCTCGAATACCCCAACCGCAAGCGCGGCATGGACCATGGCCTTTACCCCTGGTCGAACATCGCCGACCGGCCACCGATCGTCTGGCCCGATGGCAAGCGCGTTGCGGTCGCCATCGTGATTTCGTGCGAATTCTTCCCGCTGACCCCGTCCGACACGCCGTTCCGCGCGCCCGGGCACATGCAGACGGCCTTTCCCGACTATCGCCATTTCACCGCGCGTGATTATGGCTCGCGCCTCGGCGTCCCGCGACTGGTGGAAGCGCTCGACAAGGTGGGCGCGCACGCCAGTTTCGCGATGAACAGCGCCTGGGCAGAGCGCTTCCCCGACCTGGCGCGCAGCATCGTGACCGCTGGCCATGAAGTCATCGCGCACAGCACCGACATGAACGGCACCATCGCCACCGGCCTGGCGGAAGCCGATGAACGCGCGCTGATCGCCGACAGCCTGGCCGGACTGGCGCTCGTCACCGGCGTGCGTCCCACCGGCTGGCTGTCGATCGCGCGCTCGCAAAGCTGGAACACCCCGCTGCTGCTCGCCGAGGCCGGGCTGGGCTATTGCTGCGACTGGGTGAACGACGAACTGCCCTATCGCATGACGACGCCGGCGGGGCCGATCGTCAACCTGCCGCTCAACCATGAACTCAGCGATCGCCAGGTCATCACCGTCTGCCAGCAATCGGCCGACAGCTATGCCGAACAGTTGCGTGATGCCTATGGCTGGCTCGATGGCGAAGTCGATAAGGGCGGCGGTCGGATGCTGCCGATCCACCTGACGCCGTACATCAGCGCGCTGCCCTATCGCATCGATGCCATCGAGGGCCTGCTCGGCTGGCTGGCAGCGCAGCCGGGGGCATGGTTTGCGCGGGGGGATGAAGTGGTCGCAGCCAGCGGCGTGTAAGCGGCGATCACGCCCGCGGGTGCGCATCCCGATACGCATCGAGCAACTGCGCTGCATCGACTGCGGTATAGATCTGCGTCGATGACAGGCTGGCGTGGCCGAGCAGTTCCTGGATGCTGCGCAAATCGGCGCCGCGCGCCAGCAAGTGCGTTGCAAAGCTGTGGCGCAGCGCGTGCGGCGTCGCGCTGTCGGGCAGCCCCAGCGCCGGGCGGGCGGCGCGGATGGCGCTGCGCACGATGCCGGCATCGAGCGGCCCGCCGCGCACCCCGCGAAACAGCGGCTTGTCACGATCGACGGGCCAGGGGCTGAGCGCGGCATAGGCCATGATCGCTTCGGCCACGACCGGCAGCAGCGGTGCGGCGCGGGTCTTGCTGCGTTTCCCCGTCACCATGATCGTGTCGCCCAAGGGCAGCGCCGCGCCGGTCAGCGCCAAAGCCTCGGCGATGCGCAGGCCGGCGCCATAAAGCAGCAACAGCACGGCGGTATCGCGCGCTGCGGTCCACGGGCTGCGGGCGTCGTCCGCCACCGCGGCGATCAGATCATTGGCATCGGACGGCGAAACCGGGCGCGGCACCCGGCGCGCGACCCTGGGTGATTTCAGCCCGGTGATCCCGTCTGCCGCCAGCCCTTGCGTGCGCCGCGCCCAGGCGAAGAACGTGCGTAGCGCCGACACATCGCGCGCTACCGAGACATTGGCGAGGCCGTCGCGCCGCCGCCAGGCCAGACAGGCGCGAAAATCCGCTGGCGCCAGCGTGGTCAACCGGGCGGTGCCGACCGGGCCACCGGTGTGCACGAGCAGGAAATCGCCGAAATTATCGAGCGTGGCCTGATAGGCGCGCAGCGTATGCGGCGACAGGCGGCGGGCATCGGCGAGCGACGCGAGCCAAATGGTGGCGAGGGCAGGCAAAGTCCCTCCCCCCTGCGGGGAGGGAGGGTCACAGGATGCTCTGACCGGTCTTGGCCCAATCGGCGAGAAAGGCGGCCAGGCCCTTGTCGGTGAGCGGGTGGTTGGCGAGGGCGCGGATCACCGCCGGCGGCATCGTCGCGACATCGGCGCCCAGCTTGGCGGCCTGCAGCACATGCACCGGGTGGCGGACGCTGGCGACAAGGATTTCGGTTTCGAAGGCGTAATTGTCGTAGATCAGCTTGATGTCCTCGATCAACTGCATGCCGTCATAGCCGACATCATCGAGCCGGCCGACGAAGGGCGAGATGAAGGTCGCCCCGGCCTTGGCGGCGAGCAGCGCCTGGTTGGCCGAAAAGCACAGGGTGACATTGGTCATGATGCCGTCGTCCGACAGCGCCTTGCACGCGGTCAGCCCGTCAATGGTCAGCGGCAGCTTGATGCAGATGTTGGGCCCGAGCTTTTTCAGCACTTCGGCTTCGCGCAGCATGTCGGCAGTGCTGGTGGCGACGACTTCGGCCGAAACCGGGCCCGAGGTGAGCGTGCAGATTTCGCGGATGACTTCGAGGAAATTGCGCCCCGATTTGGCGATCAGCGACGGGTTGGTGGTGACGCCGTCGAGCAGGCCGGTGGCGGCGAGCGACTGGATATCGGCAGTGTCGGCGGTATCGGCGAAAAATTTCATGGGGAGCGGTTCCTGATGGTTTGGGCGGGTTTAGCGGGAGACGGCGGCAGAAGGAAGGGACCACCCCCGACCCCTCCTTTGAAGAAAGGAGGGGAGCAGGATTCTTCAGGCGGAACGCAGCACCCAGTCATAATCGAGCGGGGTTACAATGGCATTATAGCGTTCGGTCTCGACCCGCTTGACCGTGGCGAACATTTCCGCCGCCCGGCCGCCCCAATAATCGGCGAGCAGGCGCGAGCCTTCGAACAGCGCCAGCGCATGCGCCCAATCGGTCGGCAGGCGTTCGCCGGTGGCATAGCCATCACCGGTGACCATCGGCCCGGGGTCGATGGCGTGGGTGAGGCCATGGTGGATGCCGGCGAGCACGGCAGCAACCGCCAGATAGGGGTTGGCATCGGCGCCCGACAGCCGGTGTTCAAGGTGGCGGCCCGAGGCCGGGCCCGCCGGAATCCGCAGCGGCACGGTGCGGTTGTTGACCCCCCAGCCGGCCCGCACCGGGGCATAGCTGTTGGGGCGGAAGCGGCGATAGCTGTTGGCGTTGGGGGCGAACACCGCGATGCTGGCGGGCATCAACTGCGCCGCACCGCCGATGGCATGGTGGAGCCGATCGCTGCCGGCCGGATCGGCGCTGGCAAAGATGTTGCGGCCGCGATCGTCATTCACCGAGACATGGATGTGCAGGCCCGAACCCGACAGTTCGGCAAAGGGCTTGGCCATGAAGGTGGCGCAGCGGCCATGGCCATCGGCAACCCCCTTGGCGGCACGCTTGAAGCGCACCGCATCATCGGCCGCCGCCAGGGCATCGGGTTTGTGCGCCAGGGTGATCTCATACTGCCCGGCGGCATATTCGCCGATCGCCGCCCCCGTCGGCAGGCCGATCGCATCGCACGCCGTCCACAGGTCGCGCAGATAGGCGCCGTCGAAATCGGCCGAATCCAGCCCATAGACCTGCCGGTGCGGCGCCACCCGGCCATCGGCGCCCGGCGCCAGCGCGATGCCGCCATCGGCGGTGCGCCGCGCATCGACAAGGTAGAATTCCAGCTCGCACGCCACCACCGGC
>JBBRVH010000065.1:0-18197 GCA_038246995.1 Sphingomonadales bacterium
ACCAGCCGGCTGTACCTGGCGACGAAAAGCAGCTTTGCCGGCCTTGTCGATCGCAATGCGCCGCAGCAGGAAATCCTGCTCAGGATCGAACTCGATGTGCTGCCCGAACCGTCGGTCTGGGCGCAATTGCTGATCGGATTCGGGGCGATGGGGGCGGTGATGCGGCGCCGCGCGGCGCGGGAGCCGTCGGCATGAACGCACGGCTGCTGGTGCATGGCATCATCGGGCTGGCAGCGCTGGTGCTGGCCGGTTTCAACCTTGCCGGCGCCGATGGCAACCGCCGCGCCGCTGCCGCGCTGGAGGGCAAGCGCCCCGAACTGGCGCGGCTGCAACGCGTCGCCATCATCAACAACGGGCTGGTGCAGTTGATCGTCAAGGCCGCGGTCGAACGCGATGATGCCAGTTTGCGGTCGCTGCTCGCCGCCAATGGCGTCACGTTCAAGGTCAACGCTGGCAAGGTCAACGCTGACAAGGCCAACGCGGGCAAGGCCAACGCTGGCAAGGTGGCTGCCGCCCCCGTCTCCATCCAGACTGTAACGAGGCCACAGCCATGAGCCTGCGTCGTGGACCCTTGCCCGATCCCGGCTTCGTGATGCTCGGCCTGGCGGTCATCACCGTGCTCGCGGCCGGGCTCGCCGATGGGCAACGCAGCGGTGACGCCATTGCCGCCGAAACCTTTGCGGTCGACAAGGGCCTGCTCGATGGCAAGCGTGCCGAAGCGCAATTGCTGGCGCTGGCGCGCGGCACGCAGGGGCTTGCCGACGCGGGCAATGCCAACGCCGTCGCCATCGTCGCGGTGCTTGCCGAAAACGGCATCAACATCAAGCCGGACGAAGCGAAGAAATAGCGGGCAGCCGGCTCGGGATCGTCACACGATCTCGAAATCATCCGGCGCCGGCACGCGCGTCGCATTCCAGTAATCGACCAGCGCGAACGGCCAGTTCTGCGCCACCCGGCCCCTGGCATTCTTGTACCAGCTGTTCACATCGGGCGCCGCCCAGGCCATGCGGGCGTTTTCGGCATCGACCCGGGCATTGAATTCGGCGGTCACCTGCGGCTTGGGCATCAGCCCGGTGCGGCCACCTTCGATCAACAGTTTCAGGCAGCCGGTGATGTAGCGCACCGAACATTCCGAAAAAAAGATGATCGAGCCGTTGACGACGATGTTGGTGTTGGGGCCATAGATCATGAAGAAATTCGGGAAACCCGGCACGGTCATGCCGAGATAGGCGCGGGCGTCGCCATCCCATTCGGCGTGCAGGTCGCGGCCGTTTTCGCCGGTGATCGCCATGGATGCGAGGAAATCCGAGGCGTGAAAGCCGGTGGCATAGATGATGACATCGACCTCGACATGGCGGCCCGAGCCAAGCTGCACTCCGGTTGCGGTGATCGCGGTGATGGGATCGTCGATCAGCTCGACGGTGTCGCGCTGCAGCGCCTGCGCCCAGACGCCATTGTCGACCAGCATGCGTTTGCCACCCGGTGCATAGGCCGGAATGCATTTTTCCAGCAGGTCTGGCCGGTCGGCGAGCTGCGCGCTGATCGATGCCTCCAATAGTTGCCGCAGCCCGGCGTTCATTTCGGACAGCGATCCCGGCTGGTTCCAGCCTTCGGTCATGGCGACGGCGGGGCGCAGGAATTCGGTCAACGTCCAGAACAGGCCGAAGCGGTTCCAGTTTGCATAAAAGGGCATGTGGCGGAGCAGCCAGCGCACGCCATCGGGCACGGCTTCGTGATAGATCGCGCTCGGCAACAGCCACGGCGGGGTGCGCTGGAAAATGCTCAGCGAGGCGGTGGCGCCGGCGATTTCGGGGACGATCTGGAAGGCGCTGGCGCCGGTGCCGATGACCGCGACGCGCTTGCCGGCAAGGTCGATGCCATCGGGCCATTGCGCTGAATGAAACGCCGGGCCGGTGAAGCTGTCGATGCCGGGGATATCGGGCATTTTCGGGGTGTTGAGCTGGCCGATGGCGCTGATCACGGCGCGCGCGGCGATCGTGTTGCCATCATCGAGCGTCACCTGCCAGTGCGTGCCGTCCCAGCGTGCCGCGGTCACTTTCGTGCGGAAACGCACATGCTGGTGCAGGCCGTGCCTGGCCGCGATGCGTTCGAAATAATCCTGCAGCACAGCGCCGGTCGAATAACGATACGGCCATTCATGCGCCGGCTCGAACGAATAACTGTAGAGATGATTGGGCGTATCGACCCGCACGCCGGGGTAGCGATTGGCCGCCCAGGTGCCGCCGACGCGATCCTGCGCGTCGACGATGGTGAAGGGTACGCCGGCTTCCTGCAGCGCGATTCCGGCGAGCAGCCCCGACATGCCGGCGCCGATGATGACGACGGGAAACGCCGCCCTGGCCGCAGCGGGCGCATCGATGCCGATGCCGGTGGCGCCGGGCGTGCCATCGAGATGGAGTTCGCTCGCCAACAGGTCGGTGTAATCGGGCGGCACCTGGTTGCCGGCGACGAAGTGCATGGCACGATCGACCGCGGCCGCCGTCGGGCGCGGCAGCGGCGGGCAGCCGGCGTCGCGCCATTGCGCCAGGTGGTGCGCCGCCAGCGCTCGCGCCTCGGCCTGTTTTTCCGCCGAAATGCCGCCATTTTCATCGCCCCAGGTGCTGACATCGGTGACCGGCACCGGAAAATCATCGAGATGATCGGCGTTGCCGGTGAAATGGATCAGCGTCGCCAGCAGCGCCGGGATATTGGCATCGGCCATTTGCGCGGCGATCTGCGCCTCGCTGTCGGTGAATGTCTCGGCCATGGCGCCATCTTCCCCTGGATTTTTCGGTATCATGGCGGCTGGTGATCGGCTGTCCCGCGCGCAAATTGCAGGGGTGTCTGGCCAAGCGCGGCGCGAGTTTGTAAAGACATGGGCATAGCGCCCAAGCAGCCCGTCACCCCCGCGAAGGCGGGGGCCCATCGCCGACATTCCGGTGCATGTGACGAAGGGCAGGCGATGGGCCCCCGCCTTCGCGGGGGTGACGATTGTGCTTCGGTGCAAGAGACGCGCGCAATCAGTTCACTACCGTTCAGGGACTTGCCGCATGCTGCCGACCCGCCTGTTTACCCCGCTGACGCTGGGTGACATGACCCTGCCCAACCGCATCGTCATCGCGCCGATGTGCCAATATTCGGCGGTCGATGGCTGTCTGACCGATTGGCACCGTATCCACCTTGGCAATCTGGCGCTGTCGGGCGCCGGCTTGTTGATCATCGAAGCGACCGCGGTGCTGCCCGAAGGCCGGATCAGCTATGCCGATGCCGGGCTGTGGAACGATGCGACCGAAGCCGCCATGGCCGATGTCCTGGCGCTGGTGCGCCGCCAGAGCGCCATGCCGATTTCGATCCAGCTTGCCCACGCCGGGCGCAAGGCCTCGACCGACCTGCCCTGGGCCGGCGGCAAGCAGGTCGCCCCCGATCACGACCATGGCTGGCAGACGGTTGCGGCCTCGGCGCTGGCCTGGGGTGACGGCGAAGTGCCGCCGCTGGCGCTCGATGCCGCCGGGATGGCGCGGGTGCGCGACGGCTTTGCCGTGGCGGCGCAGCGCGCGGCGCGGCTGGGGATCGATGCCATCGAGATCCACGCCGCGCACGGCTATCTGCTGCACCAGTTCCTGTCGCCGCTGACCAATGAGCGCACCGACGAATATGGCGGCAGCCTTGAAAACCGGCTGCGTTTTCCGCTCGAGATCTTCGACGCGGTGCGCGCGGCCTTCCCGGCGCAAAAGCCGGTAACCGTGCGGCTGTCGGGCACCGATTGGGTGGCGGGCGGCTGGGACATCGAACAGACCATCGCCTTTTCGCAAGCGCTCGAAGCTCGCGGTTGCGCCGCCATTCATGTCTCGAGCGGCGGCAACTCCCCCTTGCAGCAGATCCCCGTCGGCCCCGGTTTCCAGGTGCCGCTGGCGCGCGCCGTCAAGGCGGCGGTCGGCATCCCGGTCATCGCGGTCGGGCTGATCACCGGTTATGATCAGGCCGAAGCGATCGTGGCGACCGGCGATGCCGACATGATCGCGCTGGCGCGCACGATCATCTATGAACCGCACTGGCCCTGGGCGGCGGCGGTTCATCTGGGCGCCAAGGTCGAGGCGCCGCGGCAATATTGGCGCTGCCATCCGGCCAATGTGCGCGGGTTGTTCGTCAAATGATTGCCGCTTGGCGGGCCGGCAGCGGCGTGCCAAGCTTTTGTTTTCTTCATCATCGGGTCTTGTGAACATGCGTCGTTTTCTCTGTCTTGCCGCTACCTGCCTCGCCACCGCGGCACACGCGGCGCCTGCACCGGTTTCGCAGGGTGAATTGCGCGCCACCATCGAACGGCTGGTCGGCTTCGGCACCCGCCACACGCTGTCGGAAACCCAGTCCGAAACGCGCGGCATCGGCGCCGCCCGGCGCTTTGCCGCTTCGCGCCTTGCGGCTTTTTCCAAGGATTGCGGCGGCTGCCTGATCATCGAGACACCAGCGAAGATGGCAACGAGCGCGCGTGTGCCGGTGCCGGCCGAGATCATCAACGTCATGGCGATCCTGCCGGGCACCAGCGACCCCGGGCGCGTCATCATCATGTCGGCGCATATCGACAGCCGCAATTCCGATCCGTTGGATGCCAAGGGTGATTCCCCCGGCGCCAATGACGATGGTTCGGGCACCGCGGCAGTGATCGAGGCAGCCCGCGTGCTGTCGAAACAGCGTTTCCCCGCCACGATCGTCTTTGCCGTGCTGTCGGGCGAGGAACAGGGCCTGCTCGGCGGCACGCTGCTCGCCGAAACCGCCAAGGCCAAGGGCTGGCGCGTCGAAGCCGTGCTCAACAACGATATCGTCGGCAACAGCCGCGGTTCGGGCGGCGCGCGCGACGACAAGACGGTGCGGGTGTTCTCCGAAGGCACCAAGGCGACCGAAACGCCCGAGGAAGCCAGCCGCCGCCGCTATAATGGCGGTGAAGTCGACAGCCCGGCGCGCAACCTGTCGCGCTTCATCGCCGGCCTGGCGGCGAAGGACCTGCGCGTCGAACAGGTGTGGCGCACCGATCGCTTCGGCCGCGGCGGTGACCAGACCCCGATGCTGGCCGCCGGCTACCCCGCCGTGCGCATTACCGAGCGCCAGGAACATTATGACCGCCAGCACCAGAATATCCGCGTCGAGAACGGCCGCCCCTATGGCGACACCATCGACGGCGTGGACTTTCCCTATCTGGCGCGGGTGACGGCGCTCAACATCACCGCGCTGGCGGCGCTGGCCAGTGCGCCCGGCGTGCCGACGGGGGTGACCATCGCCGGGCAGGTGACCCCCGATACGAAACTGACGTGGAAGCCGGTGGCGGGCGCCGCCGGTTACAAGGTCTGGTGGCGGCCGACGACGGCGGTGGCCTGGACCAACAGCCGCGCGGTGCCGGCCGGCGAAATCAGCCTGACCCTGAAGGGCATCGACATCGACAGCTGGTTCTTCGGCGTGTCGGCGGTGGGCGCCGATGGCAAGACCAGCCCGGTGGTGTTCCCGGGTCCGGCGGGGGCGTTTTTCGTTGGTGAATAAATTTATCTACCCCCCTCTCCCGGTTGACGCGAAGGCGTCGCCTGCGGCTGCGGGAGAGGCGACTCGGCGGCTTCGCCGAGCGGGTGAGGGTGTTCTTTTGTGGCGGCGCGAGGGTACACCCTCACCCGGCGCGCTGGCGCGCGTCTCCCCTCTCCCGCAGGCGGGAGAGGGGAGGGATTTGTGAAACCGCGTATCCACCTCGCCACCGCTCCGATTCCGGGTGGCACCGACCTGCGGCTGTTCCAGCACGGCGATGATTTCATGATCGTGCTCGATCGCAACGAGCTGATGAACAGCCGGATGAGCGGATCGGAAGAAGCGCTGGCATCGCTGACCTGCGACCGGCTGGCCAACACCGAGACCGCGCACCTGCTGATCGGCGGCTATGGCATGGGCTTCACGCTCAGAAAAGCACTGGAGCGGCTCGGCTCGGAAGCCATCGTCACGCTTGCCGAACTGGTGCCCGAAATCATCGATTGGGCGCGCGGGCCGATGGCGGCGTTGACCGCTGGCTGCCTCGATGACGATCGGCTGCGGCTGTTCCCGGGCGATGTCGGCGACCTGATTACCGGCGTGCAGAACCGCTATGATGCGATCCTGCTCGATGTCGACAATGGCCCCGACGGGTTGGTGCGCGATGCCAACAACCGCATCTATTCCAAGACCGGCCTTGCCGAAGCGCGGGTTGCCTTGCGCCCCGGCGGCGTCCTCGCCATCTGGTCGGCAGCACCCGATCCCGCCTTCACCAACCGGCTGAAACGGGCGCGTTTTGATGTCGAGGAAGTCGTCGTCCACGCCCGGTCGAACGGCAAGGGCCCGCGCCACATGATCTGGTTCGCGACGAAGCGCTGAAGCCGGGCTTCACACCTCGCGGGCGACGATGATCTCGATCAGGGTCGGGGTATCGGCGGCCAGCGCTGTTTCGAAAGCGGCACGGACTTCGGACAGCGTTTCGGCGCGCACCCCGGTAACGCCGTGCGCCTTGGCCATCGCCATGAAATCGATCGCCGGGTCCTGCAGGTCCATGGCGACGAAGCTGTCGGTGCGGGCGCTGTGATCGCCGATGGCGCGGGTGCGCTGCTTGAGGATGCGGTAGCTCTGGTTGTTGAAGATCACGGTCACCACCGGCAGCTTGTAGTGCGCCAGCGTCCACAGCGCGGCGATGCTGTAGAGCGCGCTGCCATCGCCTGACAGAACGATGACCGGGCGACCCGGATGGGCAAGCTGGATCCCGGCGGCCTGCGGAATGGCAACGCCGATGCCGCCGCCGCGCATGCCGAACCAGCTGTCGGGACGAACAGCCGGCACGAGGTGGCGGACGGTGTTCATGCCGCTCGACAGCAATTCCTCGATGACGATGGCGTCTTCGGGAAGCAGCTCGCCGATGAGCTTGAGCACCGGCATCGGCTGCAACGGCAGGTCGCTGGCCATCGCATCGGCGCGGGCGAACAGCGCCGCTTTTTTCGCGGCGAGGTCGGCGGCGATGGCGTCGCTACGGTGCGCGCCTGCCGTGCCGACCAGCGCGGTCAGTTCGGGCAGCGTCGCCCTGGCATCGCCCTGGATGGCGGCGGTGGCGGAAAAATTTTTGCCGATCTGCCACGGCTCGTCATCGAGATGGACGACCTTGGTGCCCGGCGCCAGCGCTTCCACGCCGGTCGCCTGGCTTTGCGTCAGCAGGTCGGCGCCGATCGAGATGAGCAGGTCGTGGTTTTCCATCACCGCGCGCAGCGCCGGGGTCATCCGCGCCACGGTGCCGGCATAGAGGCGATGATTGGACGGGAAGGCGGCAGTGTTGGCCATGCCTTCAAGATAGACCGGCGCGCCGATGGCTTCGGCGAGCGCCGCCAGTTCGGCATGGGCGCCCGAGCGGGCAACATGATCACCGGCAAAGATGATCGGGCGTTCCGCGCCGCGGATCAGCGCGGCCGCGGCGGCAATGGCATCGGCATCGCCGCGCAACCGCGGCCCGATGCGGGTGGGGGCGAGCAGGTCGAGTTCGTCGCCGGCCAGCGCGGTCAGCACATCGCCGGGGATCGACAGGAACACCGGGCCTGTGGGGGCGGTGAGCGCCACCTTGGCCGCCCGCCGGATGGCGCGGGGCAATTCGGCAAGGCTGGCGACTTCGAACGACCATTTGCACAGCGGCCGCGCCAGCGTGGCGAGATCGTCCCACAGCAATGGCTCCGATAGCCGGATGCTCATGTCCTGCTGCCCGGCGGTAACCAGAATCGGCGCGCCGGCCTTGGCGGCATTGTAGAGCATGCCCATGGCGTTGCCGAGGCCGGGCGCCGCGTGGAGGTTGCACACGGCCAGCTTGGCCGTAGCCTGCGCATAACCATCGGCCATGCCCATCACGACGACTTCGTTGAGCCCGAGGATGTAGCGCAGCCGGTCTTCGACGACAAAGGCATCGAGCAGCGGCAGTTCGGTGGTGCCGGGATTGCCGAAAACGAATTCCACCCCTTCCGAATGAAGGAGATCGAGGAGAAGATGTTTGCCGGCGCGAGTCATGCTCGCCGGATAGCCCGCTTTCGGTGCAAAGGCTATCATCACCGGGAGCAGGGGGAGGCGAGTAACATGCGCGGCGGCACGATCCGGATCGACCGGCGCATCGTCTGGCTGGCGCTGGCGATGGTGCCGTTGCTGGTGTTTGTCGGCATCATGGCAATGCGACAGGGCAGCGTGACGATCGGGGCGGCGGTGGCCATCGGTGCGGTCGTCTGCGGGCTTGGCTGCCTGCCGACGCTGTCATCGCGGCTCGATCTGGCTTGGGATACGGCGGGCATCAGCGGTTGTGCCCAGGCCTGTGGTCCGTTTTTCGGGCTGCGCCGCGGCCGGATCGGCTGGGACGCGATGGTCGTGCTCGGTCGCACCGGCGCCGGCTATGGCTATGTCGCCAGCGCCGATGGCCGCCGCGTGCTGTGGACCGACATGCACCAGGGGCAAGAACGGCTTTTCGCCGCAATCAGCCGTCGTCGCCCCGATCTGATCACCCCGGCGACGCAGCCCGCCGACCCCGACAGTGATTTCGACCTCAGGCCCTGAACCTCAAGGGATTGTTTCGCTCGCTACCACCGGCGGCAGACGGAAGCTGCCATCGAGGAAGGGGGCGCGCGGCAGATAGCCCCGGAAGACCAGCACGAACTTGCCCTTGGGCGCCGGCAGCCAGTTGACGGCACGCTCGCCGGTCGGCTTTTCGGCCTGGACGAAGATTTCGTAGCTGCCATCGCGGTTCGAGCGCAATTGCGGCGAGCGATCGCCGACCGCATAGCGATCGAGCGCATTGGGCACGAAGAACAACCGGCCATCGGCTTCCTGCTGGTACATGGTCAGCGACCAGAAGGCACCGATCGGCATGCGCGGCGGCAGGTTGACGGTATAGGCCTTGCTGCCATCGAAGCTGGCGCCATCCTTGTCGGCGCGCGCCGTCAGGTACATCGCCTCGATGCGCGGCAGCGCGGCCAGCCCGCCGAGCGCCACGCGCGAACGCAGCAGATCGTCATCGCCATAATCGCCGATGCCGATGCCGGGGTAGGACCAGCCGTCCACCACGTCGCCGGCCTCGGCCAGCCCGCCCTTCAATTCGGCGTTGAGCGCCGGCAGATAGCGGGCCCACAGCGCCAGCGTTTCGTCACTGGCCGGGCCGCCGATGCCCAGCCCGGCAAACGCTGCGGCCTTGCCGGCCAGATCGGTGTTCGGCGCCGATCGCGCCAGCACTTCGTTGACGACGGCGAGGAAGGTTTTCGCATCGGGGCGCGGCGGCGCCTCGAGCAAGGGGGCGCGCTCGCCTTCGGGCACGGTCAGCTTGTAGCCGTCGATCGCCTTGCTCGCCGCCTCGATATCCTCCGGCCCATTGACCAGCACGCGGATCAGCAGCCAGGCATCGTTTGTCGGGCTGCGCACCACTTCGGCGCCGGCGGGAACCACGCCGGTATAGCCCGGCGGCACATAGGCGTAGCGGCCGCCGAAGCTGCCGGTGCGGGTGCCGACGATGCTGCTGTTGTCGGTTTGCAGCGACATCAGCGCTGCCGAATTATAGCGCCCGGGCAGCGCCGGCATCTCGACGATCACCGGCCCGGCCGACAAGTCCATCCAGACGCTGCCATATAGCGTGTCGTTGTTGGGGGTGGTCACATCGCGATCGGCCGCGCCCGCCAGTGTCAATTTGGGCAGCAGGAAATTGACCGCGTTGGGCAGGCCGAAGGCGCGGGCGCGACCCAGTTGGGTGCTGCGGGTGCGCATCATTTCGTAGATCGGAAAGGCGAAATGGAAGGCGCGGCGCAACTGGGCGGCTTCCTCGCTATCGGGCAGCGGCACGATCTTCGGCGCGGCGATGACCGGCTTGGCTGCGGGCTTGGGGGCTGCCTTGGGGGCGGCCTTGACGGCGGGCTTGGCGACCCGTTTCGGGGCCGCTTCGGCCAGGCCGGTCGTCGTCAGCAACAGGGTTGCCAGCAGTGCGGTGAATTTGCGCATCTTCATTTCCCAAGGAACAATTGCCGGGCCTTCTAGCCCCTCTCATTTCCGCTGTCATTGCCGGGGCGCGGCTTTGGCGTAAAGTGATCGACGAAAATGAAATGCCCTTGGGGAGATTGACCATGCATGAAGCCTATATCGTTGCCGCCGCCCGCACCGCCGGAGGCCGCCGTGGCGGCATGCTGCGTGATTGGCACCCCGCCGATCTCGCCGGCCAGGTGCTCGATGCGCTGGTCGAGCGTTCGGGCGCCGATCCGGCGCTGATCGAGGATGTCATCATGGGCTGCGTGTCGCAGTTCGGCCAGCAATCGGGCAATGTCGCGCGCAACGCGGTGATGTCATCCAGGCTGCCCGAATCGGTGCCCGGCACCAGCGTCGACCGCCAGTGCGGATCGTCGCAACAGGCGCTGCATTTCGCCGCCGCGACGGTGATGAGCGGCCAGATGGATGTCATCATCGCCGCCGGGGTCGAATCGATGACGCGGGTGCCGATGGGCGCCGCTGCCAAGCTGTCCCACGAAAATGGCATGGGATCGCCGTTCGGCGGGCCGGGGATCAAGGCACGCTATCCGGGCATCCAGTTCAGCCAGTTCACCGGCGCCGAAATGATCGCGAAAAAATACGACCTTTCCAAGGACATGCTCGACGAATTCGGCTTCGAAAGCCAGAAGCGCGGCGCCGCCGCCACCCATGCCGGGGCGTTCGACCGCGAGATCGTTCCAATCAGCGTGACGACCCATGACGGCGAGGCGAAAATGCATCGTGTCGATGAAGGCATCCGTTTCGATGCCAGCCTGGAGGGCATTCGCGGGGTGAAATTGATCCAGGAGGGCGGCCGGCTGACCGCCGCCACCTCGTCGCAGATCTGCGATGGCGCGTCGGGGGTGATGATCGTCAACGAACGCGGCCTGAAGGCGCTGGGGGTGAAGCCAATGGCACGAATCCATCACATGACGGTGGTCGGCGAAGACCCGGTGATCATGCTGGAGGCGCCGATCGGCGCGACCCGGCGCGCGCTCGAACGCTCGGGGATGAAGCTCGATGATATCGACCTGTATGAAGTCAACGAAGCCTTTGCGTCGGTGCCGGGCGCCTGGCTGAAAGTGCTGGGGGCGGACCCGGCGAAACTGAACGTCAACGGCGGGGCGATTGCGCTCGGGCATCCGCTCGGCGCGTCGGGGACCAAGCTGATGACGACGCTGGTGCATGCGCTCCACGCGCGCGGCAAGCGCTGGGGGCTGCAGACGATGTGCGAAGGCGGCGGGCTGGCGAATGTGACGATTATCGAGGCGCTTTGAAAAACCCCTCTCCCCTCGCGGGAGAGAGCGAGAGACGGCGAAGCCTGCCCGGGGTGAGGGGGGGCTCGCGCGGCAACCCCTCACCCCGCTCGCTCCGCGAGTCGCCCTCTCCCGCAAGGGGCGAGGGGCAGAAAGGAAACCCATGAATTTCACCGAAATCGCCCTCGATATCGACGGCCCGATCGCCACCATCACCCTCGATCGCGAGGCGAAATTGAACGCCTTTACCGCGCGGATGATGCACGAACTTATGGCCGCGTTCGACATCACCGATGCCGATGATGCGGTGCGCGCCGTCATCGTCACCGGGCGCGGCCGGGCCTTTTGCGCCGGGGCCGATCTGAGCGCTGGCGCCGCTACCTTCGACTATGAAAAACTGGCTGATGGCAAGCGCGCCGGGCCGGTGCAGGACGATGGCAGTATCGATTACGGCCATGACGATGTCCGCGATGGCGGCGGCCGGCTGACGATGCGGATCTTCAAGTCGCTGAAACCCGTCATCGCCGCGGTGAATGGCCCTGCCGTCGGCATCGGCGTGACGATGCAGTTGGCGATGGACGTGCGCATGGCGTCGGACAAGGCGCGATTCGGCTTTGTTTTCGCCCGGCGCGGGATCGTGCCCGAAGCGGGATCGAGCTGGTTCCTGTCGAAGCTTGTCGGGCTGCCACAGGCGCTCGAATGGTGCATGACCGGGCGGGTGTTCGGGGCGGACGAGGCGCTGGCCGGCAGGCTGGTGCGGTCGGTGCATGCGCCCGACGATCTGCTGCCCGCCGCCCGCGCGCTGGCGCTGGAAATTGCCGAAAATACCGCGCCGGTATCGGTGGCGCTGACCCGGCAGATGCTGTGGCGAATGGCGGGGGCGCAAAGCCCCTGGGATGCGCATCGCCTTGATTCCAGGGCGATTTATGCACGTGGCCGGGCTGGCGATGCCAAGGAAGGCGTGGTGTCGTTCCTTGAAAAGCGTGCCCCGGTCTATCCCGACAAGGTGTCGAGCGACATGCCGGACTTTTTCCCCTGGTGGGAGGAGGAGCGCTACTACTGATGCGCCTCCAAGGGGGCGGGACTGTGTCCCGCCCCGGCGTTCAGCCCTCGATCATGTCGAGATAGGCGACGACATCGTCATGGGTCGCGATCCAGAGTCCGCCCTGGATCGCGACGGGCTGCTCGGCGGCGATCGTCAGCGCCTCGGCCAGCGGCCCGTAGAAAAGGGTGCGCGCCACCGGGTCGCCATCATCGAGATAGTAGAGCCGGACGCCCGACGAGTCGGCGGTGGTGCGCATGGCGGTGGTTCAACTCCTGCTGGTTTTGCATCATGGACCGGTGGCGGCGGCGGCGCCATGAGCGGGGGGATGTTCCTGTGTGCCGGGAGTCTGCGCCATTGCGACGGAGAACCCACCCCCCGACCCCTCCCGTTCCGGGAGGGGAGAAGAGAGGGGAGAGAAAAATCACCTATATGGCACTTTATTGTTGACAAGCGTCACGCTTTTGGATAGAGAAAGCCCACGCTTCAGAAATCCGCCGAAAACGAAAGGCGCTCCGGACCCCCGGGGCGCCTTTTGCTTTGGCCCCGGGGAGGACAGGATGGAATTCAGCACACGCGCCTGGACGGTGACGACCCGCAATCGCTTCATCACCGTGCTCACCCAGACCGGCAATCCGACGACCGCGGCGGCCGCGATCGGGCAGAGCCTTGCCGCCGTTTATGCGATGCGTGACCGTTCGCCGGCGCTGGCCGATGCCTGGCGGCGCGCACTTGGCATCGCCTGGGAACAGGTCGAGATGCGGATGCTGTCGAACCTGCTCGAAGGCGAACCCGGCGATGTCGACCCCAAGGTCGCGCTGGAAATGCTCAAGCGCCGGCCGGTCGCGGCGGCGCGGCCGATGCAGACCATCAATGCGGCAAAGATCGCGGCGGTGCGTGACGATATCAGGGCGCTGGCGCGGCCGACCGACTGACCCCCATAAAATCGGAGGCGCACATTCATGGCAGATCGCCAGAAGGACGACGCGCGCCCGGGGACCGTGGCCGACACCTGGCACGCCGCCACGGCGGCGCAGCGCGCCGGGGTGACGAAACAGCACGGCCCGGCGGCGCTCGATGCGACGTTGGCGTGGGCGGGCAGCCTGCGCACCGCGCAATTGCCGCCGCCGGGCGACTGGACGATCTGGGCGATTTTGGCGGGGCGCGGTTTCGGCAAGACTCGCGCCGGCGCCGAATGGGTGCATGCGCTGGCGGCGCAACCGGGGCGGCGCTTTGCGCTTGTTGGCGCCAGTCTCGACGCCGCCCGCGCCGTGATGGTAGAGGGCGAATCCGGCCTGCTGGCGCGGGTGCCGCCGGGGGGCGATGTGACATTCGTGCCCAGTCTCAGGCAGTTGACCTGGGCCAATGGTTCGCAGGCGCGGCTGTATTCGGGCGGTGAACCCGATGCGCTGCGCGGCGGCCAGTTCGATTTCGCCTGGGGCGATGAATTCGCGCACTGGCCACGCGCCGAAGCGACGTTGATGAATTTGCGGCTGGCGACGCGGTTGGGGGCGCAACCGCGCTTGCTGCTGACAACGACGCCCTTGCCGATGGCCTGGTTGAAAGACCTGCTCACCGAACCCGGTGTCGTGGTGACGCGCGGCGCGATGCACGACAATGCCGCCAACCTGGCGCCGAGTTACATCGCCAATCTGACGCGGCGCTTCGGCGGCACCGCCACCGGGCGGCAGGAACTGGGCGGCGAAATTGTCGATGATCTGAACGATGCGCTGTGGACGCGGGCACTGCTCGAACGCCAGCGGCGCCGCGACGTGCCGGACCTGGTGCGCATCATCATCGGCGTCGATCCGCCGGCCGGCGGTGCGCAAGGGGTGTGCGGCATCGTTGCGGTCGGGATGACGGCGGATGGGCAAGGCCATGTGCTGGCCGATGCCAGCGTCGCTCGCGCACGGCCCGAAATCTGGGCGCGCGCGGTGGTGAACGCGGCGGAATATTGGGCCGCCGACCGGGTGATTGCCGAGGTCAACAATGGTGGCGACATGGTGACGGCGGTGCTCAAATCGATCAACACGGCGCTGCCGGTCACCGAAGTCCGCGCCTCGCGCGGCAAGGTGGCGCGGGCGGAGCCGATCGCCAGCCTCTATGGCGAAGGCCGTGTGTGCCATATCGGTGTTTTCCCTGAGCTGGAAGATCAACTTTGCGGTTTCCTGAGCAGCGGGATTTATGCGGGGCCTGGCGGATCACCCGATCGTGCCGATGCGCTGGTCTGGGCGCTGACCGCGCTGATGCTGGGGGACAAGCCGGCGACGCCCGGCGTGCGGGCGTTGTGAACGCCCCTCTCCCGCAAGCGGGAGAGGGGCGTGGTTATTTGTTGAAGGGAGACTCCCATGAAACTGCCTTTCTGGCGGACCAAATCCGCTGCGCCTTCTCCGCGAATTCCGTCCTGGGCGACGCCCTGGTCGGGCGGCGAGGCGCCGCGCAGTTACGAGGCGCAGGTGCGCGACAGCTTCCTTGCCAATCCGGTGGCGGCGCGGGCGATCCGGCTGGTGGCGGAAGGGGCGGGCGGCGCGCCTTTGGTGTCGAATCCGCCTGGCCATCCGGCGCTGGCGCTGCTGGCCAGTGCCGGTTTCGGGGCGTCGGGGCCGGGGTTGCTGGAAACGCTGGCGGCGCAATTGCTGTTGCACGGCAATGCCTATGTCGAGGCGGCGATCGGCCCCGATGGCTTGCCGGCGGCGCTGTTCGCCTTGCGGCCGGAACGCGTGACGGTGGAATCGGACAGTCGCGGCTGGCCGACGGGCTATCTCTATCGCGCCGGCGACATGCTCAGCCGCTATCCGGCGGAAACGATCGGGGACCGGGCCGGGCTGCTGCACATCCGCGGCTTTCACCCGCTCGATGATCATTATGGCGCCGGCTGCCTGGAGGCGGCGTCGGGGGCGGTCGCGGTGCACAATGCCGCGGCGCGCTGGAACCGGGCATTGCTCGACAATGCGGCGCGGCCATCGGGGGCGTTGATCTACCAGCCCGGCGATGGTTCGGCGCTGAGTGGCGAACAGTTCGACCGGTTGAAGGCCGAAATGGAAGCGGCGTTCAGTGGCGCCGCCAATGCCGGGCGGCCGATGCTGCTCGATGGCGGGCTGAGCTGGCAACCGCTCAGCCTGACGCCAGCGGAAATGGATTTTGCCCGGGCGCGCGATACCGCGGCGCGCGAAATTGCGCTGGCGTTCGGCGTGCCGCCGTTGCTGCTCGGCCTGCCCGGCGATGCGACCCATGCCAATTACAAGGAAGCCAATATCGCGTTGTGGCGGCTGACGCTGCTGCCGCTGACCAGTCGCATCCTGTCGGCGTTGTCGGCGCAATTGCAGAACTGGTGGCCGGGGCTGGCGCTCAGCGTCGATCGCGATGCGGTGCCGGCGCTTTCGGAAGACCGGGAACGGCTGTGGTCGCAGGTATCGGCGGCGGATTTTCTCACCGATCTGGAAAAGCGCGCCCTGCTCGGGCTGGAGGCTGGCCGATGACGACGATGCTCGAAGGACTGGTCGCCCAGGCCGAAGCCGAAGGCGCGACGCGGGTGACGCTGCGTGCGCTGGTCGAGGAGGCCTGCGAGATGGGGGCGGCGCGCGCGCTGCGATCATTGGGGCTGATGGACGACAAGGCGGCGCCCGACATCATCGAACTGCGCCAGCTCATCCAGGGCTGGCGCGATGCCAAGAAATCGGCGCTTTCGGCGGTGATCGCCTGGGGCGTGCGCTCGGCGGTGGCGCTTTTTCTGTTGGGGCTCGCCTATCGGTTCGATTTGGTCGCGCGGCTGAAGAGTTAGCGACCCATTATCCGGTCACCCCCGCCTGCGCGGGGGTGACGGTTTGATTTTGCTCCCTTTCAGCAAAGGAGGCCGCATGGCCGACATTCGCATCGCTGGCTATGCCAGCGTCTTCGGCGTGCCCGATTCGGGCGGCGATATCGTGCTCGCGGGGGCCTTTGCCGGCGCCGCCAAGCCCGTGCCGCTGTTGTGGCAGCACGACAGCAAGGAACCGATCGGGTTCGTGGAATCGCTTGCCGAGGATGGCCGCGGTTTGCGCATCGTCGCGCGCATCGTCGCCGCCGGGCGCGGGGCGCAGGCGGCGCGATTGATCGCGGCGGGCGCCATCGACGGGCTGTCGTTCGGCTACCGCGTCAAACAGGCCAGCCCCGATCGGGCGCGGGGCCTGCGCCGCCTTGCGCGGCTCGATCTTCTCGAAGTGTCGCTCGTGACCTTTCCGATGCAGCCGCTGGCACGGGTGCTCGGCTTTTCGACTTTGCCAGAAGGAGACGTTGAATGACCTATGAAACCAAGGCGGACGCGATCGAAGCCGTGTTCGAGGCAACCCCCGACAGCGGTGCCGAAATCACCCAGCTGCGCGCCGAAATGGCGCGGCTGTCGACGCTGGTGACGGCGCGCGGGCTGCCCCGCCCGGCGCTGGCGGGGGCCAAGGCCGATGCCGCCACGCCGGCCTTTGCCGAAAATTACCTGCGCCACGGCACGCTGCCGGGCGACGGTATCAAGGCCGCCAGCATCGGCATCGGCCCCAAGGGCGGCGTCGCCGTGCCGGTCGAGATCGATGCGGTGATCGACAGGGTGCTGCGCGCCGCGTCGCCGATCCGCAGCATCGCCCAGGTCGTCGATGTCGGTTCGGCCAATTACCGCAAGCTGATCACCACCAGCGGTGTCGTGTCGGGCTGGGTGAGCGAGACGGGGGCGCGGGCCGAAACCGAAACCCCGGACTTTGCCGAAATCGCCCCGCCGATGGGCGAGCTTTATGCCAATCCGGCGGCAAGCCAGGCCATGCTGGACGATGCATTCTTCGATGTGGAGGCCTGGTTGGGTGGCGAGATCGGCCGCGAATTCGCGCGGGCCGAAGGCGTGGCGTTCGTCACCGGCGATGGCGTGAACAAGCCGCGCGGTTTCCTGGCGGCGCCGAATGGCACGGCCGATGATACGGTGCGGGCGTTCGGCACCTTGCAGACCATCGCTTCGGGGGCCGCCGGCGCCTTTGCCGCGAGCAACCCGCAGGATCGGTTGATCGATCTCGTCCATGCGCTGGCGACGCCTTATCGCCAGGGCGCGGTGTTCGTGATGAATTCGGCAACGCTGGCGCGGGTCCGCAAGTTCAAGGACACGACCGGCGCCTTCCTGTGGCAACCGGCGCTGACCGCCGACCAGCCGGCGACCTTGCTCGGTTATCCGGTGGTGGAGGCCGCTGCGATGCCCGATGTCGGGGTCGACAGCCTGTCGATCGCCTTCGGCAACTTCCAGGCGGGTTACCTCATTGCCCAGCGCCGCGAAACGGTGGTGCTGCGCGATCCCTTCTCGAACAAGCCGTTCGTGCACTTTTACGCCACCAAGCGCGTCGGCGGGACGGTTATCGACAGCCGGGCGATCAAGCTGATGAAATTCAGCGCCTGAACTGAACTCCGGGCCGGCATCGATACGGTGCCGGCCCGCTTTTTTCCCCAAGCAGATGAGGTCGCCATGCGCAATTTCGCATTTTCGGCGCCAGCGGGCGCGCGCGCCGGAGGGCAGGGCTGATGGCGACGGGTGACCTTATCGCCTTCCAGATCCTGGGGCCGGGCGCGTTGCCCAATGGCGGCAACATCGATGGCAATGGCGTTATTGCGCGCATCCGGCTTGAGGGCCTGGCGGGCACTATCGGCGGCGCTTTCGATCTGTCGAAACTGTCGGGCAGCGGCAACAGCCCGGGGTGGAACCGCGCCAAGACCTACAGCGCCACCAACGCGGCGCGCGCGGTTGCCCTGACTGAAAAGATTGTTCGCCGGCCTTTTCCGAACCAGGCATTGCGCATCGAACAGGCGGTCGGTGCCGATCTCGACATTTACGCCTATCTGAGCGAGGAATGGTTTGTCGCTGATACGCTGAC
>JBBRVH010000066.1:0-18109 GCA_038246995.1 Sphingomonadales bacterium
GATATACGCTTCCTGCACGACGGCGGTCAGCGCCTTTTCGGCAAGGCGTCCGGGCTCGAGAAAGCCGGGGAGGTAGCTGCCCTTCCTGAGCTTGGGGATGCGCAGTTCGACAGTGCCGGCACGGGTCTCCCAGTCGCGCTCACGGTAACCGTTGCGCTGGGCGAGCCGGTCATCGCTCTTCTCTCCATAGCCAGCGCCGGTCAGGCTGCCCACCTCAAGGGCCATCAGCCGCTGCGCGGCAAAGCCGATCATCTCGCGCAAAAAAATCAGCGTCTGCGCTCTTTCCCACAAGTGCCTGCAGGTTTATCGTATCGTCGGTCATCGGTGATCTCCGTTGGTTGGATGTCGCAACCCAAACCTAACCGAAGATCGCCGATGGCCAACCGCGACCTACACCACGCTGTGGGACACGATCTTTATCCCCAGGTTGTGCGCCCGAATACAGGCCACGAACGCGATTGTTCATCATCGCTTCACGCGCGGTGCACAATTGGGAAAATGAACAAAGCTTCGAGGCAGGTGCATCAATGGTCAAACAGCTGAAACTGGTGGGCGGGCTGGCACTGGGCGGGCTTGCCGGGATTGCGCTGGCGCTGGGCGTCCACAACTGGACCGGTGATGCCTCGGTCGCAGCGCAAATCGCGCCGATGGATAGCGCGCCGATCAATCGTGTCGCACCGTCGTCGGCTAGCCAGATGTCGCTGTCGTTCGCGCCGGTGGTGAAGGCGACAGCGCCCGCCGTCGTCAACATCTACACCGCCAAGGTCGATCGCAGCCGCGCCACGTTGATGGACGAATTCATCCGGCGCTCGTTCGGCGGGGCGCCGCCGCAGCCGCGGGTGCAGCAATCACTGGGCAGCGGCGTCATCGTCGGCGCCGACGGCCTGATCATCACCAACAACCATGTCGTCGCCGGGGCCGACCAGATCCTGGTCTCGCTCGCCGATCGCCGCGAATATCCCGCCAAGCTGGTGTTTGCCGATGCCCGGCTCGATCTCGCGCTGCTGCGCGTCGATACCAAGGGCGCCGCGCTGCCGGTTATTCGCATGGGTGACAGCGATCGTTCCGAGGTGGGGGATATCACCATCGCCATCGGCAACCCCTTCGGCGTCGGCCAGACGGTGACGACCGGCATCGTGTCCGCCATCGCGCGCACGGGCATTGGCGTGTCGGACTGGCAGTTCTTCATCCAGACCGATGCCGCGATCAACCCGGGCAATTCGGGCGGCGCGCTGCTCGATGCACAGGGCCGGCTGATCGGCATCAACACCGCGATTTATTCGCAAGGCGGCGGCTCCAACGGTATCGGCTTTGCCATCCCGTCGAAGATGGTGCGGGTATTCCTGAATGCGGCCGACAAGGGCAAGCTGGTATCGGGCTGGATCGGGGTGGAAGGCGAACCGCTGACCGCCGAAAGCGCGCGCCTCGCCGGGCTCGATCGCCCCGGCGGGCTGCTCGTCACCGGCGTCGTGGCGGGCAGCCCGGGCGCCGTGGCGGGTATCCGTGCTGGCGATGTGTTGCGCACCGTCGATGGCAAGGAAGTCGCCGATGGCGGGCAATTGCGTTATTCGCTCGCCACCGAAGGCGTGGGCCGCACCCTCGATGTGCGGCTGTACCGGGCCGGCAAGGACCAGACCGTCAGCGTCACCCTCGCGCCGCCGCCCGAAAAACCGGCGCGGCAACTCACCCAGATCGCCAGCCAGTCGATCCTTGCCGGGGTGACAGTGGCCAATCTGTCACCGGCCTATGCCCAGGAACTGGGGGTCGGCCTGCCCGAAGAAGGCGTGGTCGTCGTGCAGATTCTCGGCACTGCGCCGGCGGCGCGGCTGGGGTTCCTGAAACCCGGCGATCTGATCGAAGCGGTCGGGGGCCAGCCTGTCGCCAGTGTTGCCGATGTCGTGGCGCTGACCACCAAGGGCGCCACCTCGCTGCGTTTCAACCGCGGCGGCCAGCGCGCGGAATGCGGTGTGACGGCACAGGGGCAATTCGGCTGCCGTAGCTGATATCTCCCCTTCCCTGCAGGGGAGGGGAACAAACAGGTCCGAAAACCGCCAGACTCGGCGCGCCAACGCCGCTACACCACCGCCATGAACCCGTTCGATCCCGCCACCTGCTATGCCGCGATCAAGGCCCGCGATCGCCGCTTTGATGGCGCGTTCTTCACCTGCGTCACCTCCACCGGCATCTATTGCCGCCCGGTCTGTCCGGCGCGCCTGCCCTTGTTCAGGAACTGCCGTTTCGCCGCCAGCGCGGCCCAGGCGCAAGGCTGGGGCTTTCGCGCCTGCAAGCGTTGCCGCCCCGATGCGGCCCCGGGCAGCCCGGCGTGGCAGGGCAGCGCCGCCAGCGTGCGCCGCGCGCTCGGGTTGATCGATGCGGGTGCGCTCGATGCCGTCGAAACGGCAATGCCGGTCGAAGCGCTGGGGGACAGGCTGGGGGTGGGCGAACGCCAGGTGCGGCGGTTGTTTGCCCGTCATCTTGGCGTGTCGCCGGTGGCGGTGGCGCAGGCCAAACGCGTGGCGGTTGCCGTCCGCCTTGTCGACGAAGGCCGCCTGCCAATGGCACAGATTGCCGCCGAAGCCGGTTTCGGCAGCGTGCGCCGCTTCAACGAAGTCTTTCAAGCGGTGCACGGCGAAAGTCCCGCCGCCCGCCGCCGCCGCACCCGAGGAGCCGCCATCATGGATTTCACCTTGTCCCGCTACGCCGCCCCGGCGTTCGACCTGATCATCGTCAGCGATGGCGACGGCGTGCTGCGCGCGCTCGATTTCAGCGATTTCGAAGAACGCCTGCACCGCCTGCTGGCGCGGCATTACGGGCAATATGTTTTGTCCGAAGGCGCGGCACCGGCAGCGATCACCGCCGCGCTCGATGCCTATTTCGGCGGTGATCTGGCGGCGCTCGATACGCTGCCGGTGGCAACCGCCGGCAGCGAATTCCAGCGCCGGGTCTGGGCCGCCCTGCGCACCATTCCGGCGGGTGAAACCTGCGGCTATGGCGCGCTTGCCGCCCGCATCGGCAAGCCCGGTGCCGCCCGCGCCGTCGGGCTGGCCAATGGCGCCAACCCGATCGGTATCGTCGTCCCCTGCCACCGCGTCATCGGCGCGTCGGGCACGCTGACCGGCTATGCCGGCGGGGTGGAGCGCAAGGCCTGGTTGCTGCGCCACGAAGGCGCTGTTTTGCGGTAAGGTTCCCCGCCACCCCGATATCACCAGTCCGGCGCTTGCACGCGCCCGACAGCGGCCGGCGTGTCAGCCTTCGAATTCCAGAATCACCGCGTCCACCGCGAGTGAATCGCCTGCCTTGGCGTGGACCTTGCCGATGGTGCCCGATTTTTCGGCGCGCAGGATATTCTCCATTTTCATGGCTTCGACCGTCGCCAACTGCTGCCCGGCCTCAACCTTGTCGCCTTCGGCAACTGCAACCGAAACCACCAGGCCGGGCATCGGGCAGAGCAGGAACTTGCTCATGTCCGGCGCGACCTTGGGGATCATGAAGCGTGCCAGTTCGGCGGCGCGGGGGGTGAGGACGCGGACACGGTGCGCGGCGCCGCGGGTGGTGATGCGCAGGCCGCTGCCCTGTTTCTCGATCGTCAGGCTGCGCGGCGTGCCATCGATATCGGCTTCGAACAGCGGGGAACCGACGCGCCAGTCGGTCGCAACGCCGATATCATGGTCACCGATGGCGATTTCGAAGCGCGCGCCATCGCCCGATACGGTGATCGGGATCTGTTCGCCCGCCAGTTCGACAACCCAATCCTCGCCATATTCGGCGCCATGGCCCGACAATTGCCCGTCGATGAGCTGGGCGCGTTCGGCCTCGATGGCCTGCACCACCCCGGCGGCAGCGGCGATGGCAAGGCGCGTTTCGGGATCGATGGGGGCGCCGTGGAAGCCATCGGGATATTCCTCGGCGATGAAGCCGGTGGTGACATTGTCGCCAGCCTGGAAACGCGGGTGCGCCATGATCGCCGACAGGAAATCGATATTGTGGCTGATGCCGCGGATGAGATAGCGATCGAGCGCATCGGCCTGTGCGGCGATCGCTTCGGCCCGCGTCGGGGCGTAGGTGATCAGCTTGGCGATCATCGGATCGTAGAACATGCTGATTTCGGCGCCTTCGACAACGCCGGTATCGATGCGGACCAGCGATTGGCCCCCGCGCCCTTCTCCCGGGCGCCCACCAACACTGCGCCCGGCCTCCGGTGGCTGGCAAGCGCTCAGGCGACCGATGGAGGGCAGGAAGCCGCGATAGGGATCTTCGGCATAGACACGGGTTTCGATCGCCCAGCCATCGAGGCGGACATCGGCTTGTGTGAAGGGCAGCGCTTCGCCAGCGGCAACGCGGATCATCAGTTCGACCAGATCGAGCCCGGTGATGCATTCGGTGACCGGGTGTTCGACCTGGAGCCGGGTGTTCATTTCAAGGAAGTAGAAGCTGCGATCGGCGCCGGCGATGAATTCCACCGTGCCGGCGCTGGTGTAGCCGACGTTTTTCGCCAGCGCGACGGCCTGTTCGCCCATCGCCTTGCGCATTTCGGGCGTCACGAACGGGGAGGGGGCTTCCTCCACCACCTTCTGGTGGCGGCGCTGGATCGAACAATCGCGCTCGTTGAGGTAGATGACATTGCCCTGGGCATCGCCGATCAGCTGGATTTCGATGTGGCGCGGCTGTTCGACGAATTTTTCGATGAACACCCGGTCGTCGCCGAAACTGGCAAGGCCTTCGCGCTTGGTGGCTTCGAAACCTTCGCGGACATCGGCTTCGCTCCAGGCGAGGCGCATGCCCTTGCCGCCGCCGCCGGCGCTGGCCTTCATCATCACCGGATAGCCGATTTCCGACGCGATGCGCACGGCGTGTTCGGTATCATCGATTTCGCCGACGAAACCCGGCACCACCGAAACGCCGGCGGCAAGCGCCCGGCGCTTCGATTCGATCTTGTCACCCATTGCTGCGATGGCGCCGGCCGGCGGACCGATGAAGGCGATGCCGGCCGCGCTCAAGGCTTCGACGAAGCTGGCGCGTTCGGACAGGAAGCCATAGCCGGGGTGGACGGCTTCGGCACCGGTGGCGAGGCAGGCGGCGATGATCTTGTCGGCAACCAGATAGGATTCGCTGGCGGGCGGCGGGCCGAGATGGACCGCTTCATCCGCCATGGCGACGTGCAGCGCATTGGCGTCGGCATCGGAATAGACGGCAACGGTGGCGATGCCCATGGCGCGGGCGGTACGAATGACCCGGCAGGCGATTTCCCCGCGGTTGGCGATCAGGATCTTCTTGAACATGCGCTGGCGGGCCCCGTGCGAAACGATGGTCTTCCCTTAACCGCCTGCGCGGGCGGCGCAAGACTGCCGAACAGCAAACCGCCGTCGCACCGGATGGCGCAACGGCGGCTGGCGGTGCCGGTTGGTGTCAGCGGGCCGAAGCGACGGTGACGTTGGCGCGGCCAAGCATGGCCTTGACCTGGGGTTGCACGGCGCTGAGGGCTTCCTCGCGGCAGGCGCGCAACGCTTCCGCTTCGTCGCGATCGCCGAAAACCGGGGCGCCGCACAGTGTACTGACGGCGGCATTGACGCGGCGTTCAAGCATCTGGCGACCTTGTGGCGTAGCAAGATCGAGATTCGCAGTCGAAATCGAAACCTGATCGTTGAGTAACGGCGTGCCGGCCATGGCGGGGGTTGCAATAGTCATGAGAGCCATTGTCATACCAGCCATCAGGCCGTTGGTGACAAGGGGCGATGCGAACTTACCTGCCATTGATCTTCTCCTTCACGCACTGCGGCGATAGATGATTTCCTTTTACCCGATTTGCGTTTCAACTCGGGAAGCACTGACCTTGCGGCCCGTGAGTGAAAGTTGCGCTCGTTTCGGGGTGGGATCAAGAGGTTTGTGTCATCAAACTGTCATCAAAGCGCGCTAATGTCATTCTCGTAGCAATTGCGTCTTGTGAAAATCCAAGCGAAGCTAATGGTTTGGCGAATTCCGCCTCTGCACAAGTTTTTTTTCATGTGACAGTTTGTGACGCGGTTTCGGCGGGGTTTTCCGGCAGCGACAGGCCTGAAACGCGCGCGATCCTGTGCAGCCACCGATTCAATCGGCAGGCATCACGCCGGCTTGGCGACCATCAGCCAGGTGGCGGCAACTAGTGGCACGGTGGAAACCAGCCCCCAGAAAATCCACGCCCGGCTGGCGCTGCGGTACGCCTCCGGCACCGGCCCGCCGTCGGCAAAATCGCGCGCCATACGCGCCTGGGCAATTTGCAACGGCACGATCCGGCCCAGCCAGATCAACCCTGCAGCCAGGAACAGGCCCTGCGACCAGGCCAGCCAGCGGTTGCCGAACAGGTCGATCCCGGCCGTCAGCGCCATGCCATAGCCGCCGCCCATGGTCAGGATCACCCCCCAGACCGTCATCGCCCAGTCGGTGTAGGTGACGAGCTTTTGCGCAAAGCCCAGCACCTGCGCGCGGCCGTCGCGATCGGCGAAAAATTTCCAGATGGCGGTGACGGTGATGTTGCCCATCAACATCACCACCCCGGTGATGTGCAGGAATTTCAACAGGTCATAAAGCGTCGGCGCGAGCATGGTGCGGGCATAGCCTGCCCGCGCCGCCGGCGCAAAAGTGCGTTACGCCGCGCGCAGCGCCAGTTCCTCGCCCAGCGCTCGCGCCACTGCCGGCCGCGCCCGCATCCGGGCGCGATAATCGGCCAGAACCGGCCAGTTGCCGAGATCGATCCGGCAATGCTCGGTCCAGCCGAGAATGGTGACGAGATAGGCATCGGCCACGCTGAAATCGTCCATCAGGAAATCGCGCCCGGCGAGATGCGCTGCGAGCAGATCGAGCCGTGGCGTGATGCGCAGCGTCGCAAAGGCCTTGGCATCGGGCGGTGACGCCGGGTGAATGAAGGCGACGAAATTGCTGTGCAATTCGGTTGCCAGCATGTTGAGCCAGCCCTGCAACCGGACACGATCGCGCGTGCCTGCCGGCGGTGCCAGCCCGCTGGCGGGCGCCAGATCGGCGATATATTGCAGCACCGCCGGGCCTTCGGTGATGACATCGCCATCGTCGAGCTCCAGCGCCGGCACCTGGCCCTTGGCGTTGAGCGGCATGAAATCACCGCCATTTTTCAATCGCTTTGTCGAAAGGACAACGTCCTCGAATTTCGCCGGCAACCCGGCTTCGTACAATGCGATACGGCTGGCCAGCGAACAGGCCAGCGGGGCAAAATACAGGATGATGGCGGCTTTCCTTCGTCTGGCAGTTGATTTTTGTACTGTTATGCATAAAATAATCAGCGTCAATATTTTTATGCGAACTGGTATATAAATGTCTCAACCGCGCCCACGCGGTCGCCCACGCGGTCGCCCGCCGGCCTATGATCGCGACGCCGCCTTGCAGGCGTTGACCGGGGCGTTCTGGGACCATGGCTTTGCCGCCACGCCGCTCGATGCATTGGCGGCGGCCACCGCGATGAACCGGCCCAGCCTCTATGCGGCCTTTGGCGACAAGCAGGCGATGTATCTGGCGGTGCTCGATCGTTATCGCAGCGATGCCGAAGCACAGTTGCGCGCCGCCTTGTGGTCGGCAAGCGATGTACACGCCGCGCTGACCGCGCTGTTCGCCGCGGCGCTGGATTTCTACAGCGCCGGGCGCTTGGGGCCGCGTGGTTGCCTCGCGGTCGGCACCGCGGCAACCGAAGCCGTGGCCGATGCCGACATTCGGGCCAGGCTGGCGGCGGTGTTGGCGACGCTCGACACGGTCATCGGCGAACGGCTGGCGATTGCCGTGGCCGATGGGCAACTGCCTGCCGATTTCGATATCGCGGCGCGCGCCATGCTGGTCGCTGCCACTCTCCACAGCCTCGCCACCCGCGCCCGCGCCGGCGCAGCGCGTGAACGGTTGCAGGGCTTCGTCACGACCGCTGTCGGCGTGCTGCTCGCCTGATGGCTATTGGCCCGCCGAATACACCGTGACGCCGGCTTTTATCGTCTCCAATACCTTGATATCCTTGATCTTGGCGCGCCGCACCGTCAGCGGGTTCTTGTCGAGGATGACGAGGTCCGCCAGCTTGCCGGGCTCGATGCTGCCCTTGGTCGCTTCCTCGAAATGCTGGTAAGCGGGCCAGATCGTCATCGCCTGCAGCGCCTCCATCGGGGTCAGTCGCTGGCCTGGGCCGAGCACGCGGCCGCTGCGCGTCGTGCGATTGACCGCGCTGTCGAACACACGCATCGAATTGGGAAAGGTGACCGGCGCATCATGGTGGATGCTCAGCTTCATCCCCGCGTCGCGTACCGCGCGGGTGGGGGAGATGAATTCGGCGCGTTCCGGCCCGGCCACTGATTCGCGGTGCCAGTCGCCCCAGTAGAAGGTGTGCATCGGGAATAGCGCCGGGAACACGCCGAGCGTTTTCAACGGCGCGATCTGGTCGGCGCGCAGATATTGGCCATGGATCATCACGGTGCGGCGATCCACGCCGCCGAATTGCGCCTGGGCACTGCCCACCGTCCTGATCAGTGCGTCGATCGCGGCATCGCCATTGGCATGGATCAGCAATTGCCACTTGTTGCGATACGCCATGTCGACCCAGCCCTGCGCTTCGCCGGGCTTGGGGAAGGCCGGATAGCCGGCATAATCGGCCTTTTGCCCCGCCGGCACCTGGAAATAGGGCTTGGTGAACCACGCCGTCTTGCCCTGCGGCGAGCCATCGAAGGTCAGCTTGACCCCGCCGATGCGGAAATGATCGGTATAGGTGGCGCTGACCAACGGTCCCTGCAGCACCGGCTTGTCGTGCAGCGTGATCAGATCGGCGTAGGATACAACGTCGATCTTCAGCACCCCGGCCGTCGCGGCGCCGATCAGCATCGCCATCGATTGCCCATCGGTCTTGCCGTCCTGCACCGTGGTATAGCCATTGGCCATGTAGATCCGTTGCGCGGCGCCGATCATCGCGACACCCTGTTCGGGCGTCGATTTGGGGAACAGCTTGTAGGCGGCCAGCCCGAGCGCACTTTCCTCGAGCACGCCGGCGGGGGTCTTGCCATCGGCCTCGCGCTGGATGACGCCGCCCGACGGATCGGGGCTCGCCGCCGTGATGCCGGCGCGTTCGAGCGCCAGGCTGTTGAAGGCACCAAGATGCCCCGATTGGTGGATGATCATGATCGGAATGGTGGTGGAAACCGCATCAAGCTCCTGCCGCGTCGGCGCACGACGCTCGGCGAGTTGCGAATCGTCATAATCGAAGCCGATCGCCAGCCCGGCTTTTGCGGCGGGCGAAGTCGCGATGAAATCGCGCATGATGCGCTGGATATCGGCGATCGAGGTCGCCGGGCCATCGGGTGGCGGCAGCAGGTTTGCGGATACCGCCTGGATGGCGACCCCGCTGAGATGGCCATGGCCATCGACAAAGCCCGGCACCAGCGTGTGCCCGGCGAGATCGACCAGACGCGTCGCCTTGCCCTGTTCGGCCTTCATCACGGCAGCCTTCGTGCCAACCGCAACGATGCGGCCATCCTTCACCGCCACGGCTTCGGCGCGGGGCGTCTTGTCGGCGACCGTGATGATCGGCCCGCCGAACCAGATGATATCGGCATCGGCAGCCAAGACCGGCGCGGCGCTTGCCAACAGCGCGACAGCCATGAAACGACCGATCAAAGCAATCTCCCTTTGCGGCCGTTCGGGCACGCTTGTGGAATGCTTTGCCCTGCCGACGGCTGCAACGCCATCCATCGTCGAATAGTCTTGCCAGTCCAGAAGGAATGTAGATAATTCGTCATTGTTAACCGCTCGGGGGGGCGACGGCATGGCGTTGGCGGCGAATGACGAACTCGGTACGATCGGTTGGTTGCGCGATGCCGTGCCGGAGTTCCGCGCCGCCATGCTCGCACTCGCGATGCCGCGCTGCTTCAACGATGGCCAGGTGATATGGCAGGCGGGGGAACGCGGGCGTGGCATGATCGGCATTCGCAAGGGCAGCGCCGGCATGCTGCACGCGCTGGCGCGACCGTCGGCGCCGATGGTTCATTTATGCGGGCCCGGTTTCTGGCTGGGCACGGGACCGTTGCTCAACAATGTCGAATTGCAGGCAACCCTGGTCGCGCGCGGCGCTGTCAGTGCAGTGCTTGTGCCGCACCAGCCACTTCTCAATCTGCTCGCGGATCGGGGCTGTTATTGGCGCGAGATCGGCCGTTTGACCTTTGATCAATCGCTGATCGCAGCGACGATTGGAAACGACCTGATGATCGCCAACAGCCGACAGCGATTGGCAGCGACATTGCTGCGGCTGGCCGACTGCCGCTTCAAAGGTGAACCTTCGGGATCGCTGGTGATCACCCAGTCCGAAATCGCCGCAATGGCCAATCTCAGCCGGCACAGCGCGAGCCCGATCCTTGCCGAATTTGCCGATGCCGGAATCATCGGCGCCGGGTATCGCAGCGTTGTCATCCGCGATGTCGCGCGGCTTCGCGCGCTCACCGAAGACGATTAAAGCGGTATATTGTCGTGCTTCTTCCAGGGGTTCTCAAGCTTCTTGGTGCGCAGCTTCTGCAGGCCCTTGGCAATGCGCTTTCGGGTCGAATGCGGCATGATGACTTCGTCGATGAAGCCCTTTGACGCGGCAACGAACGGGTTGGCGAAGCGCGCTTCATACTCGGCGGTGCGCTCGGCGATTTCCTCCGGGCTTTTGCCGCGGAAGATGATTTCCACCGCCCCCTTGGCGCCCATCACGGCGATTTCAGCAGTCGGCCAGGCATAGTTCAAATCGCCGCGCAGATGCTTCGATGCCATCACGTCATAGGCGCCGCCATAGGCCTTGCGGGTGATGACGGTGATTTTGGGCACGGTGGCTTCGGCATAGGCGAACAGCAGCTTGGCGCCGTGCTTGATGATGCCGTTATGTTCCTGCGCGACGCCGGGCAGGAAGCCCGGCACATCGACGAAGGTGACGATCGGGATGGAAAAGGCATCGCAAAAACGCACGAAACGCGCGGCTTTCTTCGATGAATTGATATCCAGACAGCCAGCCAGCACCATCGGCTGGTTGGCGACGATGCCCACGCTATGGCCTTCGATGCGGGCGAAACCGATGATGATGTTACCGGCATGGCCGGGTTGCAGTTCGAAGAATTCACCTTCGTCGGCCACCTTGCGGATCAATTCGTGCATGTCGTACGGCTTGTTCGCCGATGGCGGCACCAGCGTGTCGAGGCTGAGTTCGATGCGCGCCGGATCATCCGCCGACGGGCGATACGGCGAACCGTCGCGATTGTTGAGTGGCAGGAAATCGAAGAACAGCCGGGTGCGCAGCAGCGCATCGACGTCATCTTCCATTGCCACATCGGCAACGCCCGATTTCGTCGTATGGGTGATGGCGCCGCCAAGATCTTCCTGCGTCACCACTTCGTTGGTCACCGTCTTGACCACATCGGGGCCGGTGACGAACATGTAGGACGAATCCTTCACCATGAAGATGAAGTCGGTCATCGCCGGCGAATAGACGGCACCACCGGCGCAGGGGCCCATGATCAGTGAAATCTGCGGCACCACGCCCGAGGCGAGGACGTTGCGCTGGAACACCTCGGCATAGCCGCCCAGCGACGCCACGCCTTCCTGGATGCGGGCGCCGCCGCTGTCGTTGAGGCCGATTACCGGCGCGCCGACCTTCATCGCCATGTCCATGATCTTGCAGATTTTCTGCGCATGGCGTTCCGACAGCGAACCGCCGAATACGGTGAAATCCTGTGAAAATACGAACACCAGCCGGCCGTTGATGGTGCCCGACCCGGTGACGACGCCATCGCCGGGGATGATCTGTTCGGCCATGCCGAAATCGACGCAATTATGTTCGACATACATGTCGAGTTCCTCGAACGAACCCGGATCGAGCAAAATGTCGAGCCGTTCGCGCGCGGTGAGCCTGCCCTTGGCATGTTGGGCGGCAACGCGCTTGGGGCCACCCCCGGCATGGGCGGCATCGCGGCGGCGTTCGAGTTCGGCGAGGGTCTTGAGCATCTTGTTCCCCAAGGATGAGCGCGCTTTGCTTAGCAGCGGCGGCGGTCAGGTAAAGAGGCAAGTCCGGTCGATCGGCAGCAGATGGGGGTGTAAATCGTTCGCCACCCCACCTGTCGTCCCGGGTCACGCCCGGAATGACAATCGTTTTCAGTCACGCCCGAGCAACGCCAGCATCGCCACTGCTGCGGCCAGATCGCCCTGACGTTCCTTGTGCCCGGCTTCGGCGAGCGGATCCTTGCCCCATTGTTCGGCCTGCCACAATTCATCGAGATGGCCGATTGCCCAGGCGGTTGCGGCGTCCATCTCGCCCGCCGCAACACAAAGGCCGATGACCGCCGATCCCGAGATGGTGACGATGGGGTTGAGCGCTGCCAGCCGGAAACTGTCGAAGGCGCGGTAGGCGGCGGCGAGGCGGGCCAGCGTGGCGGGCGGTTGGGCCAAGTGGATGATGCCGGCCACCAGGGTGAAGTCGATATCGTATCGCGCCCGCGCCCAGGCCAGCCACGGGTCCCAGTGCGCCGCCTGATGCGCCACGAGCACGGGGGGATGGTCGGCGCGATAAGCGAGCAGTTCATTTTCGGCAAAGACCGACAGGCCATCGGCAAAAGCGGTCGGGTCGGGCGCCACCCGATCGATGGCGGCGTTCGACAGGCCGGTGAGCGGCATGGTGCGTGGGTGGATTTCTTCGCCTTGTGCGTTCCATTCGCCCGCAATCGCTTCGGCGAGCGCCAGCGTCGGCACCGCCAGCGCCGCGCGCGACGGGGTGCGCAGCGGCCGGCCATCGAGCGCCACGCCGAAGGGGCCGTCGCCGGTGACAGCGGCCTGTTTGTAAAAGCGCTTCATGGCTTGCGTTTGCCGGTCAGGCCGAGGCGATGCGGGCGCAGCAACAGGCTGGCCAGCCCGGCAGCGACCATCAGGCCGCTGATGATCGTGATACCATCCCGAGACAGGAACACGCCACCGAACAGGTTGACGAGGCCCATCAACTTGATCGCAAGATAGGCGAAATAGCGCTTTTTCGCTTCGTCGACGGTCAGCGGCGGCGGTTCATCCATCGATCAGGCCTTGTAACTCGGCCGCATCCATTGCCACGCCGATAGCCCCCGCGTCGACCAGTTCGGCGGCATCGTGATACCCCCAATCGACACCGATGGCGCGCACCCCGGCGTTGGCGCCCATCGCCATGTCGAAAACCGTATCGCCGATAATGCAGGCCTGGTGCGACTGTGCCCCGGCATCGGCGAGCGCGGTCCACAGCATCGAGGGATGCGGCTTCGACGGGTGGCGGTCGGCGGTCTGCAGCGTGATGAAATGATCGGCCAGGCCGTGATGTTCCAGCGCCAGCGCGAGGCCGCGATCCGATTTTCCGGTGGCAACGCCGAGCAGCCAGCCGCCATCGCGCAAGCTGTCGAGCAAATCGGCGATGCCATCATACAGCGGTTCGGGGTCCAGCGCCTTGTCGGCACGCAGCCGCCAGAACGCCTGTTTGTAATCCTGCGCCAGCGCCGCATGCAGCGCCGGCTCGGCTTCGGGCAAGAGCACCCGCATCGTTTCGACAAGGCTGAGCCCGACGACCCGGCGAATATCATGGTCTGCCGGCACGGGGAGGCCATGACGATCGAAACTTTGCCGCATGGCGCGCAGGATGTTGACCTGGCTGTCGATCAGCGTGCCGTCGCAATCGAAGACCGCAAGCTTCACCATCCCCGCGTGCGCCGGATCGCGGCGGCGCCGGCGATGTCGCCAAGCTTTTCCATGGCGGTGACAACGCCGCGGGCATCGGCCTCGCTGCGGTTCTGGCTGGCCTTGTCGGTGCTGCGCACAATGGTCGGGGTGAGTTCGAAGCCGGTGATGCCGCGCATCATCGCTTCGGCGCGCGGCCGCGCCATCTTGGCCATCGTCCAGTTCTCGCCGACCCGCGGTTCGAAGGTGGCGGACGCCAGATCGAGCAGGTCTTCGAGTTCGTCGGCGCTCATCTGGCGCACCTGGCCTTCGATTTCCACCGTGCGGTAATTCCACGTCGGCACGGCGGCGGCCGGGTCGGCATACCAATTGGGGCTGACATAGCTGCCCGGCCCACCGATGCTGGCGAGCACGGGTTCGCCATCGAGATGCGGCGTCAGCGCATTCTGATTGGCCAGGTGAAAGCCCAATGTGCCGCCCGCCAGCACCAGCAGCGGCGCATGCGCTACCCGCGGGCCATCGGGGGTCATGCCGAACAGATGGGCAAAGCCGTGCGCCGCCACGAAAGCGAGGGCCGGATCATCGGGCTTGAAACGAAAGGCGGCATTGGGGTGCATGGGCCCACCCTATTCCTTTAAGCTCTTTCGTCTGCAAGAGACGATTCGACTTGCCGCTTACGTCAACCTACACAGAGACAATGTCAGACCAGTCGCTAACCGACCCGGGTGTTGCGCCGGTTCCCGCGCGCATCCTTGCCAGCCCCGATGCGCCGCGCGTGCCCGAAGACCTGCGCGGGCTGCATTACCCCTTCGGCCGCTGGGTGCCGGGGCCGGGCGAAGCGTTCGAGGTCGCCCCCGGCGTGCGCTGGATCCGCTTTCCGTTGCCGATGGGCGGGCTCGACCATATCAACCTGTGGGCGCTGGAGGATGACGCCGGCTGGGTGCTGGTCGATACCGGCATTGCGCTGCCCGGCGCCGGCAAGGCCTGGGATGCGCTGTTCAAGGGGCCGCTGGCGGGCAAGCCGGTCACCCGGGTCATTGTGACGCATTACCATCCCGATCATATCGGCATGGCCGGCTGGCTGTGCCAGCGCTGGAACGTGCCGCTGGAGATCGCGCGCACCGAATATCTGCTGGCGCGCACCCTGACGCTCGATATCCGCGCCGAACCGCCGCCCGAAGCCGTGGACTTCAGCATCCGCGCCGGCTGGCCCGACGAAGCGCTCGCCAATTTGCGCAACCGCGGCTGGGGGCATTTCAACCGGATCGTGCGGCCGCTGCCCGCCGGGTTCAAGCGCATCAGGGATGGCGATGTGCTGGCCATCGGCGGCCGCAAATGGACCATCGTTACCGGTCGCGGCCATTCTCCCGAACATTCGTGCCTGCTCAGTAATGACGGCCTGATGATCTCGGGCGACCAGGTGCTGCCGCGCATCACTTCGAACGTCTCGGTCTACCCGACCGAACCCTATGCCGATCCCCTGGGAGACTGGCTCGAAAGCATCGACACGCTGCGCGCCATCGATCTGGCGACGCTCGTGTTGCCGGCGCACAACGAGCCGTTTCGCGGCCTGCATGTGCGGCTCGACCAGCTCGCTGCCGATCATGCCGACAAGCTTGAAAAACTCGTCGCACTTTGCGCCACGCCGCGGACGGCAGTGGAGAGTTTTTCGACACTGTTCCGGAAACCGATCGGCGAGAGCGATTATGGCATCGCGACCGGCGAGGCCGTGGCGCACCTGCATTGGCTGGAGGAACGCGGTCGCCTCAAGCGCCTGCGCGATGCCAGCGGGGTGGATCGCTTCATCGCCATTTGATGCGATGCAACAGTATTTTTTTTCAGTGACTTGACGATTGTAATCTCTTTGGCACACTCGCACGTTAGAACTTGAACGTGGGTTTGGCAGGGAGAGGTCGATGCGCAAAACGCTGTTCACCGCCGTCTCGAACGGCACATCGAGGGGCGGTCCCGGCCTGTCGCTGTTGGCGCTGTGCGCGCCGCTGCTGATCGCGGCAACGCCGATCGAACTGCGCCCGGCAGCGAAGGTGGCGCCAGCCGAGCCGGCCATCGTTACCCCGGTGCCGAACGACGATCGCAGCGAGCTTGCCTGCTGGCTCGCGCTTTGCATCGGTGCCGGTGGCATCGTTTTCGCTTCGCGCCGCCGCCGCCGGGTCGCTACGGACTGAACGGCGCCAGCCTCAGTTGATGCCGGCCATTTCATCCAGGAAACAGACGAACCCGGCAGTGCAGCCGGCCAGCCCCTCCACCTTGGGTTGGCCCCGCGCCGCGCGCGTCGCGCCGGCAAATAACGTGCGGCGATCGAGATGGTGCGTGTCGGTCATGGTGCGCTCCCCGTGGCGGTGCCTGCAACGCAGCGGCCGTTTTGCTTGTCCAGTCGGACCTTGACGCACCGCGCCGCCATCCCGACTTCAACGGCTGCAATCACCTGAGGAACCCCCGATGCACCACGCCCGCTATGCCGTGATCCGCGATGCCGGCAAATGGCGCATCAACCACCAGGGCATCAACTACGGCTATTACGACGATGCCGAAGCCGCGACGCGCGTGGCCATCGAAACCGCGCACGAAGCGGGCAAGGGCGGCTGGCAGGCGCAGGTGATGGTCGAAACGCTGCCGATGCAGTTTCGGCTGGCCTGGACCTATGGCGTCGATCCGGCGCCTGACGGCTGAAACGGCCGTTACTGGCGAATGAGGGCCAGAAATCCCGGCTTGTCGTCTTCGCGGGCGGTATCGAGCAGGCGCCGTGCAAAGGCCGACGCGCTGCTTTCGTACAGTGAAAACGCCATCGGCGCCAAGACCCTCGCCGCGTCGGCCGGCCTGTCAGCGAGCCAGAGCAAACGCGAATGCGCAGTTCGGCGAGTGCCAGGGTGTCAAGCGCTGCGGCGGTTACCTTGCTCGCTACGCAAATTGGTGATCGCTTCATTGGCGAGCATGTCGGCGCGTTCATTGTCGGGATCGCCGGCATGGCCCTTGACCCAGCGCCATTCGACCTTGTGGCGCGCCGCGGCGTCGAGCAGCGCCTGCCACAATTCGGCATTCTTCACCGGCTTCTTGTCCGCCGTTTTCCAGCCGTTCTTTTTCCAGCCATGGATCCATTTGGTGATGCCATCGCGGACATAGACGCTGTCGGTCGACAAGATGACCTCGGCCGGGCGGGTGAGGGCCTTCAAGGCCTCGATCGCACCGGTCAATTCCATCCGGTTGTTGGTGGTATGCGCTTCGGCGCCGCACAGCGTCTTTTCGGTGCCATTGGCGGCGCGCAGCAGGGCGCCCCAGCCGCCGATGCCGGGGTTGCCCTTGCAGGCGCCATCGGTGGCAATGACGACCTTGGGGAGGTCGCTCATCGCCGCAGCCCTGCGGCGGGCGCATCGAAATTGCCGAGCACCATCGCCGGCGTCGCCCTTGCATACCATTGCAACCGCCGCGCAAAGGCCATCGGGTCCTTGCGGGTAACGAGTGCGCCCGGTGGCGTGTTGATCCAGTCATAGGCGCGGGTGAGGGTGAAGCGCAGTGCGGCGCCTTCGCCAAGGCGTGGCAGCGCCGCGATTTCGGCCGCCGACAGCCCCCGCGTTTCGGCATAGCCCGCCGCCAGCGCCGCAGCGCGTTCGGGGTAATGCACCGCCCCGACCGCCGAAAAACACCAGGCGGCGTGGGTGACGGCATAATCATAGGCATGGGCATCGGTGCAGGCGAAATAGAAATCGATGAGCCCGGTGACGGTGGTTCCCGAAAGCAGCACATTATCGGGAAACAGATCGGTGTGGACCGCGCCGCCGGGCAGGCCGACGGGCCATTCGCGTGTCGCTGCCAGTCCGTCGGTGATGATGGTTGCAAGTCGGGGATCGATTTCGGCAAATCGGCCCTGGCAGCGATCGACCATCGCCGGCCATGCTGCCACCCCCAGGCTGTTGGGGCGGGGCTGGCGGAAATCCACCGTTGCGGCGTGCAGCCGGCCCAGCGCTGCGCCCATCGCGTGGCAATTGTCGGTAGAAGGTTCCGATACCGACACGCCCGTCACGAATTCGATCATGCACGCCGGGCGGCCATTGAGCGTCTGGAGTGCCGTGCCGTCGCGATCGGTGATCGGTCGCGGCACCGGCAGGCCCTTGTCGGCGAGATGAGTCATCAAGGCGAGAAACCACGGCAGGTCATCGAGATCGACGCGTTCTTCATACAGCGTCAGGATGAAGCGGCCGCGGGTCGTTTCGACGAGGAAATTGCTGTTCTGGACGCCTTCGGCGATGCCCTTGAAACTGATCGCGATGCCGACGTCATAGCGCATCAGGAACGCAGCGAGATCGGTCGCCGTTACCGGCGTGAACACCGCCATCTCAGCAGGCGGTCGTGATTCGGCAACCGACGCGGGTCATTCTGCGACAAGCGCGAGTCATTCGGCGACAAGCGC